>NZ_JBEOPL010000013.1:0-152322 GCF_040310065.1 Shewanella sp. TB7-MNA-CIBAN-0143
AAACGTCGCTCCAAATCACTTCCCTAGTTTGAAATCCCTAGTTTAAAATACAACATTAGCTCAGTTGCGCTTTTAGAAAATGCGATACCTTTTTGTTTGCCAAGCTAGACGTCATAAAGCGGTCATCAGTTCGAACCACTCTTTATTTATAAAGAAACGTCGCTCCAAATCACTTCCCTAGTTTGAAATCCCTAGTTTAAAATACAACATTAGCTCAGTTGCGCTTTTAGAGAATGCGATACCTTTTTGTTTGCTAAACTAGACGTCATAAAGCGGTCATCAGTTCGAATCCCCCATTATTAAAAAGATATGTCACTCCAAATTACTTCCTTATTAATCCTATTTGCTCCAAATCTTCTTTGTTCTAAATCTTACGAATAACTACAGCGACATTAGCTCAGTTGCGCCCTTAGAGAATGCGATACCTTTTTTGTTTGCCAAGCTAGACGTCATAAAGCGATCATCCGTTCGAACCATTATTGAGAAACGTATAGCTCGATCTACATTTTTTAATAGCCATCAATCCGAGTCTAATTCAGTCTGAACCTTATTATTTTAATAAATTTGCATCATTTGTGTTTGAGCAAATCTTTTTGCAATCAACAAATAAGTGATCTAGTACTCACTTCTTCATGGATCTCTAAAGTAAGCGCATATTGGTGAAGTAAAACATGATCTGCTTCAAATCATTTACTGTTGTAATCTTTGATAATCAACTCAAGATAGATTTTCCTAAGAAGTTAGGGCTTTAAACGAGGTGAGTTTTATGCGGATCCAACAACTAAGTGAGCTACTTGATTACGTTGCTAATTGCCATCTCGATATGGAGAAATTATATAAGCGCTTAGATCGTAATGCGGATTCCTCTCGAGTTAAGATGATGTTGACTTATTTTCAACAACACCAAAGACATATTTACGAAACGTTAGAAAGCTATATTGAAGATGCACCATCAAGAATATTAAATACTTGGTATAAAGACATTACTTTTGAAGATTTTAGCAAGCGTTGCAATGAAACGTCACTCCCTGCCAATATGAAAGAAGACGAAGTGCTTGAATTGCATTTAGACCTAGAAAACCGCTTAATCGCGTTACTAGAAAAAACAGCTATTAGTAGCCCAACTGATGAAATTAAAAGTGCATTAATGGACTTAGTCCGTGTTGCACAAACTCAACAAAAACGTTTAGTTCATAGCACCATCCGTATGGATGACATTTAAACGAGGCGTTGAAATTTTAATATAACTTCCTGAAGTGTGATTTTGCCAGCTATTCCCAGTAGCTGGTTTTTTTATTAACAAAAAATAACCACTATAACAGTGGGAGTTCCCCGGTAACTTCTGGTATATTTAGCATTCTTGTATCTCTTTTTTATGGAAGCTGACTTTACACATGACATCGCTGTTTAAAACCCTTGAAAATGAACAAGCTACTGTTGCCCTTGGACAACAAATTGCACAGTGGATAAAGCCGCCACTCACTATTTATCTTACGGGGGATTTAGGGGCGGGTAAAACAACGTTTAGTCGAGGCATTATTCAAAGTTTAGGTCATCAAGGCGCGGTGAAAAGTCCGACATACACCTTGGTCGAGCCCTATGAATTTAATGATATGGATGTATTTCATTTTGACCTATATCGATTAGCTGACCCAGAAGAACTCGAGTATATGGGTATCCGTGATTATTTTACTGACAGAAGTGTGTGTCTAGTTGAATGGCCTAATAATGGTCATGGATTACTCCCTGAGGCTGACATCCATTTGCATTTGCGTTATAAAGAATCTCAAAGACAAATTGAATTACAAGGCTTATCCCCTGCTGGGCAGGCAATTATAAATAAAATAAAATAATAATGACTTTAAAAAATACGTTTTTTACCTCTGTAGTATTCATGCTGTTGTTTTTGCAGTCTAATGTGGTTTGGGCTGCCAACCAACTTGATAGCGTGCGCATTTGGGCTGCCCCAGAATCGACGCGAGTGGTGTTCGATTTAACTCAATCACCTAATTATGACAGCTTTACCTTAACCGGTCCTCATCGTTTAGTGGTCGACATTCAAGATACTGGCGCCAAGATTAATTTAGATAAAATAGCTAACAATAGTAAAATTATCAAAAAGATACGCTTTAGTTCTCCACCTAAAAAAGGTGTATTGCGTCTGGTTATGGATTTAACTAAACCGGTAAAGTCCAGTCTATTTACATTGCCTCCAACCGCTCCTTATGGCAACCGCCTTGTCGTCGATTTAGAAGATTCTAACGGCGAGTCGCCAACGGTGAATACGGTCAGTCGTTCTGCTAATCAGTCATCTAGAGATATTGTGATCGCCATTGATGCTGGACACGGTGGTGAAGATCCTGGCTCAATTGGCCCCTCTGGGACTTACGAAAAGCGTGTGGTGATGGAAATTGCAACGCGTTTAGCCAGCAAAATTAATCAAACAGCAGGAATGCGTGCTGTGATGACGAGACGTGGTGATTATTATATTCATCCAAATAAACGCTCTGAGCTGGCTCGTAATATTAAAGCAGATTTATTGATTTCAATTCATGCAGATGCATTTACTTCTCCTCAGCCTCAGGGCGCATCGGTTTGGGTATTATCTATGCGCCGTGCAAATACTGAAATTGGTCGTTGGCTTGAGCAAAAAGAGAAGCACTCTGAGTTATTAGGGGGTGCTGGAGAAATTATTCAAAACTCTGATAGCGAACAATATTTAGCCATGACCCTTTTAGATATGTCGATGAATAGTTCTATGGCGATAAGTAATTCTATTGCTGGCGATGTATTAAAAGATCTCAACAGTGTCACCAAATTACATAAGCATAAACCAGAAGCTGCTAGTTTGGCGGTACTTAAATCGCCGGATATACCTTCAATTCTGGTGGAAACAGGTTTTATTTCTAATCCACAAGAAGAGCGTTTACTAAGAAACCCAGCGCATCAAGAAAAGATAGCCCGCGCCATCCATTCGGGAGTGCAACGTTATTTTGCTAGTAATGCGCCCAGTGATACTTTGATTGCTAAAACACGCTCTGACAGCTCGCAAACACAAAAGCATAAAGTACAACGTGGTGAGTCATTGTCTGTTATCGCTCAGCGATACCGCGTTTCTATTTCACGTTTAAAGCAGGCTAATAACTTGAAGTCAGACGTGGTTCGTGTTGGTCAACATCTTGTGATCCCAAGGGCTTAATATGGCTATTCAGCTGCTACCACCTCAACTTGCAAACCAAATCGCAGCCGGTGAAGTAGTGGAACGTCCGGCTTCGGTGGTCAAAGAACTGGTTGAAAACAGTTTAGATGCTGGTGCGACTAGAGTTGATATTGATATCGACAAAGGCGGCAGCAAGCTTATTCGTATTCGCGATAATGGTGCGGGTATTCCTAAAGATGAGTTGGCATTGGCGTTATCGCGTCACGCAACCTCAAAAGTACATACGCTCGATGACCTCGAAGCTATTTTAAGCTTTGGTTTTCGGGGCGAGGCCTTGGCCAGTATTAGTTCGGTGTCGCGATTAACATTAACGTCGAAAACTGCAGAGCAATCTGAAGCTTGGCAGGCCTATGCTGAAGGCTCGCAAATGGACGTGAAAGTGACTCCTGCTGCGCATCCTCAAGGCTCGACTATTGATGTGGTCGATTTATTTTTTAATACTCCCGCCAGACGCCGTTTTTTAAAAAGTGATAAAACTGAATTTACTCATATAGATGAGTGGTTAAAGCGCATAGCCATTGTTCGTAGCGATATTCACTTTACCCTGACACACAATGGTAAGTTAGTACGTCAGTATCGTCCTGCTAATACTGACATTCAAACTCAACAACGTTTGGCGCAAATTTGTGGCAGAGCTTTTGCTGAACAGGCATTGAGCATTGCTTGTGAACACGATGATTTATTATTAACGGGTTATCTGCAGTCGCCACAAGACACTGTTATCACCGATACCAACTTTTTTTATGTCAACGGACGCTTAATTAGAGACCGATTGGTTAACCATGCCGTAAAACAAGCATTTGCTGAATATGGTATTGAACATCAGCCGGGCTATGTGTTGATGTTATCACTTGACCCACATCAAGTAGATGTCAATGTTCATCCTGCTAAGCATGAAGTGCGGTTTCATCAATCTCGTTATGTACATGACTTTATTTTACAAGCGGTGCAATCGGCATTAGTCGAAATGCCTTTGTTACCTTTATCAGATGAATTAGAACATCATGATACTGTTGTAACAATGCACACCGAATCAAACATGATGCATGATGCGAAAGTGGCCGATACCACAGAAGACATTTTTACACTTAATCATGGTTCGAGTAAGACGATTAACAGCGTTAGTCAATTTGGTTCGATGCATGTACCTGGTAAGACAAATGGCTCATCTGGTGGCTATTCAGCTGCAATTAAGCCTAGTTATGGTACAAAGCCTTCTGGTGCATCTTCATCTGCCCAGACGAAAACCGCTATTGCTAATTATGGGCAGTTGTTGCATACCCCGATGAATAGCGCGGTATCCTATGTTAACGAGGCTGTACATCAAGTTGCCATGCCGCCGTTATTAGCGGGTGAGCATTGGGTTATCTGTAAAGATGATAAGCTGTCATTACTGTCGATAAAAACCGTGTTATTGGCAGTAAGAAAGAAAGACATAGCAACCAAATTAGCTAACGGTTTAGTGTCGCAACCTTTATTAATGCCTGTGTCTTTAGCCGCAGATTTGGACTGGATAGAAACCTTAGCCGCTCGTGATCAATTACTGCGTCAAATGGGTATTGAATTAACAATTCGCTTCCAACAGTTGATTATTAAAAAAGTGCCCCCATATTTGAGGGAATGCCAACTTGCTATTGTGATCCCAGAGTTACTGCAATGGATACAATTAGAGCAACCTACAGAAAGCGCTATCGTAGGTTGGTTGGCACAACAAAGTTTATCGCAATTTGAGCCAGCTCAAGCTTTATGGCTGCAATTTTGTTCACTTGACGATGAAACGCAACAAACTTGTTATGACCAAGAGCGCATAATGCCTTGGCAAAATTGGATGAAAGATAATTAACGTGAATAGTGTCGATAAGCCGAAAGTGATTTTTTTAATGGGGCCTACCGCCTCAGGCAAAACGGCATTAGCCATTGATATGGCAACTCAATATAATTGTGAAATTATCTCAGTAGATTCTGCGTTGATCTATCGTGATATGAATATAGGGTCTGCTAAACCCAGTGCTGAAGAGCTGGAAATGGCTCCGCATAAATTAATTGATATTCTTGACCCTAGCGAAAGTTATTCCGCGGCAGATTTTCGCCGTGATGCATTATTGGCTATCGAAGACATTATTAGCCGTGGTAAGACCCCTTTACTCGTGGGTGGCACCATGATGTATTTTAAGGCATTGTTAGAAGGCTTATCACCTTTACCCAGTGCTGATGAAGCTATTAGGCAACAAATATTAGCGCAAGCGCAAACCGAGGGTTGGGATGCGCTGCATCAAGAATTGTGTAATATTGACCCTGTTGCTGGAGAAAGAATTCATCCTAACGATCCACAACGATTGTCGCGGGCTTTAGAGGTTTATCGGATCAGTGGCAAAACAATGACTGAATTGACACAAACTAAGTCAGCCGCTTTGCCGTATGATGTAGTGCAATTTGCTATTGCACCAAACGATCGAAAAGTATTACATGAGTTAATCGCAAAGCGTTTTAATATCATGTTAGAGCAAGGTTTTATCGAAGAAGTTGCGCGTTTGAAAGCGCGTGATGATTTGCATTTAGAGCTACCATCTATGCGTTGCGTTGGTTACAGACAGTGCTGGCAGTACCTAGATAATGAATTTGATCATGCGACAATGGTCGAAAAAGCTACCGCAGCCACTAGGCAATTGGCTAAACGTCAATTAACATGGTTGAGGAGCTGGCCAGATTTACAGTGGCTTGAAAGTGGTGTAGAAGGGAATTTAGTTACGCTTATGCGACAAAGCCGCTAGCTTATTAGCTGTTGCTGTATAATACTAAAACTAAACAATAAAACTTAATTCAACATATTTTAAAATAAAAAAGGAAATTGAAAATGGCTAAGGGGCAATCTTTACAAGACCCATTTTTGAACGCATTGCGTCGAGAGCGTGTACCAGTCTCTATCTATTTAGTGAATGGTATTAAATTACAAGGCCAAGTTGAGTCATTCGATCAATTTGTTATCTTGTTGAAAAATACTGTAAGCCAAATGGTTTACAAACACGCTATTTCAACAGTCGTACCAGCACGCCCATTTAATGTTTCTGCTCACCAGGGTACTGCCCATGGTGAAGAAAGCGATGCTGAATAATTTGAAAAGGAATATAATTTTTGTTTGATCGTTATGAAGCGGGTGAAACAGCTGTATTGGTTCATATAGACTTTTCAGACGAAGAGCGTCGAGAAGATCTAATTGAATTACAGTTGTTAGTTGAATCTGCTGGTGCTCGCTCTGTTGGAGTGATTACTGGCAGCAGACGCTCGCCGGACCGAAAGTTTTTTATTGGTTCCGGTAAAGCAGAAGAACTTGCTGCTATGGTCGCTGCTACTGAAGCCAATGTAGTGATTTTTAATCATGCATTGAGTCCAGCTCAAGAGCGTAATCTTGAAGTGGTGTGTCAGTGTCGAGTCTTAGATCGAACTACGTTGATCCTTGATATTTTTGCTCAACGAGCGAGAACTCATGAAGGTAAGATGCAAGTGGAGCTAGCGCAATTGCGCCACATGTCGACACGCCTAATTCGTGGTTGGACTCATTTAGAGCGACAAAAAGGTGGTATCGGGATGCGAGGGCCGGGTGAGACCCAGCTCGAAACAGACCGACGTTTATTACGAGGCCGGATTAAGAATATTAATCGACGCCTCGATAAAGTAGATAAACAACGTGAGCAAAGCCGACGAGCTCGTAAGCGCAGTGATTTAGCGACTGTGTCTTTAGTAGGCTATACAAATGCGGGTAAATCGACATTATTTAATGCGCTAACGTCATCGGATGTTTATGCAGCCGATCAGTTATTCGCAACATTAGATCCGACACTGCGTAAATTATCGTTACCTGATGGTGCGGTGATTTTAGCGGATACTGTTGGCTTTATTCGTCATTTACCTCATGATCTCGTCGCAGCATTTAAAGCCACATTACAAGAAACTCGACAAGCTGAAATTCTTTTACATGTCGTTGATTGTGCTGATGACAATATGACTGAAAATTTTGACCAAGTACAAAGAGTATTGGAAGAAATTGATGCAGATGAAATCACTCAATTGATTGTATGCAATAAGATTGATTTACTTGAAGATTTCGCGCCTCGTATCGATTACGATGAAGATGGTAAACCTGAGAGGGTTTGGGTCTCTGCGCAAAAACGCATTGGATTTGATTTGCTGCTGAAAGCGATAACCGAATTAATCGGTGAAGTGATTTGCGAGCTTACATTGAAAATACCTGCATCAGCAGGACATTATCTTGGCCAGTTTTATCGACTGGATGCAATACAGCAGAAAGAGTATGACAATCTGGGGAACTGTATTTTATCTGTTCGTTTATCGGACGCCAATTGGCGCCGATTAGCTAAACAGAGTCAAGGGGAATTAGAGGCATTTATTTTTGAACCTTCAGAAGTAGACGCCACTTGTTAATCTCATTTATTTCATCCAATTATGGAGTGCTAAATGGCTTGGAATGAGCCCGGTAACAAGGGGAACAAAGACCCTTGGGGAAATAAAGGTGGTAACGATAAAGGGCCACCAGATCTTGACGAAGTATTTCGTAACCTATCAAAACGCTTTGGTGGCAAGGGAGGCGGTAGCGCCACTGGTCAGCCATTTAATTCATCTTTACTGATTATAATAGCAGTGATTGCCTTAATTATTTGGGCATTGTCTGGCTTATACACGGTTAAAGAAGCTGAGCGTGGAGTGTTACTCCGTTTTGGTCAGCACATCGGTGAAGTGAGTTCCGGTTTACATTGGAAAGCCACTTTTATTGACGATGTGACAATGGTTGATGTGGAAACGTTCCGTTCGATTCCAGCGTCTGGCAGAATGCTGACATCTGATGAAAATATCGTGAATGTTGAACTTGTGGTTCAATATAGCGTATCAGATGCTTATTCATACTTGTACAGTGCAGTCGATGCCAATTCGAGTTTACGTGAAGCGACTGATAGTGCGTTGCGCTATGTCATTGGGCATAATCGTATGGATGACATTTTAACCACTGGACGTGATGCTATTCGTCGTGATACTTGGACTGAGTTAGAGCGTATTATTGAGCCGTATAAATTAGGCTTGGAAATTCGTGATGTTAACTTTTTACCCGCTCGTCCTCCAGAAGAAGTAAAAGATGCATTTGATGATGCTATCTCTGCTCAGGAAGATGAACAGCGCTTTATTCGCGAAGCTGAAGCTTATGCTCGTGAAATCGAACCCAAAGCGCGTGGTCAAGTAGAGCGTATGGCACAACAAGCTAGTGCTTATAAAGAGCGTGAAGTTCTTGAAGCTAGAGGTAAAGTCGCTCGATTTGAGAAGTTATTACCTGAGTATAAAGCTGCTCCAGGTGTAACCCGAAATCGTTTATACATAGATGCGATGCAATCTGTGTTGGCTGATACAAATAAAGTTCTTATCGACACTAAGAGTAGCGGTAATCTGATGTATTTACCTTTGGATAAGCTGATGGATTCTTCTAAGAGTCTGCGCAATCAAGTAGAACCTGAGGTAGAACGTCACATCAATTCTGTTTCTAGTAGTGGTGTAGATACACCTATTACTAGCATGCCGACTGATGGTCGTCTCAGCCGCGAAGATCGTATTCGCCAAGGGAGGAACTAACAATGGGTAGATTAGCTCTGATCATTCTAGTGATCATTTTAGGGGTGAGTTTTTCCTCTTTGATGGTGGTAAGCGAAGGTGAGCGCGCGATTGTTGCACGTTTCGGTAAGGTGCTTAAAGATGGAGACGTAACAACCGTTTTTGCTCCTGGCCTTCACTTTAAATTACCTTTAGTCGATAAAGTTCGCTATCTGGATGCTCGTATCCAGACATTGGACGGCGCAGCAGATCGTTTTGTTACTTCTGAAAAGAAAGACTTAATGGTCGACTCTTATGTTAAGTGGCGTATTCGTGATTTTGAAAAGTACTATCTTTCTACCAATGGCGGTATTAAAGCCAATGCAGAAAGCTTATTACAAGCCAAAATTAGCAACGATTTACGTACTGAATTTGGTCGTCGCACAATCAAGGAAATTGTTTCAGGTAAGCGTGATGAATTGCAAACCGACGCATTAGAAAATGCTTCTGAAAGTGCACAAAATCTCGGTATTGAAGTAGTTGATGTGCGCGTAAAGCAAATTAATTTACCTGCTAATGTCAGTATTAGTATTTACCAACGTATGCGTGCTGAACGTCAAGCTGTGGCGAAAGAGCACCGTGCACAAGGTAAAGAACAAGCTGAAATTATCCGTGCGACTATTGATGCCAATGTGACAGTAAAGATTGCTGAAGCTGAACGTAAAGCCCTTACTATTCGTGGTGAAGGTGATGCATTAGCGGCAAAAATTTATGCTGATACCTACAGTAAAGATGCTGAGTTTTATAGTTTTTTACGTAGCCTAGAAGCATACAAAGAAAGTTTTGCCGGTAAAAATGACATTATGGTGTTAGAACCTGAAGGTGATTTCTTCAAGTACATGAAATCATCTAGCGTTAAATAATACCCGCGTATGTTTTTTGCATTAAAAAGCTCGGTTTTTACCGAGCTTTTTTGTGCCTATTATCTAGGTCTGTAGATCTTTACTGGTTGAATTTTGTTCGAGATAAAAATGTGTTAACCGAGGCGAGTAGATTACAGCCTATTAATCTAAGTAACCATCACGTCGAGAAGATGCACTCAACAAAGAGTAAAACGTTTTTAGCCGAACCCTTGTGCAGTGTTTGTGAGTCATTTCTACTGCGTTATCAGCTTTTCATGTAGAATAACTACGCCACAAAGCCTCTGCCTTGTAGCTCTTGTTTAAGTAATGACCAAAAGTTCGCTGTAAAAATAACCTTGAAAGATCAACCACCCCTAATGTTTTTGCTATGAATTCAGTTTTCCCAAAAGCGGTCATCAATCACAACAGTAGATATTTCTGATGTCTTTTATTATTTATCATTAATAATTTATTGTTTTAAATGCATTTCTCAAGCTTTTTATTGCTAATTAAGTGGCAACTAATTGTTATAAAATGGCTGATTTATAAGCGATTTTAAAAAAAATGTTAATATCCTCATCTTAGATGTGTGTTTTCACTATGATCTGGTTCTAATTTTTCGCTATAATGAGCACCGCCTCAAACTATGATTTTAGCGTTTCACCATTTTGGGTCGCTAAAGTATTGAAATATAAAAATTCCAACACCCTCTGGGAGATAAGTGGATGAGCAATGCGCCAGTCGATACCGGACGTCGCAGATTCCTGACAGCTGCAACCGCCGTAGTAGGTGGTGCTGGTGCCGTCGCTGTAGCGGTTCCTTTCATCAAGTCATGGAATCCGAGCGCCAAAGCGAAAGCTGCAGGTGCGCCGGTCGAAGTAAATATTAGTAAAGTAGAACCAGGTCAGTTAATTCGTGTCGAATGGCGCGGAAAACCGGTTTGGGTCGTTCGTCGTACAGAAGCTGTGCTAAATAATCTTAAAACATTAGACAGTCAATTACGCGATCCTGCTTCAGAAGAAATGCAGCAACCAGAATATGCAACTAACCCTGCGCGTTCTATTAAGCCTGAATTTTTTATTGCAGTCGGTATCTGTACTCACTTAGGTTGTTCACCAACTTATCTGCCTGATTCATTCGGTGAGCAGGTTGAAGGTGTAACTTCTGGTTTCTTCTGTCCTTGTCATGGTTCTAAATTTGACATGGCCGGTCGTGTATTCCAGGGTGTTCCAGCACCACTAAACTTAGTGATCCCACCGCACAAATATGTTGATGATGCTAACGTTATCATCGGTGTAGATACAGGAGCGGCGTAATGGTTAAGAATATTATTGATTGGATTGATGCTCGCATCCCAATGACGGCTACATATAACCGTCATGTGGGGCAGTATGCGACACCAAAGAACTTTAACTTTTGGTATTTCTTTGGTTCATTAGCGCTATTAGTTTTGGTTAACCAATTGCTGACAGGTATTTGGCTGACCATGAATTACGTACCGACAGCAGAAGGCGCATTTGCTTCTGTTGAATACATCATGCGTGATGTTGATTACGGTTGGTTGCTACGTTATATGCACTCTACAGGTGCATCGGCATTTTTCTTTGTCATCTATATGCACATGTTCCGTGGATTAATATACGGGTCTTATCAAAAACCAAGAGAGCTATTATGGCTGTTTGGTATGTTGATTTTCCTTGTGTTAATGGCTGAAGCATTTATGGGTTACTTACTACCTTGGGGACAAATGTCTTACTGGGGTGCGCAGGTAATTATCTCTTTGTTTGGTGCCATCCCTATTATTGGTGATGACCTAACATTGTGGATCCGTGGTGATTACGTTATTTCAGGTGCAACACTAAACCGTTTCTTCGCACTGCACGTTATTGCGCTACCACTTGTATTGGTTGTGTTGGTGTTCTTACACCTAATCGCCTTGCATGAAGTGGGCTCAAATAACCCTGATGGTGTTGAGATTAAAAAGAACAAAGATGAGAACGGATGGCCTATTGATGGTATTCCATTCCACCCTTACTACACTGTAAAAGATATTATGGGTGTCGCTGGGTTCTTAATCGTGTTCTGTTATGTGTTGTTCTTCATGCCTGAAGGCGGTGGATATTTCCTAGAAAAGCCAAACTTTGAAGCGGCTAATCCAATGAAAACACCGGAACACATTGCGCCAGTTTGGTACTTCACACCTTTCTATGCCATTTTACGTGCTATCCCTGATAAATTGGTAGGCGTTATTGGTATGGGTCTGTCTATTGCAGTGTTATTCCTACTGCCTTGGCTTGACCGTTGTAAAGTGAAGTCTATTCGCTATCGCAGCATGATCCACAAGATCAACATTGCACAATTTACAGTGTCGTTCATTATTTTAGGATATTTAGGTGTTGTTCCTGCAACTCCTGAGTTAACTATTGCGGCACGTGTATTCACTTTCACTTACTTTGCTTTCTTCGTAGCCTTATGGGTTTACAGTAAGAATGAGAAAACAAAAGAAGTCCCAACGAGGGTGACACACTAATGAAAAAGTTATTAATTGCATTAGTTACATTGCTGCCATCTCTCGCAATGGCCGCCAGTGGACATAGTGTTCACTTAGAAAGTGCTAACGTTGATTTGCATGATAAAGCGTCATTAGAGCGTGGTTTGGATTCATTCCAACATTACTGCTCTGGTTGTCACAGCACTCAATACCAACGCTACGAGCGTGTTGCAACTGATTTAGGCATCTCTAACGATGATATGCGTAACAAGTACATGTTCACCGGTGCAAAAATCGGTGATTTAATGGAAAACGCTATTCCTACTCCAGATGCCGCTAAATGGTTTGGTGCTGCGCCTCCTGATTTAACGTTGGTTGCTCGTGTTCGTGGTGCTGATTGGGTATTTTCATACCTAAAAGGTTTCTACGCAGATGAGACTCGTCCATTTGGTGTGAACAATATAGTGTTCCCAGCAGTGGGTATGCCACACGTATTACAAGACTTACAAGGTCTTGCTACTGTTACGAAAGATGAAGCTGGTAATGTATCTCTTGTAAAAGATAAAGATGGTAATATTGTTACCACGGGTGGCAAATTGACGGCAGAAGAATACGACCAAGTCGTCCGTGATATCACGGGTTTCTTAGTTTATTCTGCCGAACCAGTTCAGCTAGAGCGTGAAGCTTTAGGTTGGTGGGTACTTGGATTCTTGTTTATTTTCTTCATAATTGCGTATTTGTTGAAGAAAGAATACTGGAAAGATGTGCACTAGCCATCAATAACGGTTAATATACATTATCCGCATTTTGTAAACGGGGGGCTTAGCCCCTCGTTTGTTTTGTTTTTTCTAGATTCTGGAGGGTATCAATGGCTGTTGCTGCCAACAAGCGCTCTATCATGACACTTTTTTCTGGTGCCGATGATTTATATAGTCACCAAGTACGTATCGTATTGGCTGAAAAAGGGGTTACCGTTGATGTTTTACAGGTAGACCCAAGTGAGATGCCTGAAGATTTACTTGAAGTAAATCCATACAACTCTGTACCGACTTTGGTTGATCGTGAACTCGTGTTGTACGAATCACGCATTATTATGGAATATTTGGATGAGCGTTTTCCACATCCTCCATTAATGCCTGTATACCCAGTATCTCGCGGCCAAAGCCGTTTAATGATGCACAGAATCGACACCGATTGGTATGCGCTTGTAGAGCGTATCCGTAAAGGTGAAAAGGCTGATGCAGCGCGTAAAGAGTTAATGGAAAGCTTAATTGCTTTAGCGCCAGTATTTGCTGAAATGCCATACTTCATGAGCGAAGAGTTTGGTTTATCTGATTGCTACTTAGGCCCATTATTGTGGCGTCTACCAGTATTAGGCATTCACTTAGATCCGCGTACATCGAAAGATATCAGTGCTTACATGACACGTATTTTTGAACGTGAATCATTTAAGGCATCGCTAACTGAGGCTGAGCGCGAAATGCGCATGGGCATGTAATGAAACCAATAACAGCTAATCGTCCATATTTGTTGCGTGCTTACTATGAGTGGTTGATGGATAACCATTTGACGCCACACGTAGTCGTGGATGCATTTGTTAACGGTACGCAGGTTCCGCAGCAATTTGTCAAAGACGGTCAAATCGTCTTGAATATTGCAACCGGAGCGGTGGCTAATCTTCACATGTCTAATGATGCAGTAGAGTTTAATGCACGTTTTGGTGGTGTACCACAGAATGTGTTTTTGCCTATGGCATCGATCGTGGCCATTTACGCTCGTGAAAACGGTGCGGGTACGGTGTTTGATATGGAAGATGCATATATGATCGAAGGTGAACATGATGAGTTATCATCTGTACCGCCATCAATGAAATCTGTTGATGACACTTCGACATTGCCACCATCGTCTAAATCGACAAAGCCTGATGATAAAACTAAGCGTAAAAACCATTTAACTGTGGTGAAGTAGCGGTTAGTTAACATTACATAAAACCAGTCGCAAGGCTGGTTTTTTTTAAGCTAAAATTGATGTGCTACAAACATTTATAGCGCAACTGGAACCCATAATGTTGTTGATGATTGATAATTATGATTCTTTTACGTTTAACTTAGTTCAGTACTTCCAAGCTCTTGGGCAAGAGATACTGGTTAAACGTAACGATGAAATCAGCATTGAACAAATTGAAGCTTTAGCACCTACACATTTGATAATCTCTCCCGGTCCATGCACTCCTAATGAAGCGGGTATTTCACTTGCAGCTATTAAACATTTTGCCGGTAAAATTCCGATTCTTGGTGTGTGTTTAGGACATCAAGCTATCGCACAAGTGTTTGGCGTTGATGTTGTGCGTGCCAAGCGTGTTATGCACGGTAAAACCAGTTTGATTGAACATAATCAACAGGGATTATTTCGTCAATTAGCATTACCTCTGCAGGTTACTCGTTATCATTCATTGTTGATTAACCATGTACCTCATGGCTTTAGTCTGGATGCGTGGTTTGATGACCCAATTTATGGCCGTGAAATTATGGCGATGAGCCATGACGCGTTACGTATTTACAGCGTCCAGTTTCATCCTGAATCTATTTTGACTCAGCAAGGCCATGAACTTTTGGATAACTTTTTGCATTTATAAAGCATTTTCGAATTTATATCTTCGGGTTCATTATCACGTATTCTGTTACAACTTCTGCAACTAATCTGGCTAAATTCTCGCGTCTATTTGTGCTATAAATAGCGCTTAAAATAATAAAAGGGATAACCATGACAAGCTTTATGCGAAACTTTGCGGTTAGCGCACTTTCTTTGGCAATGATAAGTGGCTGTTCTGCCACGGCTAAACCTGACGATACAATGGTTATCACAACGCCGAGTGCAACGACATTGACCGTGCCATTTGCACAGCCTCCAAAAGCCCAGCAACCGTTGACACTTAATCAAATTATGGCTAATCCAGATTGGATGGGCATATTTGCTCAAGGAGCTTATTGGAGCGATGACAGTCAGTCGGTATATTTCAGTCGCCAAGCACATCAATCTCCGGTCCGTGATTTTTATCAACAAGCTATTGGACAGTCTGAAGCAAATAAACTAGCACTCAATCAGCTACACCTTGCCGATCAACGTAATGGTGTCTTCGATCAGGCAAAGACTCAAAAAGCCTATATTTATCAAGGTAACGTATTTGTAAAAGATTTATCAAACGGTGAAATAAAGCAACTTACCCGTCAAAACGATGCAATTAATGGCGTACGTTTTTTAAAGGGTGGCGACCTTGCATTCTGGCAAGGTAATAATATTTTTCGTGTGCACCAGTCTAGCGGCCTAGTAGAACAAATTGCCGCGATCCAAATGGAAAACGAACCAAAAGCGACGCAAGAGCCAAGTAGCTTTATTGCTAAGCAACAGCATAGACTTATTCAATATGTTGCCATGGAACATGATAACAGCCTGACGCGTGATCAATACCGCGACTCATTGGCTAAAGCCGATCCCACTTTTTCTGCTAAACCTTGGTATTTAGGTGACGCTGAAGTGGTATCAGAAATGAGTTTGTCGCCAGATGGACGCTACGTAGTATTAGCGTTAACCGATAAAAATTATGATTGGCGTGCAGAACACGACATTATGCCTAATTATTTGGGCCAAGAGGGTTATGTTGACCCTGTACCAGCCCGCTCTCGGGTTGCCGAAGATGTCTTTCCTGGTCAACGTTTAGTGTTACTCGACCTTGTTGACCACAGTAAAAAAGACATTACCATTGAAGGCTTAACGGGTTTTGATGAGGATGTACTGGCGAGCGTTAAAGCTGAAAATGCTCAAGCGAAAGGTAAAACCTATAACAGCGAAAAAGCCCCGCGTTTAGTGCAGTTAATGCAAGATTGGGAATGGAGTCAGAGCGCAATTCAGTGGCATGAGTCTGACGATAAATTATTGGTGATGTTGGAAGCCGTTGACAACAAAGATCGCTGGATCGCCAGTGTTGATCTTCAAAAAGGTAAGCTGATAACCGAACACAGATTACATGATGATGCTTGGGTAAATTATAATTTTAATCAATTTGGCTGGATACCAGGTACAGATAGCATGTACTACTTATCTGAAGAAACAGGGTTTTCACAGTTATATATTAAAACCGCAGCAGGTAAGGTATCGGCATTAACCAATGGCAAATTTGTGGTTGATAATGTGACTTTATCACCCGATGCAAAACATCTTTATTATCGTGCCAATAAAGACCACCCAGGTAGCTATAATGTTTACCGTGTTGAGATTGCCAGTGGTAAGTCAGAGCAATTGACCCAGTGGTTAGGTACATTGGATTACAGTTTAAGCCCTGATGGACAATCACTATTATTAACCGCTTCGTCTGCGATTTATCCAGATGAGTTATATATTCAACCTATTGGCGGCGACATAAGCCAATTAACCGATTATACCAGCACAGCATTTAAACAATATCCATGGCAAGTACCACAAGTTGTCGCGCTAGCTTCAACTCATGGCGCTGAGCCAATTTATGCACGAGTTTATTTGCCGCAAGGTTATGATGCTAAGCAAGCTGAAAAATATCCAGCAGTGATGTTTAACCATGGTGCGGGTTATTTACAAAATGCCCATTATGGCTTTTCGGGTTACTTCCGTGAATTTATGTTCAATAACTTACTCACACAACAAGGTTACGTGGTAATGGACATGGATTATCGAGGCTCGAAAGGCTATGGACGTGATTGGCGTACGTCCGTTTATCGTAATATGGGCCATCCAGAAGTTGAAGATTTGAAAGATGGTGTGGCTTGGATGGCAAGCAATGTTAATGTAGATCCCCAGCGAGTAGGGACTTATGGCGGTTCATACGGCGGATTCCTTACTTTTATGGCGTTGTTTAATGAACCTGAGTTATTCCAAGCAGGGGCCGCATTGCGCCCTGTAGCTGATTGGGCTCATTATAATGCGCCATATACCTCTAATATTTTAAATACGCCTGACGTTGATCCTATCGCTTATGAGCGTAGTTCTCCGATAGAGCATGCTCAAGGTTTACAAAAACCATTACTGATCATGAGTGGTGTGTTAGATGACAACGTGTTTTTCCAAGACAGTGTGCGCATGGTGCAACGGCTTATTGAATTAGAAAAGCCGATGTTTGAAACCGCAATCTATCCTGTCGAGCCGCATGGATTTAAGCAACCTTCTAGTTGGTTAGATCAGTATCGTCGTATTTATAAACTGTTTGAACAAGAGTTGAAGTAATCGGCTCTGAGTTCAAAAAAACAAATAAATATCTATTAAGGCTTCCTTTGTGAAGCCTTAATTTTTATGATTAAGTGATGAAAACAGTAAAAGGTAATGTGAGTGGCAATATCAATAGCAGGTGGCGTTCGGCCCGGAAAAGTCATTGAGATTGAGCGCCGACTCTATAAACAACTTATTGTGGGTAAGCATAAAGCCAATGCAATGCCTGATGAGTTGAACGAAGAGTTAGAAGAGAGTGCCAATAAGCTTGATATTGAGCGCAAAGCATTGAAAGTGCGCCTTGATAAGCAAGCAAAAGAGAAAAATGTGTATTTAGAGGTGTCCGCGCTGTTAACTAATACGGTTAATAATGCGATAGAGCATCAATTAGCTCATCCTCAAATGATATTAGAAGCATCGGCAATTTGTGAAAATCAAATTTTACTGCTCGACCTATTATTACATCCTGACCTGAATATTAATCGACTTCGACCGATTATCGAAAGTATTAGCTGGTTATCACGTGATTTAATCAATTTAATTAATAGTCCAGCATCTCGTCACCGACGGCCTAAACATGGCGATGTTCAAGTGACCGACATAAAGCTGGTGCTTAACTACATTGGTATTGAAAATTTACGTTTGCTGATCCCTTATTTTTGTTTACGTAACTGGTTACCTTCAGGCAATGCTAATTTATTGTGGATAACCCGCAAGCTTTGGCGTTACAGCATGGTCAGTGCCATTGCGGCGCAAACCTTAGCAGAATTGCATAATGAAAAGCCTGGTTTGGCTTATAGCTGCGCGTTAATGTACCAATTTTCTACCTCGATTATACTGAGCCAAAGTGGACGTATATTTGATAACACTTGGGGGACTTGGTTACGAGAGGCAAGCCATAGTCGAGAAAAACAAGTTTACGATGCCATTATGGCAACGGATTTTCCTGCTGAAGCTGTATTGGGGCAAGTATTACTCCATAGCCATCGATTGAATTGGCAACTGTTGAGTTTACTTAAATTTGATGATTCACCGATCACACAAGTATTAAAAGAGCTCGACCACGATTACCATTTTACAGAGTTGTCTGTCGATGCCGCCATTGTGGCTAAGGCGAGTTGTTATGCCAAAGTGCTTTTGTTAGAAGAGCAACAACAAATCGATCCACAAGAGAAACGCATTATGTTTGATTATTATCAGTTTTCGGCGCAAGAACTGATTCGGCTTAAAGGGCAAAATTTTCGTAAGCTTGATTTACTGTAAATAGCCCTTTTTCTATCAAAAGCGTAAATGTTAAATCTGTGTAATTATTCACTTTTGATGAATAGCTACACAAATTCGAGTCAAATAACTTTTTTTATGACTATTTATGCTTCATAACCCCCCAATAAACGCGTTGTTTAGTCATATTTCTCAATCTTTATGCAGAATGCCAATCAGGCCTGCAGAAGTTAATTGTACTGAACTGGTATTTTGATCACATTTTCGCTAATAATGTCGCATAAATAACACAAACTTCCGCTAATGCACTTACAGAATATAAAGCAGACAGCGGAAATAGCGGCTTTCAAGCCGCTTACAACCTGAAGGATGAAATGCAATGAGTGTAGAAATGAATCTAACCCGTGCCCAATTCGATGAAGTTATGGTGCCTAATTATGCGCCTGCCGCTGTTATTCCTGTTCGTGGAGCGGGTAGCCGAGTATGGGATCAAGAAGGTAATGAATTCATCGATTTTGCCGGTGGTATTGCAGTAAATTGTTTAGGTCATTGTCATCCAGCTTTAGTGTCAGCATTAAAAGAGCAAGGCGAAAAATTATGGCATTTATCAAACGTAATGACCAACGAGCCCGCGCTTGAATTAGCGACAAAGTTAGTTAATGCCACATTTGCTGAGCGCGTCTATTTTGCTAACTCAGGTGCTGAAGCGAACGAAGCTGCATTAAAATTAGCTCGTCGTTATGCATTAGATAACCATGGTGCAGATAAAGACCAAATCATCGCATTCGATAAAGCGTTCCATGGCCGTACATTCTTTACTGTAACGGTTGGCGGACAAGCTGCTTATTCAGACGGTTTTGGTCCTAAGCCACAAAGTATTACCCACGTGCCATTTAATGATATCGCTGCACTTGAAGCGGTAATTTCAGACAAGACTTGCGCCATCATGCTTGAACCTCTTCAAGGTGAAGGCGGGATTATCAATGGTGATCCTGAGTTCTTAAAAGCAGTACGTCGTTTAGCAGACAAGCACGACGCATTAGTGATTTTTGATGAAGTACAAACTGGTGTAGGCCGTACTGGTGAGTTATTTGCTTACATGGGTACTGACATCGTGCCAGATATTTTAACCAGCGCCAAAGCACTAGGCGGTGGCTTCCCTATTGCTGCAATGCTAACCACGGCAAAAATTGCCGCTCATTTAAAAATTGGTACTCATGGTTCTACTTATGGCGGCAATCCATTGGCTTGTGCTGTTGGTAATGCGGTAATGGACGTAGTGAATACCAAAGAAGTACTCGACGGAGTTAAACATCGCGAACAGTTATTCCGTGATGGTTTAGCGGCTATTAACGCCAAATACAACGTATTCAGTGAAGTGCGCGGTAAAGGTTTGTTAATTGGTGCGGTATTAAATGAACAGTATGAAGGTCGTAGCCGTGACTTCTTGGTTGCTTCTGTTGCTGAAGGCCTTATGAGTTTGATGGCTGGTGCAAACGTTGTGCGTTTTGCTCCTTCATTAGTGATCCCAGAAGCTGACATCGCAGAAGGCTTGTTGCGTTTTGAACGCGCAGTAGCAAAAGTGGTTGCTGGTTAATTTGCAAATTTAGTACAGGCTTAGCTTGCACTAATTTGTTTGGGTACGCCAATTGGGTGAATACGCGTTGAAATGTATTTCAGCGCGGTTCGCTTATGGCGCAATGAGGAGATTAAGATGTTAATCATACGTCCTATCCGTGCAAGTGATTACGATGCACTTTATGGTATCGCAGTTGAGTCAGGCCACGGTTTTACATCTTTACCAGTTAACGAAGAGTTACTGCGTTCGAAGATTGCTAGGGCAGAGGCATCTTTTATCAAGCAAATTGATAAACCTTTTGACGAAGGTTATTTAATGGTACTTGAAGATACAAAGACCAATGAAGTTGTCGGCACCTGTGGTATTGAAGCCGCCGTCGGCATGCAAGATGCTTTTTATCATTACCGTTTAGGTACTGAGGT
The DNA here is from genome assembly GCF_040310065.1 of Shewanella sp. TB7-MNA-CIBAN-0143. NCBI lineage: Bacteria > Pseudomonadati > Pseudomonadota > Gammaproteobacteria > Alteromonadales > Shewanellaceae > Shewanella > Shewanella sp. TB7-MNA-CIBAN-0143. The sequence goes on from NZ_JBEOPL010000013.1 coordinate 20,663, forward strand.
CTATCATTCTCAGCAAATTTCTGTTCGCAATGAAGTTGAAACCCTCACATTATGCCACGACTACACTGGCGCAGCAGAAGTGTGCACTCTGTTTTTAAAAGACGGATATCGCAAAGGCAATAACGGCCGCATGTTATCACGCTCGCGCTTTTTATTATTAGCACAGCATCCTGAACGCTTTGGCGAAACGGTTATTGCTGAAATGCGTGGTGTCAGTGATGAACATGGCGACTCACCGTTTTATGAATGGCTACAAAATCACTTTTTAGGTATCGATTTTGTTGAAGCAGACTACTTGTCTGGTTTAGGCAAAAAAGCCTTTATGGCCGAAATGATGCCGCGAAATCCCGTTTATGTTTGCATGTTGCCTAAAAAAGCCCAAAAAGTGATTGGTGAAGTGCATAAAAACACTAAGCCAGCATTACGTTTATTACAAGCTGAGGGTTTTAAGTTCCGTAATTATGTCGATATTTTTGATGGCGGCCCAACGGTTGAATGTGCACTAGCTGAGATCCGCTCAGTGAAAAAGAGCCGTTTATTGACCGTTTCAGTTGGCAAGATGCCACATGCCGATCATCATTTTATTATCTCCAACACCTCGCTTGCTGATTATCGTGCGTCAGCAGCTAAATTGTTGGTCTCTGATGAACACGATAATGTTGTGCTCAGCCCTGAAATCGCAGCTGGTTTACTGGTGAGCGATGGTGAGCAAATTCGTGTTTTAGCAATGTAGGAGCAAGAAATGACACAATATATTCAAGGTCAGTGGTTAGCTGGCGAAGGTCATGAGATTAATTCAAAAAACCCTGCCAACGGTGACGTAATTTGGCAAGGTAACACGGCTACTGCTTCTCAAGTTAATGCAGCTGTAGATGCCGCTCGTGCGGCGCAGTTTGATTGGTTTATGCTGGGGTATGAAGCTCGCTTAGCCATAGTCGAAGCGTATCGTGCACAGTTAGAAGCTAATAAAGCCGAGATCGCAGAAACCATCGCTCAAGAAACGGGTAAGCCACAGTGGGAAACGGCTACTGAAGTGGGCGCTATGATTGGCAAGATCGCATTGTCAGCAAAAGCTCATGACAAACGTACTGGTACTGAAACCAACGATTTGCCAGCAGGACGTGCCGTATTACGTCACAAACCTCATGGCGTGGTAGCGGTATTTGGCCCTTATAATTTCCCTGGGCATTTGCCAAACGGTCACATAGTGCCAGCATTATTGGCCGGTAACACCGTGGTGTTTAAGCCATCAGAATTAACGCCTAAAGTGGCTGAGCTAATGCTGAAGTGTTGGGACAAAGCCGGTTTACCACAAGGTGTGGTTAACTTAGTGCAGGGTGAAGTTGAAACCGGTAAAGCGTTAGCGTCACATCCACAAATTGACGGTTTATTCTTTACCGGTAGTTCACGTACTGGGCATATTTTACATGAACAATATGCTGGCCTGCCTGGTAAGATTTTAGCCTTAGAAATGGGCGGTAATAATCCGCTTATCGTTAAAGGTGTTACCGATACCAAAGCTGCGGTACATGACATTATTCAGTCTGCTTATATTTCGTCTGGCCAACGTTGTACCTGTGCCCGTCGTTTATATATTGAAGAGGGCGCACAAGGTGATGCGTTAATCGCAGAGCTAGTAAAGGCTATTAAACAAATTAAAGTAGGTGCTTGGAACGTTCAACCACAACCTTTTATGGGCTCGATGATTTCTGAAACCGCTGCACGTGGCATGGTTGCCGCACAGGCGACACTTCAGTCATTAGGTGGTATTTCATTAGTTGAGTTAGTGCAAGTTGAAGCTGGTACTGGTTTAGTCACTCCAGGCTTAATAGATGTCACTAAAGTCGCTGATTTACCTGATGAAGAATACTTTGGTCCATTATTGCAATTAGTGCGTTACAGCGATTTTGACCAAGCGATTCATTTGGCCAATGCGACTCGTTATGGTTTATCTGCCGGTTTATTAGCCGATAGCCGTGAAGATTACGATTACTTTTTAGCGCGCATTCGTGCTGGGATTGTTAATTGGAATAAGCAGATTACAGGCGCATCAGGTGCAGCACCGTTTGGTGGCGTTGGCGCATCAGGTAATCATCGTGCAAGTGCATTTTATGCGGCTGATTACTGTGCTTACCCTGTCGCTTCAATGGAAGCTGATTCAGTAAGCTTACCTGCTACTTTAAGCCCTGGTTTATCAATTTAACTGATAAATTCATCGCATGATCCGTGCTGGTGATTTTGTTCACCAGCCTTATTTTAGAAGGATTTAACCATGCATACTGACGTTAATGCTTTATTTGCTGCCTTATGGCAAGACTACATTAAGATGACGCCTTCAGCGGCGAAAATTCATCAGCTATTAGGCCATGGCGCACCAATTATCAATGACCATATCGCTTTGCGCACCTTTAATATTGCCAAGGTGAATTTAAGCGTATTGGCTAAACACTTTACCTCTATCGGTTATGTCGACAGTGGCGATTATCAGTTTGTGCAGAAAAAACTGATTGCCAAGCACTTTGAACATCCGGATCCAAAGCAGCCGAAGGTGTTTATTTCTGAGCTATTAGTAGAAGAATTTAGCCCTGAGTTGCAAAAGAGCATCCATGGTTTAATCGATCAGGTTGATGAAACGGCAACCACTGCAGATAATTTTATTTATTCTGGTCGTCATTGGGATGTAGATAAAACAACATACCAAGCCTTACTTGCTGAAAGCGAATATGCTGCTTGGGTTGCTGCATTGGGATATCGTGCCAATCACTTTACGGTTTCAATTAACGATCTGCCTGAGTTTGAGCGTATTGAAGATGTAAACCAAGCCTTAAAGCAGGCTGGGTTTGTGTTAAATAGCTCTGGCGGTGAAATTAAAGGATCGCCAGAAGTCTTGTTAGAGCAATCTTCTACCATGGCGGATAAAGTGGTGGTTAACTTTACTGATGGCGATGTGGAAATTCCAAGTTGTTTCTATGAATTTGCCCGCCGTTATCCAATGGATAATGGTCAGCTTTATACTGGTTTTGTTGCGGCATCAGCTGACAAGATTTTCGAAAGTACCAATGCAATGATGTAACGTTTATGCATGGACAAAAAAAGACCTAATTGAGTGATCAATTAGGTCTTTTTTATTGGTTATTTTAGGCAAAAAAGCTTAGTTGCTCATCAATATACTGACGCTTAGTTGCTCATCAAAATACTGACATTAAGTCCTTGTAATGCCTTACTACGACTAAATTGCAATACAAAACCATATTGGTCGCATATCTCTTTAACAATCGATAAGCCCAATCCGTGGCCAATAGTGGCTTCATCTAGTCGTGTGCCACGAGAGGTTAATAATGCAATTTGCTCTTGCTTTACGCCTCGACCATCGTCCTCGATCTGAATTAATATCTCTCCCGAAGGTAATTCTTCGACGCTGACATTAACCTGTGAATTCGCCCATTTAAAGGCATTATCGAGCAGGTTGCCAAACAGCTCCATACCATCTTCGCGATGTATTGGAATACGACTAATATGTTGTGGGTTAACAATGCTGCCATCAATACTCCGCTGATGATGCACTTTATGTAACGTTTGGATTAAACTATCAAAATCTTTTGGTACCGCCAGTTGTGCTGCGGGTAGCATGTCTCCGGTTATCCTCGCTGCAGCCAATTTACGTTCAATCATTTTATGAACTAAATCTAATTGCTGCTGCATGGCTATAGCGGCATCCGGATGGGTGAGCCCGAGCGCTTCAACTTGTTGCTGCATGACCGCTAATGGGGTTTTTAAGCCATGGCTTAAATTACCCAAGTTATTGCGACTACGTTCAATCTGTTTGGCTGTGTAGTCTAATAACTCATTATAGGTTTCGGCTAACGGGCGGATCTCTGCTGGAATTTGTGAAATGGCTAACGAGGCTATTTCCCCTTCGCGCAATTTAGCCAGCGCCCCTTGGATTTGATTCACCGGTTTAAATGATTGGCGTAAAATGATAAAAATACCGGCAATCATCGCTAATAACATGCCGATATTAATTGCCAGTTTAGTGCCAAATACTTCGCTAAAAACACGCCGTCCAATACTGAGATCTTGGGCGACAGTCAAGGTTGCTGTGTTGTGGCTGTTTGGCGCGCCGATGCCGATAGATAACAGCTGCATATCATTGTTTTTTGGCCCTTTAGCCTGCCAAACTCTTTTCTGCTGCGCTTGTAACTGTTCAATCTGTAATTCCGCATCCCACAGTGAACGGGAGCGAATTGTACGGTCGGGCAAATTTAATTGGAAATAACGCCCTGAATAGGCAGGTTTATAAAAACTGGATAGTTGGCTTTGGTCGATAACTATCTCACCATCATCGAGTCTGGTGGCGATAATGATGTGTTCTAAATCTTCTTCAAGACGATTAATAATGGAGTCATGAAAGGCATCTCGCAACATCGACTCAAATAAAAATAAACCTATGAGCGTGGCAATAATGATTAAGCCACTGAGCCATAAGCTTAATTTAAACCGAATTGAAATCATTCAATAATGCCATGGAAGATATAACCCTGACCACGGCGGGTTTCAATAGCGGTTTTACCGAGTTTTTTACGTAAGTGTGTTACGTAAACTTCCACGACATTACTTTCTTTTTCATCATCAAATTGATAAAGCTTATCTGTAAGCTGCTGTTTCGAAAGAAGCTTCTTTGGTGACATTAAGAAAATTTTCAATAACCTAAATTCCATCGACGTCAGTTCGTATACGTGTCCGCCTACCGTCACTTTTTGCTCATTTTCGTCTAAATTAACCCCGGCATAACATAGTTGCTTCGACGACGAATTAACCCGCCCATGGGCACGATGGATAAGTGCCTGAATACGGGCGAGGAGCTCTTGAGTATGAAAAGGTTTGCCTAAGTAATCATCAGCACCCGCATTAAAACCTTCAACTTTTTCGTGCCACTGACTGCGAGCCGTTAGCATAATGACAGGGGTACTGATGCCACGTTCACGCCATTGAGTCACTAATGACAAGCCATTGCCATCGGGTAAGCCGATATCTAAAATGACACAGTCATAATCTGTTTCTTTCATCAAATAATCGGCTTCAATAGCTTTGTCTGTAACATCCGTAATATAACCAGCTTGCTTGAGTTGTTTTTCAAGTTCAGCAACCAGTAATGGGCTATCTTCAACGAGTAACAGTTTCATGTTTAGTACATTCGCTCGGTAATTGAGTCAATGAGTCCTGCATACCGTTAGCTGCATCTAATTGCAGATTAACAACATGCCCTTGTTTTAGCTTAAATTGTAAATCATAGCGCCACTTATCTTGATGTTGATAAAGCTGGGCGTCGATTAAGTGACCATCACAATACTGCGATAGCCAAGTTAAGTAATCATCTAATGAACGTATATTACCAGAAGATACCAATTTTTGGACGTAGTCATGATCCAGAGGGAGTTCTTTTGCGGGAATATCTTGTTGATTAATGGTGATGGCCATTAAGCTGCTTATTGCTGTAAAGAACAAGCTATTCATGGGCGCTCCAAAATAAAAAAGTGGCGTTCAGAGTATGAACACCACTTTAAGTATCTTGGCTTAAATCAAGCTGAAGCTTATATGATTAAACATAAACATTTTGCTTGATTCGTCGTTAGCCTTTTGTCATTTAGCGTGTACCGTAAACTACGATCGTTTTACCGTGTGCTTGGATCAAGTTTTGTTCTTCAAGCATTTTTAAAATACGACCAACAGTTTCACGTGAACAACCAACAATTTGACCAATCTCTTGACGGGTTATCTTAATCTGCATGCCGTCAGGATGTGTCATAGCATCGGGTTGTTTTGCAAGATGTAATAGCGTTTGTGCAATACGTCCAGCAACGTCAAGGAAGGCTAAGTCGCCTACTTTTTGACTAGTACTTTGTAAACGATAGGCCATTTGCGCCGAAAGTTTCATCAAGATTTCAGGATTTACCTGAATCAATTGCTTAAATTTCTTATAAGAAATTTCTGCAATTTCACATGCTTGTTTAGCACGAACCCATGCAGTACGTTCAGATTGCTCTTCAAACAGCCCTAGTTCACCGATAAAATCGCCTTGATTTAGATAAGAAAGGATCATTTCTTTACCTTCTTCATCTTTGATCAATACAGCGACGGAACCTTTGACGATGTAATATAAAGTGTCAGACTCTTCACCTGCGTGAATTAAAGTACTCTTTGCTGGGTACTTATGAATGTGACAATGTGAAAGAAACCATTCTAATGTTGGGTCAGGTTTTGGCTTACCAATCAGAGCCATATGATATTCCTCGATTGATTAAAAATGAAAGTAAGTAATGTCTAATTAAGCATTCTACGCTATTGAAACGGTGAAAACTTTGATAGAGATCGTATTTAGAAGTGTGCGTAGTGTATATTAACTTGTTAAATTTTAGATTAAATTTATCTCGTTTGTGATGGCGGTCGACTTTTTTTGTGAATTTGTCTTAATCATCACTACGATTGAATTGTTGCCAATGTTATTTGTCTATTGTATTGGATCCATGAGTTAGCTAATGTTATTTAATCAGCTTCATAAATAGTTGTCGAGGTATGCGTGAAAAAACTGAGTCAAATTGGGGTTATTGTCTGTGTTGTTTTATTAAGTGGACTTAGTTCATCTGTAAAAGCATTTGTTATCCCGCCCTCTATTGAGTCTCAAGCGGCGAGTAAACTGGTTCATATTCAGATTAAAGCTAAACAAGGTAATGCAGACGCACAATTTCTATTGGGCTTAATGAACCTTTCCGGACGATTTGTTTCTCAAGATACCAAGCAAGGATTAAGCTGGGTTAATCTTGCTGCGCAACAGCAAAATATTAAGGCGCAACAAACATTAGCCGACCTAGCTTTTGACGGCAAATTAATTCCGCGGGATTTAGCACTTGCCGAGAAATGGTATTTGCAAATGGTTGCACAGGGGGATAAGTGGGCTCATTTTCGTTTAGGGTTTATTTATTCTGCTGGTGGTGATGGCGTAGTGCGTAATTGTGGTAAAGCAATGGAGCAGTTTAGTGCTGCGGGAGATGCTGTTTCAATGGGCAATATTGCGTGGATATTAGCTACATGCCCTGAAGCGGAATATCGCGATGGTTCACGTGCAGTATCGATGTCGTTAAAGTTACTTGAGCATAATCAGAATGATCCGACGGTATTAGATAATCTTGCGGCCGCGTATGCAGAACAGGGTGACTTTACTGCGGCGATAGATACCCAGAAAAAAGCGATTGATGCATTGAAAGATAACCCTGAGATTGTGCGCAGCGATGAATTTATTTTACGTTTGAAGCAGTATCAGAATAATCAAGCTTATCGAGAAGTTATCCCACTGATGTAATGCTCTGAGTGAGCAATGTGAGTCATTTACTATTATCAATCAGTCAGTGTATTCACTTGTTTATCAGAAGAGATAAAAGTTGATGTGGGTGCTGGAACATCGACTTTTTTGGGTTTCGTTGATGTGCTTAATGCACTAACAGATCAAAAAGGGGGAATTAGCACTTCAAGCACATCAACTGCCGTTATTTCGCTTGAAATCACGATGCAGCTATCTTAATTGTTCTGACTTAAATCAAACTTAATCGGGTTTGATATCATCAAGGTTTTGCAACTCTATACGCTTATCCATTAAGTCTTTAACTAATGGCGTTAAAATTAATTCCATTGCTAATGACATTTTTCCACCGGGAACAACCAGTGTATTAACGCGTGACATAAATGAGCCTTGGATCATGTTGAGGTAATAAGGGAAATCAACATTGTTAATGCCGCGAAAGCGAATCACTAAAAAGCTTTCATCTAGGCTAGGTATGTCTTTTGCGCTAAAGGGATTTGAGGTGTCTACGGTCGGCACTCGTTGAAAATTAATGTGTGTCCGTGAAAATTGCGGCGTCATGTGCTTGATGTAATCGTCCATACTACGGACTATCGAGCCCATTACTTTTTCACGACTATGACCCCTATCGTTTGTGTCGCGAATAATTTTCTGAATCCACTCTAAATTGACAATCGGCACCATGCCTATCAATAGATCAACATGCTTAGCGACATCGGCATCTTCCGTCACCACACCACCGTGAAGCCCTTCGTAATACAACATATCGGTATTGGCTGGCAAATCACGCCATTGCGTGAATGTACCAGGCATTTGGTTAAATGGCACCGCTTCATCGAAGGTGTGCAAGTAGCTGCGGGTTTGGCCATTGCCTGTATCACCATAGCTGGTAAAACACTCTTCGAGTTTTTTGAAATTATTGGCTTCGGGGCCAAAATAGCTTAGATTTCGATTTTCAGCCTGTGATTTTCGAATTAACACTTCCATTTCTGCGCGGGTGAAATTATGGAAACTATCACCTTCAACGAATGCAGCATTAATACCCAGCTGTCTAAAAATATGAATGAAGGCCGTCGTGGTTGTCGTTGTGCCAGCACCAGATGAACCGGTTACAGCAATAATAGGATGTTTTGCTGACATGTTATTTGCCTAGGTAAAGTTGTGGACGCGAAAAATCGAGTCACTAGTTATACGGTAATCATCACCCGTGGGTCAATTCTTCGCGGGTAACAATGTGATCATTTTGTGGTAAAACCATTGTTTTGTTTTACAACTAATCGAAAGATGAACGTGAAATATGCTCGCGTTGTCTAATGGCGATAGACTCATCATCCTCACTATACTCGACAACTAAGTCGCCTTTTTTTAGTGCTAGCTTACATTGGTCCATTGCACGACTTAATTGTTGCTCGTCTGCGTCACTAAAACTGCCATCTTCAAGTTGTGATAACAGATATTCTTTTATCATACGTTGAAGTACTTCTTGAGGTAATGAAAGTAACGCTTCATAAGGCACAAGCATGGTGTATTTCCTATTAATGACTGACTAAAGAAGCGTGGGCATCGTGTTCGGTTACTGTATCACTCGCCGTTAGTATAAACTCGATGATGCGACGTTCGAGGTAAAAGCGCGGTTTCCAAGGCCAGCCACCTTCAACAAAACCTACATGTCCGCCAAACTGATGCAACTCGTATTCAACCATAGGCGACAATTGAGCTTGGTTTGGGATCACTTCATCAGTCATGAAGGGGTCATCTTTGGCGTGGATGACTAATGTGGGCTTGGTAATATGTTGCAAATAGCCTAGGCCGCTAGATTGTTGATAATAATCATTAACGTCAATAAAACCATGCAAAGGTGCAGTGACTTTATCGTCAAATAAATAAAAGGTATTGAGCATTTTGAGCTGTTCTTTAGTGATCGGCATTTGCTCGGTTAACTCTGCAGTGTTAATTTTTTCGAGCATTTTATCTTGTAAGCGTTTAATTAAAAAGCGTTGATACAGAGTTGAAAAACCATTTTCTAAGCGTTTTGCACATGCGCTTAACGTGAGAGGCGCCGACACAACCACAGCGCGTTCGAGTAAGCTATGCTGTTGTTTGCTGCCTTGGTATTTTGCCAATACATTACCGCCTAAACTGTAGCCAACAGCATACAATGGCGAGTCTGGATAGTAGTGTTTTAGTTGTTCTAAGGTGTAGGCTAAGTCGTTTACATCGCCGCTATGATAACTGCGAGCTAAGCGGTTAGGTTCACCCGAACAACCTCGATGATGATGAACGACAGCAGACATTTTGGCTTTTTTTGCTTCGATGAGCATTCTGCGTGCATAATGCGATTCTGTGTTACCTTCAAGACCATGGATAATCACTAAAATAGGCGCGCCATTTTGCGCTTGGCCTAGCCAATCTAAATCGATAAAGTCGCCGTCGGGTAACTCTTGTCGTTGCCTAAATGTTATTGGTCTGGCCACTTTAAAAATGAATGGTAGAATCGTTTGTACATGCGGGCTAGCAGCCCACCAAGGCGGAGTGAACAAGGTTTTCATAGAAGGAATATTTCTGTAATTGTTTGTGAAAATTTAAACGTATGTTTAAATGTTACTCATGCCACTCTACCACATAAAAAATAGAGACAACAATAAACTCAAGGGGAAGTAAATGAAGCGGCGTGCCTTTCTTACTGGTGCTTTTGCTGGAACTGCGGCAATAGCACTCGGCGTTAATTTATATTCACCTAGCATCACGACCTCTACCGATGATATTCATCATCGAGTGTTGTTCAGTGTGTTGCTGCCAGTGTTCTTAGACGGTGCATTGCCCGAGGTTCCAAGCCATAGAGAAATCGCGATAAATCGCACATTGGATGCGATTTCACAATCAATTACTCATTTGCCTGTAGAACAACAACAAGAGTTAATGGAATTGTTGGAGTTGCTTGAAGGACGCTTCGGCTTATTGTTGCTCAGTGGCAGTATGACACCGTTGTTAATGCGTGAACCAAAGCAATTGATTGACATGTTAGAGTTTTGGCGCCACAACTATTTGGACATGTTAACGACCGCTTATAACGGATTACGTGAATTGATAATGGCAAGTTATTACGCCTGTCCGGAACATTGGGGCAATTTACGTTATGTAAAGCCTACTTTCTTGGTGCATAACGCGCATTAATCCCTCATGTAAGGAGCTCTCCCTTGGCCATTATTGATCCTATTATTACCGGATTAAGTTCAGGCTGGCATCATATCGATGCTAGTACCTTAGAAATGGATCGTCACTTTGACGCTGATGTTGTTATTGTTGGCACCGGAGCTGGCGGCGGCACCGCAGCAGAAATACTCACTGAAGCTGGATTAAAAGTGATTATGATTGAAGGCGGATCGCTAAAATCATCAACTCACTTTGATATGGAAGAGCGCCACGCTTATCCGAATTTGTATCAACAAGCAGCAGCAATGAAAACTGCAGATAAAGGTATTGGTATATTTCAAGGTCGAACGGTAGGCGGTTCAACCACGGTCAATTGGACAACCTCAATTAGAACCCCAGAACAAACCTTGGCCTTTTGGGAGCAAGAAAAATCGGTAAAAGGTTTGTCCTCGCAAGATTTACTGCCTTGGTTTGAATTGATGGAGCAGCGGCTCAATATTGAGCAGTGGCAGTTTGAGCCCAATAGAAACAATGGTGCACTGCGCGAAGGTTGTGAAAAGCTGGGTTGGGATTACACCGTCATTAAACGTAATGTTAAAGGTTGCTGGAATACCGGTTACTGTGGCATGGGTTGTCCCGTTAATGCCAAACAATCTATGTTAGTGACTACTATTCCAGCGGCTTTGGACAAAGGCGCGACGTTGATTTCTCGCGCCAAGGTCATCAAACTTGAACACAAAGGCGATCAAGTTGTTGGTTTAACGGCGCAGGCATTAACCGAAGGGTTAATGCCGACATCGGTTAACATTACTTTTAGTGCTAAGCATTATATTTTAAGTGCGGGTGCAGTTCATACACCAACGATATTAATGCGTTCTAATACCCCAGATCCACATAAGCAATTAGGCAAAACGTTTTTACATCCGTCATTGTTATCGGGCGGTATTTTTGCAGAACAAATTAATGGTCACAGTGGTGCGCCGCAATCTATCTATTCAGATGAATTTGTTTGGCGTGATGGCGCGACTGGCGATTTAGGTTATAAGCTTGAAGTTGCGCCTGTACATCCGGTGTTGATTGCATCTAAAACCATTGGTTATGGTGTAAGCCACGCACAATTAATGGCTAACTTTAACCAAATGCAGGTGACTATTGCGCTTATTCGTGATGGTTTTAATCAGCAATGTCCTGGTGGTCAGGTAAGATTAACCGATACGAGTTTGGCGTTAGATTATCCTTTAGATAAAGGCTTTTGGGATGGTGCTCGTCGGGCATTTTTGTCGATGGCCGAATTACAATTTGCTGCAGGAGCCAAAAAGGTGTTGCCGATGCATGATGGCTTGTCATTTCTTAATTCGTGGAGTGAAGCAAAGCAGGCTATCAATAATGCCGATTTAGGTTTATTAAAAACCATTGTCGCGTCGGCCCATGTGATGGGCGGTTGTGCAATGGGTGAAGATAAAACCCTATCAATGGTCGATACTTTTGGTTATTCGCATTACCTTGAAAATTTATCGGTGATGGATGGTTCGGTATTTCCAACAAGTTTAGGCGCGAATCCGCAGTTGTCTATTTATGGTCTAGTGGCTCGAAATGCAACGGCATTAGCACAAAAATTGACTCAAACTAGCTAACTGAACGGCTTGGTATGCCGTAGCATGGCGGTATATCAACGTACGGCAAGTCGCTAAACCAGATGATGCGTTATGAGTGAGTAAGGCCGGTTTGGGTGGTCAACTCAGTCATAATGCTTTCATCTAAGCCAAATAAGCTAAGGTAGTGTTGTATATTGCTCGGCTCAGTATTATCAAGTTCAGTATCTAACGTTTTTCCCTGCAGTAAGTTCAATTTGTGCAATAACATGTACTGAGATTTACGTTCCATAATGAGCTCAACATCGAGCATTTTTTGATATTCTTCACCGTCTAAGTATGCTTTAGCAATCCGCCGTAATCGTCGATAAGGTTGCAACACATTTGCTTCCCATTGATCTACAATACCCGTCAATAATTCCCACAGTTGTGGCGTCAACACATAATGCTGTTGATCAAGGTATTGAGCCAATAATAAAATATTCACATTTACTTGGTAAGTGTCTTGTAAGTTTATGTAAAAATTGGGATTAGTTGAGTAATTTTGTTCGCAATCATGCCAAATTAAATAGCTAAATGTTTGCTGGTGAGAAGGCCGCGACATACAGTATCCCTTACAGCCTTAAGTGGTGTGAGTTAACACCACTTAAGGCTTGAATAAAATAAAACTAACTGTTTATTGAAAATCTTGCTCGAAAAGCTCTATCTGCTCTTGAATGTCTAACCAATGCATTTCACTTTCATCCATAGCTTGAGTCAGCGTAGTCCGTTCGTTGAGAACATTGGTCATTTTAGCTTTGTTCTCGGCTTCGTATAAGCTGCCATCGGCTAACTCAATTTCTAATTCGGCTAATCTGGCATTAATTTTTTGCTGTTGAGTTTCTAACTTTACTTGTTGTTTTTTCAGCGGCGATACTTTCTGACGTAATTCAGCTTCCATTCTTTTTTGCTGTTTTTTATCAACAGCATCACCGCCAGTGCCAACATCTGTTTTGTTGTTGGCTTGTGCTAGTTTGGCGGCATCGAGCAACCATTGATGGTAGTCATCTAAGTCACCGTCAAAAGGTGTTACAACACCTTGGTCAACTAAGTAATAATCACTACAACTTAAGCGTAATAGGTGACGATCGTGTGACACGATGACCATTGCACCCTCAAAGGTTTGCAATGCCATGGTGAGTGCGTGACGCATCTCTAAATCTAAATGGTTGGTCGGTTCATCGAGTAATAGTAAATTTGGACGCTGCCAAACCACTAATGCTAATACTAGGCGGGCTTTTTCGCCGCCAGAAAACGGCCGTACTGGCGATAAGGCCATATCACCATTAAAGCCAAACCCGCCTAAAAAGTTGCGTAATTCTTGTTCGCGAACACTTGCTGGTGCAAGTCTTACTAAGTGTTGCATTGGAGAGTCATCAAGCGTTAAAAATTCAACTTGATGCTGAGCAAAATAACCAATATTCAATCCTGGGTTAGGTTGGTATTTACCCGTTTTAGCTTGTAATTGCCCTGATAACAGTTTGATCAGCGTCGATTTACCGGCACCATTTCTACCTAACAAACCAATACGCGCACCAGGGACTAGGTTTAACTCAACCTGTTTAAGGATGGTGTTATCTTCATAACCAATAGAGACATTTTCCATTACCACTAATGGGTTAGGTAGCGCTTCTGGTTCTCTAAAGGCCATTTGAAATGGATTGTCTACTTGCGAGGGCAACAAATCGGCCATGCGTTCGAGGGCTTTTAAGCGGCTTTGTGCTTGTTTAGCTTTACTGGCTTTATAGCGGAAACGATCAACAAATGACTGCATATGTGAGCGTTCTTTTTGTTGACGCTCAAAGGCGACTTGTTGCTGGGCCATGCGTTCGGCGCGTACTCGTTCAAAAGAAGAGTAATTACCTTTATAGTAATTTAGTTTGTGATTTTCAACATGAACAATTTCACCAACAATGCCATCGATAAAGTCACGATCGTGACTGATCAAAATGAGTGTCCCTTGATAAGATTTTATCCAACCTTCTAACCAATACATGGTATCTAAGTCTAAGTGGTTGGTTGGCTCATCGAGTAACAATAAGTCTGAACGACATAATAGTGCTTGGGCTAAGTTGAGGCGCATACGCCAACCACCAGAGAAGCTTTTTACCGGGTTACTTTGGTCTGCATCTTTAAACCCTAAGCCTGCTAATAGCGCGCCTGCTCGAGCTTTGATGGCATAGCCGCCAATAGCATCAATTTTGCCGTGAATAAGCGCAATGGCATTACCGTTATTGTCGGTTTGGGCTTTCTCTAGTTGGGCTTCTAAATCACGGTATTCAGTGTCACCGTCGAGGACATACTCTAGAGCCGACACATCTAATGCTGGTGTTTCCTGCGCAACAGAGGCAACTTGCCAGCCTGAGGGGAAACTAAATTCACCCTTATCTAGATGTAAATGACCCAAAATCAAGGCAAGCAATGATGATTTACCTGTACCGTTGGCGCCGACAAGGCCAACCTTGTGTCCGGGATATATCGTCAGTGAGGTTTCATCGAGTAAGGTTTTACTGCCGCGAATTAACTGAGCTTGGCTTATGTTGATCATTAATTACAACTTGATACTTAAGAATAGAATAATGGTGCAGATAATATCGCATCTACGATTTATTTCCCACAATCACGGGACTCATGTGGGCTAATCATGGCAAAATAGGCGTATAAATCAGGTAAAGACCTTATTGAGTTAACCGCTCATTCAGTAAACACTAAGTTGAGTAAATCATGACCAAAATTAAAAAGCGTTTTGTTGCAGGGGCTAAATGCCCTAAATGCAGTGCTAAAGACAGTATTTTATTGTTTAAAGAAAATGGAATTGAAACGGTTGAATGTACTGACTGTGATTATCGTGAGCAACAAACGGATATTAAAGTGCCTCAAAAAACCAGTGGTAGCATGATCGGGGTATTCAAACCTGATTAACGTGGCGTGGCACCTCAACGCAGATGAAGAGTTGAGTTAGTTACTCATATATTCATCTGGTTGTGTTTCAGCAGATATCTTCATTTTATGTTTAGTTAATATCTGGATAACATTAGTATTATTTTTAATTAGGCCGTTGAAGCGTGTAGTAATTTCTTGTAATTCTAGGCCGTAACTTGGGTCGTCTCTAGGTTTAGTTTGCCAGTAACGCTTACGATCCAATTTTTGTATTTCGCTAGCCCGTAAAATTTCAAAATAGCTGTTTTCTTGATTTAAGCGATAAATTTCACCATCAAGTAGCTGCAGTAATTTCTCTTTAGAAATGGTTTGTTTATTGAGTATTGCTTCTAAGGGATCTTGTTTGAGCTCGCGCTTGTCCGAGTCAACCTCAGTGGTTATACCCAATTGGTATTCAATTTTATGTTGGCTATATTCCTGAGGGCAAGCTGTTTGGCTGAAAACGACTTTTTCATCCATCATGCATTTGTAAATAGTATTGGCTTGAGCAGTAAAAGTGCTCATGGCGAGTACGATGAATAACAGTCTTTTTGCCATGCGGCCACACATCCTTTTGTCATCACTATTACGATTTTGATATCACATGTTTACGTTTTCGACACTAGGCCTTGTCGATGATGCATTCAGCCTCACAGTTGACAACCATGTCTAGCTGCTAATGGTAAGCAATCACCGGTTACGTATTTTGGCTAAAGGTATTGTTTTTACTGTATCTTGCCAACTCACTTATTTAACTAGTGTTTTGATGAGCTTATGTACTTAAACAGATTAGCATGTTTTAACGCTACGCAAGTAAGACATTACCCATACTCGTTACCGGATATTGAATACTCGGCAATCATACCTTGCTAACTATATAACTATAATCACGTCGATAACACTATTCTAACGCTTAAATATGGTTCAATTTTATCGATAAAACCAGTTTTTTGACAATGGAAATATCGATAAAATAAAAAATCTTTGTTTTTTATTTTATTGAGTTAAGCCAAAAAATAATATTTTTTTAGCGAAGCGTGCTATGTGCCTAACTTGAATGACGAGAAAATGACACGTTGTCTATCAAGCGCGCTTTGCCGAGATATGCCGCCCCAATAACCACTAGCTCACTGTCAGCTGCCGTTACTTGGCGTAATGTATTGGCATTTCTCACTTCGAGATAATCAGGAGTAAAACCAACTGTTATAAGTCGTTTTTTGGCAATTGAGATAGCTTGTTGTATTGCTTCACCGCGTTGAATCGCGTTAACAATACTGTCTAATGCTTGTTTTAATGTTGCTGCTGAGTGTTTTTCTTCAGTGGTTAAATAGCCATTACGAGAGCTCATCGCAAGACCCGACGCTTCTCGGATAGTTTCCACTCCAATTACATCGATTGGCATCGATAAATCTTCAACCATGGTTTTGATAATCATCAATTGTTGAAAATCTTTACGGCCGAATAAGGCGATATCAGGTTGAACAATATTAAACAGTTTGGAAACTATAGTGGCCACACCACGAAAATGACCTGGGCGGCTTGCACCGCATAATTCATCACCAATTTCTGGTACTTCAATAAATGTTTGCTGTGCCAATCCTTTGGGATAAATAATCTCAGGTGTTGGAGTGAAGAGTAGTTCTGTTCCGGCAAGCATTAGCTTTTCGCTATCTTGTGCGAGTGTGCGTGGGTAACCATCTAAGTCTTCATTGGCACTAAATTGCATCGGATTAACAAAGATAGATACCACCACATGGTCTGCGCGCTTTTTAGCTTCATTCACTAAGGTAATGTGACCTTGGTGTAAGTTACCCATAGTAGGCACAAAAGCAACCGTTTCGCCTTTGCTGCGCCAAGTCTTAACATGTTCGCGAATGGTTGAGATAGCGGAAGTGGTTATCATTTTCTGTTCGAACCTTAATAAAAACAATGTAGTCATTGATGTAGATTTAATGATTAGCCTCAAGCCGAATAAGAGCTAGGGTAATCGATAACAACGGGTTTATTTCGCATCTGCAAATCAAACTTGCCGTTTGTGTTGCTAACGAAGGTGCATTGACTCATCAACTGTCGATCTATTGTAAGTCAATGCAACGTAGATAGCAGAGCAAAAATGATAATAAATTTATATTATCAAGATGTTATATTAATTAAAGGTATGTTCTTCCGCTGGGAATGTGCCGTTAGCAACTTCATCAATATAAGCTCTGATAGCCGAACGGATTTCGCCGGTTTGTTTGAGATAGTTTTTTGAAAAACGGGGAATGTAGCCACTCGAAATGCCTAAAACATCGTGCATAACAAGAATTTGGCCATCGGTGTCAGCTCCAGCGCCGATACCGATAACTGGAATGGTTAGTGCTTCAGTAATGGCTTTAGCCAGGGAGGCTGGAATACACTCAACCACTAATAATTGCGCACCAGCAGCTTGCAATGCTTTAGCTTCATCTAGAATGCGTTGCGCGTTATCAGCGTCGCGACCTTGCACTTTAAATCCGCCAAAAACGTTCACCGACTGTGGCGTTAATCCTAGGTGAGCACAAACTGGAATACCACGTTCGGTTAACATTTTTACGCTTTCAAGTAACCAATGTCCGCCTTCTAATTTAACCATGCTGGCACCTGCCTGCATTAATATTGCAGCGTTAGTCATGGTCTGTTCTGGGGTGCTATAGCTCATAAACGGCATGTCTGCGATGAGTAATGCGCGCGAAACACCACGTTTGACACAAGCGGTATGGTAAGCAATATCGGCAATGGTTACTGGTAAGGTATCGTTATGGCCTTGAAGCACCATACCGAGTGAATCACCCACTAGAAGTACATCAACACCTTCACTGTCAAATGCGCCGGCAAAGCTAGCGTCATAAGCCGTTAATGCGGTGAACTTTTTACCTTCTTGTTTGAACTTGATTAGGGTCGAACTGGTGACTTTTGACATAGTAGACTCTTAAAACAATATTGAAATACTAAAAGCTGAGCTTAATCTTCTGTCTGTTAAGATCAACTTTAATCGATAAGCTTTTGTAATTCATCACGCATTGCCACACTAATAAGGCTTTCAAGGCTTGTATTACAAGGCAATGTTAGCGCTGGTGCAATGTCTGCTAATGGAACTAACACAAAACTGCGTTGCTTCATGCCGTAATGAGGCACACAAAGTCGAGGTTCGTTGATGTGTTGTTGACCATAGAGTAACAAATCTAAATCTAAGGTACGAGGTCCCCAGTGTTCAAGTCGTACACGCCCTTGTTGTTGCTCGATTTCTTGTAAGGTATCGAGTAACTCAATGGGCAATAGCGAGGTTTCAAACCCCGCGACAGCATTGACATAATCTGGCTGAATAACATCACCCATGGGCTTGGAACCATAATATGCTGACACCGTAAAAGTGTTGTTTATTGCCAATGCCTTTAGCGCCAATACTGCAACATCGAGTTGTTGTATTGGCTCAGCTAAATTAGCGCCTATGGCAACATAAACTTGAACCGCCATTGTTATTCTTCTGCTGGCTTGGCTGCTGGTTTACGGCGACGCTTACGCTGTGGTGCATTTCTGTTACGATTATTGCTGCCTTTGATGCTTTTAGCTATGTCGCTACGGTCAGTTTCATCAGCTTCTACAAACGCTTTCCACCACTCAGCTATCTTGGCAATATTACCCATTTCAACTTCACCGCGCAGTAGCAGTAAATCATAAGCTGCTCTGAATTTAGGGTGCTCTAGTAGTTTAAATGCTCGAGTGCCTTGACCGCGTTCTAATCGTAACTGCAATTGCCAAATGTCGCGTGCTGGAGTGCTAAATCGGCGTGGTAAGCTAATTGTTAGACACTGTTTTTCAAGCACATCACCCATTGCAGCAACATATGCATCGTAATGAGTTAAGCCGCTTTCAATGGCAATATCATCAGCTCGTTGCTTAACGGGATACCACAAGATTGCCGCAAAGAAAAATGCCGGAGTCACGGTTTTATCTTCGCTAACACGGATATCGGTATTACGCATAACGACTTGGAGCATTTTAGCGGCATACCCTTTAGGCGACTCTTCAATTAATGCACCGACTTGTGGGAACAAGGGCGCGAATAAACCAAAACGTTGCATCATGTGGTAATTAGCTTCTGCTTTACCGGCAAAAAACAGTTTCAATACTTCTTCATACATGCGCGCAGCAGGAATATCTGCTAGCAATGGAGCAAGGGCTTTGATGGGATCCGCTGTTACTGCATCGATTTGCATATCAAGTTTCGTCGCAAAACGAACAGCACGAAGCATACGCACCGGGTCTTCGCGGTATCGTGTGTCTGGATCGCCAATAAGCTTAATCGTTCTAGCATTGAGATCGTTTATTCCACCACCATAGCTGCGAATAGAATAATCACTAATATCATAGTAGAGCGCGTTAATGGTGAAGTCACGGCGCTCAGCATCTTCATCGATCTCACCGTAGACGTTATCGCGTAACAAACGGCCTTCAGCGTTGGATTTTGATACTTTATCATTGCTTTCACTGTGGTGACCGCGGAAAGTGGCAACCTCAATGACATCACGACCAAAAACGATATGCGCCAGTCTAAAGCGACGGCCGACTAAGCGACAATTGCGGAATAACTTTTTAATGTCATCTGGGGTGGCGTTAGTGACGACGTCAAAATCTTTCGGTTCAAGACCTAATAGAATGTCACGTACTCCACCGCCCACTAAATAAGCTTTGTAGCCAGATTTATTAAGACGATAAAGTACTTTTAGTGCATTTTCACTAATTTGACGACGTGAAATTGAGTGACCATCTCTGGAGATAATATCCAGACGTAAGCCATCTTCTTGAATGGGTTCTTCAAGGACTGGAGCTACTTTGTTGTTTTCAAATAGCTGTTTACAGAATTGGCTAATACGGCGAAAAATAATACACCTCGAAATGCTATAATAATTTGATTAAAAATCTGGCGGGTATAATACATTAAATGTGACCGAATGAGTATACGTACAGTTGCGCTAAAAAGGGCTTAATGCAATAACTTATGTCAGTTAATGACGATACCTAGTTGTTTATTGTCGATAAGACAATTTCTTTTTGTGCAGGAATCGTGCTTAGGTCAAATTGTTCAACAGCCTGTTTAAGCATCACTTCTACCGAATCTACATCGACAGCTTTTTGGCCTAAAAAGGTCAGTGCCGCATTAATACTGGCTTGAGGGTGAATGACATCTATGGCTGGAGCATAATTCTGCTTGGATAATTTAAAGCCTTTCTCGGCACAAACTAACGGCAAATGTAGCCAATCAGGTGGCGTAAATTCCAATTGGGTAAACAAACTTATTTGTCGGCAACTGGCTTCAAGTAAATCACAACCTCTGACCACTTCAGTTATGCCTTGATACGCATCGTCGAGTACAACGGCGAGTTGGTAAGCATACAAACCATCACTGCGTTTAATAATAAAGTCTTCTTCGGCGAAAGCTTTATCAACCATCACCGAGCCTTGAAGTTTATCAACAAAATGATCAATTTTAACGTGATTACGAATTCGAATTGCGCCGTGTGTCAGTCTAGGCTGAAGTCGGCCACAACGGCCATCATACACTCCGCCGCTGGTTTGAATTATTTTACGTGTGCATTGGCAATAATAAGCAAGATCACTGGCGATAAACGCTTCAATTTGATCTTGATAAGCCTGATATCGTTGCTGTTGAAATAGTACGGTTCCATGCCAATGTAAGCCGTAGGCATCGAGTGTTCTAAGGATGTTATCGCTTGCACCGGGGACTTCGCGTGGCGGGTCGATATCTTCTATGCGGACAAGCCATTGGCCTTGTTGACTGTGCGCGCGAAGATAACTGCCTAATGCAGCAATGAGTGAGCCAAAATGCAGTGAACCTGATGGTGAGGGCGCAAAACGTCCGATATAGGATGGGGGAATCATGTTATAGCGTTGTTTTTCGTTAACATCGTATTGTTATTATCGTCAGTTAATGCGACAACACAATAGCCTTGTTAATTTGTTAGTGGGTAAATAAAGTCAATAAAAAGGGCGAGATAATCTCGCCCTAATCAATAACGGGTTAACCCGCCATTTGTTTTTCTTTTATTTCAGCTAGCGTTTTACAATCGATACATTGATCGGCTGTAGGGCGAGCTTCAAGTCGACGGATACCAATTTCTACGCCACATGAGAAGCAGAAACCAAAATCGTCTTCTTTGATCAACTGTAAAGTCTTTTCAATCTTTTTGATCAATTTACGTTCTCTGTCACGAGCGCGTAATTCTAAGCTGAATTCTTCTTCTTGTGCTGCACGGTCGACAGGATCAGGAAAGTTTGCAGCTTCATCTTGCATGTGAGTTAACGTACGGTCGACTTCTTCACGCAATTGGTTACGCCATGCTTCGAGGATCAATGTAAAGTGACCACGTTGCTTGGTATTCATATACTCTTCACCAGCCGATTCCTGGTAAGGATCTACTCCAGCGATAGCGAGTACGCCAAGTTTTTTCGTGCCTTGAGGCATAACGCATCTCCTGTAATCATTTGCGTTTTAAGGACGTCTT
Source organism: Shewanella sp. TB7-MNA-CIBAN-0143 (assembly GCF_040310065.1). NCBI lineage: Bacteria > Pseudomonadati > Pseudomonadota > Gammaproteobacteria > Alteromonadales > Shewanellaceae > Shewanella > Shewanella sp. TB7-MNA-CIBAN-0143. The sequence goes on from NZ_JBEOPL010000013.1 coordinate 42,265, forward strand.
AAATTTATGGCCGCTATCTATACCAGAAACTCTATAGCGTGGCAAATTTTTTACTTGTTATTTAATTTTTATTTTGATCTACAGCATGACTTTACAAGCTGAAGTGATCAGGCTTCCCTGTGGCGAAAGCGCTGTTTTATAAGCTAGCACTTCAACGCCATTTGCTACGGCTTGTTCAAGTAAGTCTGCATATTGTGGATCTATATGTCGCGCGGGTTTAACACTCGTGATGCCACTGTGCTGCACCACAAATAATAAAACAGCACGATGGCCTAATTCCACCATGTGGATGAGTTCTCGCAGATGCTTTTGTCCACGAGTGGTTACGGCATCGGGGAAGTAACCCATTTTATCTTCTAGTAAAGTACAACTCTTCACTTCAATATAGCACTCTGGCCGGTTTTGGCTAGTGAGCAAGATATCGATGCGGCTATTTTCACTGCCATACTTTACTTCGCGTTTTAAATGCTCGTAACCTAATAGTTCGGTAATCACTTGCCGATTAATCGCTTCTTCTGCAAGAGCATTGGCTCGCCCGGTATTAATCCCGATATAATGCTGCTGATCTGTCTGCATTAATTCCCATGTGTGGGCATATTTTCGTTTTGGATTGTCGGAGCTGGAAAACCACACCTTTTCACCAGGGAATAAGCAATTTTTCATTGAACCAGTATTTGGGCAATGAATCGTGATTTCTTGCCCGTTAGGTAGCATGATATCGGCAAGAAAGCGTTTGTATCGTTTAATTAATACACCGGATTCTAATTCGGGAGTAAATTTCATCGATGACTCATCTAATGAGTTGATTTACAACAATGCTAACAAACTTTAGCGTGGTTTATCGATTATGTTTTGTCTACACTACTGCCATTAGCTCGTGATTAAGCTCGAGCATTGGTGTTATTTGGCTTACTACAAGGGATTATTATGAATATTATGACCGTTACGCTCACCACCGAAGCCCCTGCAGAACATTGGGGTAAAGCTGATGTGACTTACCAAGGTACTAAGGCAACAATCCATCTATCGGGTAGCGATGAACTGCGTCAAGTGCAGATGGCCGCAAGAAAAATCCGCAATCAAGGCATTAATTATGTGCAGCTAGACGGTGGCTTATGGACCCTGAATTCACAGTGGGCATTTGCACAAGGTTTTGCCACGGCTAAAGCAGGATACCAAGTGGACTGGTGTGGTAGTGACGCCGATAAAGAAACGTTGAATCAACGTGCCGTAGCGGCCCAGTTTGCTCGCAAATTGATCAATGATACTCCAGAAGATTTATCGCCTTTATCGTTAGCTAATCAAGCGGCGTCTTGGCTAAAAAATATTGGTGGTGACCATGTAAGTTTTAACATTATTGAAGGCCATGAATTATTAGAAAAAAAATGGGTCGGTATTCATGCTGTGGGTCGTGGTAGTGAACGTCCTCCTGCATTGTTAGAGCTTGATTTTAATCCGTTAGGCGCAGATGCTCCAGTCTCTGTTGCCTTAGTGGGTAAAGGTATTACGTTTGACTCAGGCGGCTATAGCTTGAAGTCGTCAGAAGGTATGTTAGCGATGAAGTGTGACATGGGCGGTGCTGCCACGGTTACTGCTGCATTGGGATTAGCCATGAAGGCTGGTTTGAACAAACGCGTTAAGCTATTTTTGTGTTGTGCAGAAAACTTAGTTAGCGGTAATGCTTTCAAGCTGGGTGATGTTCTAACCTACAAAAACGGCACCACGGTTGAAATTGTTAATACAGATGCTGAAGGACGTTTAGTACTAGCCGATGGTTTGCAAGCTGCATCAGAAACGGGCGCAGGCTTAATTATTGATGCTGCAACGTTAACCGGCGCTGCTGTGATGGCTGTGGGCTCAAATTATAACGCCATTTTTTCACCACAAAAGGCGACATTACAGCTTGCACAGCAATGTGCTGAAGCAGTTTCTGAAAACGTATGGCCATTGCCGTTAGATGCTTGGCATAAAGATATGTGTCCATCAGCTTATGCTGATACTGCAAACAGTCGCCCAGTTAAAGGTGGCGGTGCAGGTGGCGCATCAAATGCGGCCGGTTTCTTATGGCGTTTTGTGTCACCAAAAGCGAATTGGTTACACGTTGATCTCGCAGGTGCTTTTGAATCATCAGCGTCGGCGCTATGGGCCGCTGGTGCAACAACACATGGCGTATTGACCATTGCTGAGTTATTAAAAGACTAGTCATCAATTGTACTTAACATTAAACCGTCGCTCACATTCTGTGGTGACGGTTTTTATTTTTGCCGTAACGGCCAACTTTCTAATATCGTGTAGTTAACGTTATGGTGGTGGCCAGTCGATTGATATAAGTGCAAATGGCTTGGTGCGATGATGAGCTGAGTGTCCTTTACCACGGCTGGTAAAGAAGCTGTTGTCACCCCACGAAATAGACTAATGTGCGGAACATAATCGTATTGACTGATGGCTAGATGGTGAGTTTTTGCAATGTTCTTAATGTCATTCGCCATAGTGTTTAATGATGTACTCGCTTGTCCTTTTAAACAGATTAATTGTGCTGTTTGCCACCAAGCGAAGGTGTCGATAACTTGACTGAAAGTTGTTTTAGGCATCTGATTTATTGCTTCATGGATTTTTGAACAAGTGGTCGGATCTATTTGACCGAAAAAGCCTAATGTTATGTGTAAGTTGTGTGCTAAAGTGACTACTGAATTTGTATTTATTTTAGTTATAAGTGTTTGTTGTAGATGTAATATTTTATCTATTTGTGGTTTGTCTACGCTAAAGCCGACAAATAATCTTGCTGACGAAGGTGTTTGCATCCGGTTGGCCCTATTATTTATTGAGCTGAAACATAAACGTTGATAGATTAACAATACTACTGATTTTAAAAACATATCGTGGTTTCAGTTAACTACCTAATCAATATAGTGCTTATAGTTAGCGCTTATAGTTAGCGATATGGCATCCACAAGATAACTGATTTTATTCCCAAGCAAATTGAATTGCTAACCTTGAATGAGTTGATGAATGGCCGATAGCACCCAGCAACTATTGAAAAGTGTTTTTACAAATGGACCTATTGAGGGTAGTAATACTTCGGTGTTATCACTGCTTAATCAAGCATTACAGTTAGTCTGTCAAAGGCTAGAATGCAGCGCTGCATTTGTGTTGACGAGTCAATATGATAAATTATTTGCCGTCGATACTGATATTATCGACACTTCAGAGCAACAATGTGTCAGTCATTTTGGTGCTTCACCAGCATCAGAAGCGCTGTTTAACCAGCATTTACAAGATAATTTGTCACTGTGCGAATCATTATTTAACAGCTATCAAGCAATCATTTATCCTCATTCCCCAGAGCAATCATTTACCTCTGACGAAAATCGACTCCTTACACCGCTTTTAGGCATCTTTAATCAACTCGATATTGATTGTAAGCATCTTGCTCTGAGTCCTGTTTTGCATGTTGGCAATGTTAAAGTTGTTTTAGGCACTATGTGTGCATCCGATGCTAACACAGTAGTGAGTCAGCAAGATGATCCTTGTGCGTTTGTGCAAAAGTTACTCGATGATACTGCATATCAATTAGCCTCTTCACTTGAACTTCGTCGTTTATCCGTGCTTTTAGACAGTAAAGATAAACAGTATCAAGAGCTATTTCAGTTACTGCCGATGCCATGTGCGTTGATTGATTTACACAATAATGTTGTATTGCAAAATGATGCGAGTAAACAAAATTTACCCATTACAGTCGGGCAGAGTTTATTTACGTTGCTACGAGAAGATGATCACCCACTATTACTCGATACCTTGCATATCGTTCGAGAAGGTATTTTACGCCAAGCCTGGTGTGAAGTGCCGTTACGAAATGGGGTTCAAATATACTGGTATAAGTTTAGCTTTTGCCATGCACTTAATAAACAGCAACAGTTATTATTAATGATTGAAGATGTCACCGAACGTTATCGACTTGCCGATGAGTTATCGTTTCATTCCAATTATGATGTGCTAACCGGATTACCAAATCGATTACAGTTCGAAAACATGCTTGAAGAGTTATTAAAAGACGACGAACATGCTCCGGCTTGTATTGCCTTTCTCGATCTCGATCAATTTCAAGTGGTAAATGACCTTAGTGGTCATCAAGCGGGTGATGTGTTGCTGCAACAAGTGGCGACTCGCTTAAAACAATTATTACGTAAAGACGATGTGGTTGCGCGTTTAGGCGGCGATGAGTTTGGCTTATTGATGCATTATTCTGATACCGCATCGGCGCAACAAGTGGCAAAACGAATTTGCCAACAGTTGTTTGATCATGAATTTACTTGGAAAGGTATCAAACACAACATTAGTGCCAGCATTGGCATTGCCAAAGTCGATTATGTTGACTCCGATATTTACGGTGTGATGAGCAAAGCTGATGCCGCTTGCCGCTTGGCCAAAGAAGAAGGCCGTAACCGTTGGCATTTTTATAATCCTGACGACCCACAAATGCACATGATGTATAACCAAATGCTGGCATCTGTGGATATTACAGGCGCACTGGCATTAAATCAGTTTGAGCTATTCTATCAATTAATTGAGCCGCTCGATAAACCCGACACTGGCATCCACATGGAAATTCTACTTCGCATGGTGCAGAGTGATGGCCAATATGTATCGCCGGGGGTGTTTTTACCTGCTGCTGAGCGTTATAACTTAGCGCCTCGAGTAGACCGTTGGGTTATCGATAATTTATTGACGTGGGGCGGCAATAATTTAGCTACATGGGAACAGCTTTCTATGGTGTCGGTGAATTTGTCTGCGATGTCACTTGCTGACCAAAAGTTCATGACTTGGCTCGAAATGCGTTTAATGGTTGAACCTGAGCTGGTGAGTAAATTATGTTTTGAAATAACCGAAACTGCAGCGGTAAGCCAATTAGACCAAGCTACCGGATTAATTGAGTTGTTACGACCATTTGGTTGTAAGATTGCATTAGATGATTTTGGTTCTGGTTTTTCTAGCTTTGCATATTTGAAATGTCTTGATGTCGATTACGTTAAAATTGACGGCCAATTTGTAGTGAATTTATGCGAAAACCGCAGTGATAAAGCCATTGTTTCGGCTATTTGTCAGCTCGGAAAAGACATGGGGTTTGAAGTTATCGCAGAGTTTGTTGAAAACACTGATATTGGCGTATATCTTAAAAATATTGGTGTCGATTATGCGCAAGGCTATGCTATTAATAAACCGACACGATTAGCTGAACTACAACACGGTTTACGGACTCCTTGGTTAATCTAAATGAGTAAAATGACTCAATAACTGAGAGCGGTTAATTGCTTTGTTAAAAAGGTAGCCAAATAGGCTTTTAAATAGGCAATTAATGACACCTTGATACAATGTGGGTAAAATGAACCGCAGAAAATAGCCGTAAAAGTTAATCGCGTTGACCTCAAAACAAGTATTGCAGCAGCACCCATCATTGATGCCCACGACATTGCCGATTCACGCGGTACTCGACTCGTTGCGTGTGCAGTTTTCGGCCCATTCACACATTATTATCGAAGCGCCAACCGGTGCAGGTAAATCCACAGCATTACCATTAGCGATGTTAGCCTGGCCTGAAATTCATGGCAAAATTCTGATGTTAGAACCCCGTCGAGTTGCGGCCCGCAATGTCGCTAAGTTTATTGCCCAACAATTGGGCCAAAATGTTGGCCAGCAAGTGGGTTATCGTGTCCGTGGCGAATCAAAAGTCAGCGCAGATACTCGATTAGAAATTGTCACCGAAGGTATTCTGACCCGCATGATCCAACAAGACCCAGAGCTTAGTGGGATTGATGTGATTATTTTCGATGAAATACATGAGCGTCATCTTACGACTGATTTAGGCTTGGCTTTAGCACTGGAAGTGCAGCAATCATTACGTGACGATTTACACATTATTGCTATGTCTGCCACCTTGTCTGGCTTACCGCTAGACACGTTAATGCCCGATGCTGCGCAAATACACAGTGATGGTCGCAGTTTTGAGGTTGAGATTGCTTATCAGCCTTGCCCTGGGCAACAGTTGTGGCTAACACACATGTCCCGCGTGGTTATCGATACCATTTCCGATCCCAATCTAGCGCAATATCAACAGGGCAGCGTTTTGGCGTTTTTACCCGGTAAAGGTGAAATTCGTAAATTAGCTGGATTATTGCGTGAGCGTTTAGATGCATCATGGCTTATTTGTCCTATGTATGGCGACTTGTCGTCAGCGGAGCAAGATCAAGCGATTCGTGCAGCAGAACCGGGTAAACGTAAAATCGTCCTCGCGACTAACGTGGCTGAATCGAGTTTAACGATTGAAGGCATCACCCTTGTTATAGACAGCGGTTATCGACGTGAAGCGAGTTTTAACCCTAAAACCGGCGTGACACGCTTAGGGCTTAAGCGCATTAGCCAGGCATCGGCTATTCAACGTAGTGGCCGAGCAGGGCGCTTAGCTGCGGGTTATTGCGTGCGGTTATGGAGCCAAGAAGAACAAGGGCGCATGCGCAAAGTCGATGAGCCCGAAATCACGCAAGCAGAACTGACTTCTATGGCACTTGATTGTGCCAGTTGGGGCGCTAAATCATTTGCTGAATTATCATTGCTCACACCACCGCCGCCGATCCATGAACAAGTCGCATGGCGATTACTTATTCAACTTGAATTAATTGATCCACAACGTAAATTAACGTCACTTGGCCGAGAGGCTTATGCATTAGGTTGCCATCCACGCTTAGCGCATATGCTGCTTAAAGCTAAGCAACTTGCCTTGCACGACAATCAGCCGCAACTTTGCCTGCTGGCTTGCGTATTAGCAGGCATTATTGAAGCCCGTGGACTACCGAAAAAAGGCGCTGATATTCATCATTATTTGACCGAGGCTTTGCAGGGGCAAATTAAACAGCAAGTTAGGCAATGGCAACAATCTTTGGCGATATCGGGTCAGGTCAATGAGGCAATACGTAATGCATCGACTCGTGATATAAGCTATTTGTTAGCACTTGCTTACCCTGATCGTATTGCCAAAGCTCGTGGCCATGAAGGCTTTTTATTAAGTAATGGTACGGGTGTGGTGATCAATGCCGAAGACAGTTTGGCTCATGAACCTTGGTTAGTGGTTGCTGACTTTCAAGAGACTCAAGGTCGTAATGCTGGCCAAATTTACCTTGCAGCAAGGTTAGATGAACGCTTGTTTACTGCCGAACTTGCCTCGTTAGTAACTACTCATGTTCACGGTGGTTGGGATGAAGCAAAAGGGCGTTTTTTTGCTGAAAAACATACCAAAATCGGTGAGGTTATCATTAAAATCGACACCGGTATTACGCCTGAACGGGCACAAATTACCGCAGCATTATTAGAACAGATCCGTATAAAAGGGTTAACAATCCTTAATCGTGACGAGCTGTTAATCCAGTTACAATATCGGGTTGAATTGGCTCGATACTTTGCGCCAGAGCATGATTGGCCTTGTTTAAGCGATGAGTACTTACTGGCGACGTTAGAAGATTGGCTTGGGCCACATTTGGATAACATTCGTTCATTGGCCGCATTGGCTAAAGTAGCCGCGTATGGATTGGTGAAAAATTTACTCAATTGGCAACAGCAGCAGCTATTAGAGCAACTGGTGCCAACACATTGGCCGATGGCAACTGGCACTCGTGCCCCCATCCGTTACCAGATGCCACTTGATACTGACGGACATTTTTATCATAACAATGACCAACAAGGCCGTGCGTTGCTTAGTGTACGTTTACAAGAAGCATTAGGGATGGCGCAAAGCCCGACAATATTGCACGGCAAAATGACGGTTACTATGGAGTTGTTGTCGCCAGCACAACGACCATTAGCCGCCACGGCAGATTTAGCCAGCTTCTGGCAAGGCCCATATATTGATGTAAAAAAAGAAATGCGTGGTCGTTATCCTAGGCATTTATGGCCTGATGACCCAGTGAATACAGTGGCAACAAAATTTACTAAAAAGAAAACTCCAGGCGTGTAAATAAGTCATCTAGCTTATTAATAACATGCAATTATTTCAGCGTTATATGGAAAACGAAACCATTATTTATGAGTAAAAAACCCAAAAAGTCTTCAGCCAACACAAAAAAAAGTGGCTCATCTTGGTGGCAAAACCTGTGGTCGCTCACATGGAAATTATCAATCGTTGGTATTGCTGTTGTGAGCTTTTACGCTATTTATTTAGACCAAATTATTGCGCAGAAATTTGAAGGGCAAAAGTGGCATTTACCGGCCCAAGTTTTTAGTCGTTCAATGGCATTGTACCCAGGTGCTGCGATAAACCATCCGCAGTTAATGGCTGAGCTTAATTTGCTGGGTTACCGTAAAGTGTCCAATCCGCGGCAAGTTGGCGAGTTTTCTGCTTCAAGTACTCGTATCGAATTATGGCGTCGGCCGTTTTTGCATCCCGAAGGCAACCAAGCCGAGCAGCGAGTGATGATAAGCTTTGACTCTGAAGGCGTTAGCTCAGTTAAGCGGATGTCTGACAAACGTGAATTAGCGGTATTTCATTTAGAACCGGTATTACTTGACCGTATTATTGCCGGCGATGGCGAAGACCGTTTATTTGTGCGAACGCCAGAGATGCCTTCAATGATTATCGATGCGCTTATTTTGGTTGAGGACCGCAGTTTTTATGATCACTTTGGGGTAAACCCATTGGCGATTGCACGCGCTGCGGTGGTCAATATTACTGCCGGTCGTACGGTGCAAGGGGGTTCAACCTTAACTCAGCAGTTAGCCAAAAACTTCTTTTTAAGCAGCGAACGCTCAATTGTGCGTAAAGTGCGTGAAGCCATAATGGCATTGATTATCGATTTTCGTTATAGCAAAGATGAAATTTTAGAAGCTTATCTCAATGAAGTGTACATGGGCCAAGACAAGGCCCGTGGTGTGCATGGTATGGGATTAGCCTCACAATTCTATTTTGGTCGCCCCATTGGTGAATTAACCGTGTCGCAGCAAGCCTTTTTAGTTGCGGTCATTAAAGGACCTTCTTATTACAACCCGTGGCGTTATCCTGAACGAGCCCAAGAGCGCCGTGATTTAGTGTTACGTTTGCTTATGGAAAACGATAAATTAACCGTTGCCCAATATAAAGCTGCAGCAGAGTCGCCAATCGGTCTACGCAGTGCTAAAAAATCGGTACATCAGAAGTTACCAGCGTTTTTTGCTGTGGTTAAACAAGAGTTACGCGACCGTTATGGTGATTCGTTACTGAAGCAGTCGGGCGTAAAAGTGTATACCACGCTCGATCCTATGGCCCAAGAAGCCGCAGAAAAAGCCGTGTTGTCTACCATGGCATCACTGGATAAACGGGCTAAAAACGTTCAAGTCGGCATGGTTGTTACCGACAAATATACTGGCGGCATAGCAGCAATGGTGGGTGATAAACAACCGAGTTATGAAGGGTTTAATCGCGCGGTTGAAATTAGACGTCCAATTGGGTCGTTAATAAAACCATTCGTGTATGCCAGCGCATTACGCCAAGCAGATAAATTTACTTTAGCCACTCCCGTAGAAGACAAACCCATCACCCTTAAAAATGAGCAAGGAAAAACGTGGTCACCTAAAAACGTCGATAAAAAGTTCAGTGGTCAAGTGCCTTTATTAAGCGCATTTAAAGATTCAATGAACGTTCCAACGGTTAACGTTGGTTTGGCTGTTGGTGTTGAAAAGGTTGCTGCTACATTGAAAAAATCGGGTTGGGAGGATGATATATCCCCTTATCCATCGATGTTGTTGGGTGCGGTGAATGGCTCACCATTAATGGTGGCTCAAGTTTATCAAACCATTGCTGATGAAGGTCGCTATCGTAAGTTATCATCGATTACAGCGGTATTAGACAGTCAAAACCAAGCGTTGGAAGTCACTCGTGTTCCATCGTCGATGGCGATTGATCCGGCAACCGATTACTTAGTTCAATATGCAATGAACCAGGTAGTGCGAAATGGTACGGCTAAGCGTTTAGGCGCTGCATTTCCTGGGGTTCGTTTAGCGGGTAAAACCGGCACCAGTAATGATAGTCGTGACTCGTGGTTTGCTGGATTTGATGAACGTAACGTAGCGGCTATTTGGGTCGGCCAAGACGATAACAGTAAAACGGGCTTGTATGGTAGTAGTGGCGCAATGGCCGTGTATCAGGCCTTTTTACATGAACGTCCACCGCTTAGTTTACGAATGATGCCCGTTAATGGGGTTGTTAATGGTTATTTTGATCGTACAACGGGTGTGGCTAAGAAAGGTAATTGTGACAATATTATCGGTCTACCGGCATTAGACGCAAGCTATCATCCGGTTGCCAATTGTGGCGAGTCATTATCTTGGTGGCAGAAGTTGGTGGGAGAGTAACGCGTTAGCTTAGCCATTATGTCGTTGCCAGCAATAAGCCCAAAGTAAGTGATTACTTTGGGCTTATTTTTTGGTCTCGCGCAGGATAATCAACATTTTTAAGCAATCTTTTTTCCTGCTGACGATATTGCAGAGCAGAAGCTATTTACCTTGTCCGAGTTGATTACGTAAGGTAGCAATTTCTTCGATCATTTGCTGCTGATTGTGCTCCATGCGCTCTAGCGCTTGTTCTAGCTTGGTATTGATTTCTGCTTTATGCGCTGCTTGAGCCTCTTGCGCTTCGTTACGTTCTTGCTCATCTGGTGCGACGAAAACAGATGCCATATAACCGGATATCACTCCGAAAAAGCTGACACCACTAATGATCACTAATCCACCGATGATATGGCCTACCGTACTGACGGGATAGAAGTCACCGTAACCGACGGTTGATATGGTCACTAATGCCCACCAAATAGCTTGCTCTGCTGTTTGGATATTGGCGTTAGGTTCAGTGCTTTCTACTAGTAAAATAAGTACAGATGCAGTGGCCAAAATTAATACCATCGCCACCAGTAAACTGGCCAATGTAGATTGTTTTCGCTGACGCAATAATGGGATTAATAATGACCGGCTCATGCGGATTAAACGAATAACCCTTAATATTTGGAATATACGGGCGATACGCAGTGCTTCAATGGCTGGAATGCTGGCAACAAAGTCTATCCAATGGTGCCTAAAGTAAAAGGCTTTATTACGTGCTTTGAACAAACCATGGAAAAACTTGGTCATAAAAATCATGCAGATTGTAGTGTCTATATACAGCAGTACTTTGTTGGTTTCAGCGTCTAACTTACCAAAGGTAATCGTGAGTACTATCACCACAGAGATCAGTGATAACACCATCATTGCGAGTTCGAATGGACTTGGGCCATCGACATTTTTGACCGACCAACGTTTAGATTCGAGCATATAATAAGTCCGTTTGCATTCGTTCGCCGTGAGGCTTTGTTAAGATGTTGAGTTTATCATAACAAAAAACGCACAAGACAAGTGTCTGGTGCGTTGTTTTTAGTTAATGTATTGTGCTGATAACGGTGTTTATTTTGACGATTTAGTATCAACGAAGTGGACCAAATCATCTAATACGCGCTTTTTGATTTCCAGCTGCGACTCAGATTCTAAGCCGTATTTCTGGGCTAAAATCACATAATCTTCAGCATTTAATGACACAGTTAAACGAGGACGCTTTGGACGTTTGGATACAGAGAGTCCAAGTATGGTCCTGATTTGGTCTGAAGGACTGACGCCTTTATCTAAGGCTTCTTTTCGGATTGAGTATTGAAATTTCTCATCCAGATCAAAAGCCACTTGGGTTGCTTTTGCAGCTTGTTGGTTTTTAAGCCATTTCTCTGGTAACGGTTTGCCTGAACTCATTAGAAAATCGTCTCCTACCTGTATCAGCTTGCTGGCCAATACTCTCTAATATCGGTCAGTGGGCGATATAAAGTCAACATCACTTCAGTGTCTCCACTTTCGTAAACTTCAATATCAACCGCGTGAGAGTCATCAGCATTAGCCAAACTGTAACCTTCAAAACCTTCACCGCGAGCATCATCGTCATTTTGAGGAGGCTTTAGGTCGCGATAATCTTGACGATGGAAGTAACCAAAACCGGCAAATTCAACTTGATGATATTCATCACTGAGCCATTTATCGAACTCAGCGGCTAACTCGGCAGGAAGTGCCTGCAATGTCAGCGTTGCTTTGCCTGGTTCTTCAAATATTTCAGCAAATGCGTCAAGTTCAAACAATTGTTCAACCACAGCGCGGTTGATTTTGATTGAAATACTTAAGTAAGATTCGTCTTCTTGCACGTAGGATAAATAGATTGCGGTGCCGCTATGGCCACGTAATAAGAATTCACAAAGCTGCGAGCGTTGGTATTCATAAGTATGAATAGCTTCAACCTTAAGCTGTTGCCCGCGCAATTGCGTAGGCAAAGCAAAACTGTCATCAAAGGTGATCATATCACCTTTGAGCAGTTTATTTGGATGGTCAAGCTTACGCTTCGGGGCTTCTTTTTTGCCGAATAGGCCACTAAGAAATCCCATAATAGCTTAACCTTTACGTGCTTTAATGCGATCTAGCACAGCATTAGCATTCGACTTTTGCTCACCAATACCTGCTTCAGCTAGCTTGGCATGTAATGACTTATCGCTATTCTCTTCAGCTAATGTTTCTGACGCTTTTAAGCGGTCATCAAACTGTTGTTGACGTGCTTTGATGCGCTCTAGTGAATCTTTAGCGTTAAGCAGTTTTGAATTACTTGACGCAAATGAGTCAGTGATAGTTGCAGTGGCTTTTTGCACGCTTTCAGTGGTTTTAACCATAGTAAGTTGACGTTGATAATCATTTAACTGACGCTCAGTCTTCTTCACTAAATCTTTTAAACGCACTGCATGTGAGCTAAAGCTATCATTGGCTGTTTGTTGTTCAGCTAATTCTTCGTCTAGCTGAGCGATCTTTTCAGCTATTTCAATTGCTAAAGCTTCGTTGCCTTTGTCTAGCGCTTGGGTGACATAGCCTTCGTGCTCAACAACACTACGCTTTAGGCGATCAATTTCGCGGCTGGCTTGCATTTCTTTAGCCATAACGTCAGTCAATTCACGTTTAGCGCGAGTTAAATGTTTTTCTGCATCACGAATTTCTTGTTCAAAAATTCGGGTTGAGTTTGAGTCAACGATATTTTGGCCAACTTCAGTTGCACCACCACGAAACGCTGTAAGAATCTTGTTTAGAATGCCCATAATTGGCTCCTTAGATTAAAAATTCGACGAGTTCGTCGATGACTTCCAGACAGTTGTCTGACAGTACTGCTAATTCTTGTTCAATTTCTTCCATGCTTGATTGCACAGATAATGCCCCGTAAACCACATATTTATCATCAATTTTAGCAAACGATGATAATGGCATTGGAATGTTGAGCTCTAACATGGTCTCGAACATTTCAGCGCGGCGAGCTTGGTTTACTTCGTTTTCGCCCCACAAGTAACTGATACACAATATTTGGTTGTCAGTTACTGATACAAACACCGGAATTTCTTCTCGGCCGACAATATTGACTTGTAACACTTCAACATCACCGTCAATCGGATAACAATCAAACTGAAAACCGGTTTTGCTGTGATCGCATAGTCCGTTTAGGTGACCTGCAATAGTATGGATGTTCATATTCGTCCTTAATTGACATATTATGTCTGTGAGTAAAGATAGCATCTAGACATAATATGTCAAGCGCTATCTGGTCCAATTAAAAAAGATTAATTACTTCATTTTCTGACCAAGCCGCTAAGTGGTAGTAATACAGCTGTAATGAACCAATTTCGTTTACTTTGATGTTGTCTATATCGGCATAGAAATTCTTTGGGAATTCAAATGAAGCGTGAATAAGTCCTGGGGTTAGCCATTCTTCTGGTACCGGTATATCTGTTAGTGCAGCAAGACGTTGTTGTGGGTTTTTACCCATTTTACTGCCAATGCTCCAACCCCATTCACCAAAGCTAGGGACATTATGGTGATACTGTTTTACATTAAACCCTGCAGCAGTCAGTGTTTTACCAACCGATATAAACGCTTTTGGCGCATGATAAGGTGAGGTTGATTGCACCGTTATCACGCCATCGGCGCTAAGTAATTCATTAAGCTTACGATAAAATAAGTCTGAATACAGTTTGTTTAAATCAGGATGACTTGGGTCGGGTAAGTCAACAATAATGGCATCAAACATTTTGCCATTTTGAATTAGCTTATCAACCCCGTTAAATGCATCGTCGACCATTAAGGTTAAGCGTGGATCGTTTAACGCATCGCCGTTTAACGCCAGTAATGCATCCTGTAAGCGTTGTGGCATATCTGCTGGTGGCCATTTAAACAGTGCCAGTAAGTCTTTATCTAAATCCATTAAGGTAACCGCTTTAGGTTGCCATTTGAGTACTTGCTTTAGTCCTAAGCCATCACCACCACCAATAATGAGCACGTTATCGTGCCGTGCGCTGGCAGCCAATGTTGGATGAACCAAAAAGCTATGATAGATGTGCTCGTCGCTGCTTGAAAATTGTAACCGACCATTGATGTATAAATTATAAACGGGAGGTAAACCACCACCGCGCAAACGCTCAGTAAAATTGAGCTGCTGAAAGCGGGTCGCTTTGGCATAAACCACATGATCTTTATACAAAAGATTATTAAAATGCTGTTCCCAGCTCGGGCCTTTAACGGCTAATATGCCAATCACCACACTGGCAATAATATGGCCGATAAGCAGCAATTTTACATGATTTATTTTTGACCAAAAACGCCAAATAAACACCAGTCCAGCGAGTAGGTTAACGCTCGCTGTAAGCGCAGCAGCTAATTGAATATCAATGGCCAGCATAAAACCGACCCAGATTGCGGCGCCTATTCCAGCGCCAATGTAATCGGCACCATATATGGTGCCGGCATTATGCAGTAAGTGCGCTTCAGACAATGATTGTCGAACGCGGGCAATAAGTGGAATTTCCATACCAATCATTAACCCGAGTAATACACCCCAAACATAAGGTAAATATGTACTGAGAGTTTGCAAACTGGCAATAAAGCCACCATTGGGTAAATGATCTGGCGGTAGGCCGAGTGTATTGGCGATGGTTAACGGCAGTTGTTGACCGAATCCGATGACCGCTGCGGTAATGATAATGGCAAAAGAGCCACACAGTGCTACGGTTAATTCAAGCATGGCAAAGCCAGTAAAAGCGCATTTTATTTTACGTGCGGCAAAAGCGCCCACACCCATAGACACAATCATTAGACCAATCATGGTGTAAATGGCGGCTTCTAATGCGCCGAGAATGCGACCTGCATAGTGTGATAATAAGTATTCATAAATAAGACCGCATCCCGCCAACGAGGCCATAATGCCGAGTAATAAGGCATCATCAAACCATGATACTTGACGGGATGGAGGGGAACTTTGCTGCGAGTCCCCCTGTGTAGTGTTAGCGGGAAGATCATCGAGCAAAGGTGTTGTCATAGATTAAGCCATTAACGCCGTGAGAATAAGGGCAACGGCAATACTAATCGCCATTTCAACGGCTGCAATACCGATGTTTTGTTGTTTCTCAACTTCTTCAGCAAGATTGATACCGGCTAACACCATTTTTTTCACTATGGTTATTAATAACGATAATACCACCAGCATAATCAATGAGAATGCGCACCAACCAATAATGTTGCTTACATGGGCTGTTGGGTCATACGCAATAAAATGACTCGCCGCATTAAAGCTTAGTGCCATGGCAATCATGTAGCCGCTGTGACGCAGTGCTAATGCCGTTTGGCCCTGAGTTAACGCTTGTTGCATTGACGCGCCTTGATTACGTTTGGCATAACGCTTTTCACGTAGTCGGGTGAGTATGACTAACATCAGTTGTGAGATTAAAAAGGCACTAAAAATAGCGATAAAGGTATCTAGAGTAATATCTTCAGCCCACATTAATACCGCGCGGATAATAATGGCAGTGGCTATGGCTGCAGCAGCATCAACCACAGCAACAGAAATATTACCTTTAAGAATCTCATCGTTTTTAGCAAATTCATTTAAGGCGATTTTATCATGTAAAAAACGGCCTAATTTAATCAATATTAAGCCAAACAAGCCGTATGCAGACATGCCAATCGCTTCAGTTAAATAAGACGGAGCCGCTTCGCCTGTGATAGCGCCAGTTAGCACAATACCTAAAGCCGCCACAGCACCAGCGGTACTGATCCCAAAGGCAAAGTTGTCGCGCTCGGCTAACTCTGCACTGCTGTTGACTTTAACGCTCCACCCCTGCAAATAACGCATTAGCGTCAGCAAAATGATAGCGATGGTTAAATCAATGGCTAAAATAATCGCCAAATGTTGAGTTAAGCCATATTCTTGAAAAAATGTCATGGTGAGTCCTTACCTATTTTCCACGGCTAACACCGCGACTAGTGCGGCTGCTTGAGTTACGGAAACTGCTGTCTTTTGAGTAGCTCGAACGAAATTTTCTACTCGCGCTCTGAGTGGTGCTATTAGCTTTGGGTGCACTGGTACTTTGACGTGACAAGCTAGTAGAGCCTGTTCGAGCTTTTGCATAAGGGCTGTCGAATCGTTTCCCTTGGCTGTTAAAACGTTTCTTGGTTTGTTCAAAGGTTTTGGTTTGCGAAGTTGCTTGTTTTGGTGAAGTGTAACGGTAACGTCCCACATCATTATAATAGCTGTAACCACGGTTACCCGACCAACTACCGTAGCCTATTGGGCGGGAGAAGTTAGAAAACATCGCATACATGCCATACCAAGCCCAAATGGAGGTGCCGCTTGAATTATTTTGCCAGCTACCATATGCAGGATTACCCACAAGTTGGCTGCCTGCACCACTGCCTTCGGTGCCATTTGCTAGGGCTTCAGCCTCACGGCTAATAGCATTAACTCGAGCGAGTTGCCCTTTAGACATATCGGCAACAACATTGACTGGATCAGACAGCATATCGTTATACAAACTGGTGTCAGCGGCTTGATAAATATTCTGTGCTTCAGCTAACTGTTGGTCTAAATCAATAAAATTAGCGCTGTCGTTTAAGTCTTTGTAACGACGCGTTAATGACTTAAACATTGGCCCTTCAGTGCTGGCATCTTTAGCCAATTCTTCTAGTAATGGGGTTAAGTCGGATTGACGCTGAGCGAGAACTCGAGTGTATTGTTTGAGTAACGTCGCATTGCGTAACTGATTGTTATCGAGCGAACTGGCCAACAGATCAAGTCGTTGTTGGGTCAGTTGCTGGTACTTAGCAATTTGTTCCGGTCTATCGTCACCGCAACCGCCAAGGGTTAAGGCAACAAACAATACCGTTATCAATGTGAGTACACGTGGGAGGTGACCTACCATGTTTTCTCCAAAATGTAGATTTTTCATGTGCTAATTCAATATGACACAGGTTATAGTAATCTTAGTGTCAATGATATTAATCTGATCATTTGACTGGCTGATAGATATACCATTCACGACATAATATGTCCAACGTTCATTTTCTATAGGGATCATTATTGCCATGCAAAACCAAAGTAACAAGGTATTATCTGCAGCGATGCTAGACAGCGCAGATCGTTACTGGTTAAGACTCTGCGACGTTTGGCCAGAAGCTAAAACAGCACTGACAGCCATGCAACAGCAAGAGTTAAAGGCCGTATTTGGCTTAAGTGACTATATGGGTGAGCAACTTTGTCGTCATCCAGAATGGATTGTGCAGTTATTTGATGGCTTATTAAGTGATGTTGTGCGCAGTGAGTTTGATGCTCAGTTACATTCGCTATTAGCTGAGTTAACTCAAGAAGAGCAAGTTAAGTCTGCCTTACGTCGTTATCGTAATCTGCAAATGGTGCGCTTAGCGTGGCGTGATTTTTTAAATTACACCCCAGTTGAAGAGTCATTACTCGATTTATCTGCATTAGCAGAGGCATTGGTAATTGCTGGACGTGATTGGTTATATCAAGAGATGTGTCAACAATACGGCACACCAACAAGTGCTGAAGGTAAGCCACAACCCTTATTGATTTTAGGCATGGGTAAACTGGGTGGTCGTGAACTTAACTTTTCATCAGACATCGACTTAATTTTTACCTTTCCAGAACATGGTGAAACCGTTGGCGGTCGACGAACTCAGGCAAATCAGCAATTTTTTATCCGCATGGGACAACGCTTGGTGAATTTACTCGACCAAGTCACCGTGGATGGATTCGTTTTCCGTGTCGACATGCGTCTACGACCTTATGGTGAAAGTGGTCCTTTGGTGGTCAGTTTTAGCGGTTTAGAAGACTATTACCAAGAGCAAGGTCGTGATTGGGAGCGTTATGCCATGGTCAAAGCGCGCGTACTTGGACCTTGGTCTGGCTATTGCGATGAGTTGCATGACCTACTACGACCATTTGTTTATCGCCGTTATATTGATTTTTCTGCGATTGAATCACTGCGTAAAATGAAGCAATTAATCGCCCAAGAAGTTAGGCGTCGTCAGTTAACCGATAATATTAAGCTTGGCGCCGGCGGGATCCGCGAAGTTGAATTCGTGGTGCAAAGTTTTCAGTTGATCCGTGGTGGCCGCGAGCCTGCATTGCGTCAGCAAAGTTTATTTGGCGCCATTGATACCTTGTACAGCTTAGGGCAATTGGAATACTTAGCGGTTGATGAGCTTAAACACAGTTATATTATATTGCGTCGAGTGGAAAACTTGTTGCAAGCGATTGACGATAAGCAAACGCAAACCCTGCCTAATAATGAGCTCGATTGGCAACGTTTATGTTATCCGCTAGACATGGCCGATGAAGCCGAACTTCGTCAAAAAATTAATCAAGCAATGG
The DNA here is from genome assembly GCF_040310065.1 of Shewanella sp. TB7-MNA-CIBAN-0143. Taxonomy (NCBI): domain Bacteria; kingdom Pseudomonadati; phylum Pseudomonadota; class Gammaproteobacteria; order Alteromonadales; family Shewanellaceae; genus Shewanella; species Shewanella sp. TB7-MNA-CIBAN-0143. Next base: position 61,037 of record NZ_JBEOPL010000013.1, read on the forward strand.
TCACCATTCATGGCCATTTTAATGCAACTGTGGGTGGTACTGACAGCCATGAACACAATGATCATTGGACTGCTTTATTTTGGAATGTGCAGCAAGATGAACACGCTAACGCCTTGTTGCAAGAGCAACAAATCGATGATGCCGAATTATGGCCACTATTAAATGAGTGGCATCAAACGGTGTCGAAACGTTCTATCGGACCTCGAGGACGTGAAACGCTAGATAAATTAATGCCCAAGTTGCTTGAAGAGTTAGTGACTCAAACTAAACCGAGCCAGGCGTTTAAACCAGTAGCTAAAGTGCTGGATAAAATTTTAACTCGTACTACCTATCTAGAGCTCTTATGTGAAAACCCAGGCGCTAGACAGCAATTAGTGAGTTTGTGTTGTGCAAGCCCTTGGATTGCCCGTGAGCTGGCGAATTTCCCAATGCTGCTCGATGAGTTAATTGATCCGTCGCAGCTGTATGACATTACTTCGATTGATGATTATCCTAGTGAATTACGCCAGTATTTATTACGTGTACCTGAAGATGACATGGAACAGCAAATGGAAGCGTTGCGGCAGTTTAAATTGTCTCAGCAGCTTAAGATTGCGGCCGCAGATGTTACTGGGGTATTACCTGTCATGCAGGTTAGCGATCATTTAACCTTTTTAGCTGAAGCCATTATCGAGCAAGTTGTACTACAAGCTTGGCATCAGGTGGCATCTCGCCATGGCATACCTGCAGGAACCAGCCCAAGTAACATGGGTTTTGCCGTCATTGGTTACGGTAAGTTAGGTGGGATTGAGCTGGGTTATGGTTCTGATTTAGATTTGGTGTTTCTACACGGCCACACAGGTGCTGGCACAACTGATGGTAAGCGTCCTATTGATATCGGCCATTTCTACCTCAAGCTTGCCCAACGTATTGTGCATTTATTTGCTACCCGGACAACGTCTGGTGAGTTATATGAAGTGGATATGCGCTTACGTCCGTCAGGTGCTTCTGGTTTGTTGGTGAGTGAGATTGAGCATTTTGGTACCTATTTACAACAAGAAGCGTGGACTTGGGAGCATCAAGCATTAGTGCGATCTCGTTTTGTATTTGGTGATTATTCGCTTGCCGGTCGTTTTAGTGATTTACGTGCGAAAATATTGAAAATAGAGCGTGATAAAGAGGTATTAGCCAAAGCGGTCAAAGACATGCGCATAAAAATGCGTGAGCACTTGTTGCAAGTTGAACCAGGGCAATTTGATCTAAAACAGAGTGCTGGTGGTATTGCAGACATAGAGTTTATCGCTCAGTACTTAGTGTTAGCGAATGCTCATCAATATCAGGAATTAACCATTTGGTCTGATAATGTGCGTATCTTTGAAGTGTTGGCGGAGTTGGAGTTATTACCCATCATGCAAGCCCAACATTTAACCCAAACCTATTGCTGGCTGCGTGACGAGAATCATGAACTGACATTACAACAGTTGCCCGGTAAATTACCCATACAAAGTGTGCAACAAAAAATCGACAGTGTAATTGAAATTTATAATGAAATTCTATCGGTTTAAACATTAATCAAAGTAGATTAGGTTGATATTTAGTCACTTAACTGCTTTGATTATAGAACTATTATTTTGATTGAATAGGTTGTTTAATGCTGCTGGCACCGATACCTGACAATGAATACACTCGACTCGAAACGCTTCGAGGGCTGAACGTGCTCGACACGATCGCTGAAGAACGTTTTGATCGTATCACTCGGTTGGCTAAGCGATTGTTTTCAGTGTCAATTAGTGTGGTGAGTTTAATCGACTCCGATCGCCAATGGTTCAAGTCTGTGCAGGGGTTGGATGTATGCGAAACCCGGCGTGATATTTCATTTTGTGGTCATACTATTAATCAACAACATGTTTTAGTTGTGCCAGACACACTAAAAGATGAACGTTTTGCCGACAATCCGCTTGTATTGGCGGCACCTAAGATTCGATTTTATGCCGGCTATCCGTTGACTATGCCTAATGGTGTGAGGGTAGGTACCTTGTGTATTATCGATGACAAGCCGAGATCTTTCTCTAAAGATGATGAAGATGCCTTGGAAGACCTTGGCAAAATTGTCGCAGAAGAACTGCTGTCGATTCAGCAAAATACCTTAGATGCGCTAACCGGTATTTCTAATCGTCGTGGCTTTGAATTACTCGCTAATAAGACGCTTGCTTATGGTGATAGGCTTGATTTTGCAACGTGCTTAATTTTCTTTGATTTAGATTATTTTAAAGCAATTAATGACAATTTTGGCCATGAAGAAGGTGATACTGCCTTGAGGACTTTTGCTGGCTTATTGATCGACAGCTTCCGCGAATCGGATATTATTGCCCGCTTTGCTGGTGATGAATTTGTGGTAATGCTGAGCCAAAGCGATGAAATTAGTGTTAATAATGTATTACAACGTTTTCAACAGTGCGTTAATCAACATAATCTGCACAGTGGTAAACCATACCAATTAAAGTACAGTAAGGGCGTGGCGCATCGACAAGCTAGGCAGTCATTATCGTTAAATGATTATTTGGTTAAGGTCGATAAAGCCATGTTTATCGATAAAGCAATACATCACCAGAGAACACCAACGGATATTAAATAGCGCTTATTAAGTTGATGATATTGGTGTTTTTATCTGCGCATGTAACTGATTTGATAAGCTACAAACGTTAAACTCGTTGAGCCGCTGCAGATAATACACTTGGCGCAACCATTATTCTTTTGCACATCCGTCACGAATTAAATCAACGCTAACAACCATTGTAGACAAGAGCCGTTAACAACAGCCGTTAACATCGATTTACCAGCACGGTTATGAGTGTATCAATGCTCAGCTTAGTATCTGTTCTATCCACATTTTATAGATAGGTAAACCAATTAATACGTTTATTGGGAACGTTATTCCGAGTGATGCCAACATCGCTAAACCAATATTAGCGTCTGGTATTGCAGCCTTAATTGCGGCCGGCGCAGCAATATAAGACGCACTTGCACTTAAGCCTGCAAGTACTAATATGCTGCCAGAAGGTAAATCAAGTAACACGCCTAAGCCGATACCCGCCCAAGCTAAAATAAATGGAATTACCGCAGCAAATACCAATAAACGCCATTGTTTGTAAGGAATAGGGAAGCATACTTTGGCGGTACTAATCCCCATTTCTAATAAGAACAGTGCTAATAACGTTTTAAAACCACCCAATAACATTGGTGTAAGTGGTGCCATGCCACTAGTGCCATATATCCAGCCTATGATCACCCCTCCACAGAGTAATACGACTCCGCGGCTTGTCAGCGCTTCATGTAATACGCTGCCTGCCGAAGAGTGTTGGCTATCGTCTGCTACTTTTGCTTGTAAGTAGCGGTGTAGCCAAAGCATGATAATAATTGCAGGCAATTCGAGTAACACTAGATACAACGTTGTTTCAGGTCGTAAAGGCCACTGAGATTGATCGACCATGGTCATCACCACGGCAAATGTTCCCGCACTCACAGAGCCGTAATGAGCAGCGATACTTATGGCTTCTTTTTGCGGTAATTGAATTAATTTTCGCAGTAGAGGATAAAGGCTAAGTGGGATAATGAATCCAAGTGCAATAACAGACAGTAATTCGGTGATCGCTAAATTGGCAGTTTCTCCATGCAGTGCCATGCCACCTTTTAGTCCTAGCGTAAGCATAAGTAAGATAGATAGGGTTTCGTAGGTTGCTTTAGGGACTTTTAAATCAGACTTTATCAACCCGGCAAGCAAACCGAGGGCAAAAAAGGCAATCACAATATCAGGCATGGTATAGGTTCTGTCTGTTATAAAGTATCGCGATTCTGCCTTGTTGTGTTAACAAAGGGAAATCTTTTCAGCGAAAAAATACTGCTATAGTAAACTTATCCATTTAAGGCTGATCAGTCGTGTTGTACTTTGCTGGTTTATCATGTTGTTCTTTGTTGATCTATCATGTTTTTCTTCGCTGATCTATTAAGTGCAAATGGCGTATAGTATGCTTAAATGATAATGCAAAACATTAATAGCAGAGCATGATATGAAAAATGAAATTGATATTCACCGCGCGTTGAAAGTGTTTAACAAAGTCACGCAATATGGTGAGAAGCGGGCGCTTGAAGACGGTCATAATGGTCATGATTATTGGTTGTGTGGAATCAGTGCGCAAACGGATCATGATGGTTATACCATTACTTTAGCCGATGCTCAGGTTAGCTTGACAGTATTTTTTCACAATAAATATCAGTTCGATTACCCGACCAATGATGCTCTTGACAACTTTTTACTTCGTTTTAATGATGTTGAAAACTATCAAGCTTCATAATCTACTGCATAGACTCGCCTGTTAAGCGGTTCATTTCAGTGCTGCAGGCTTATTTACACCCATTGTTGCATTTCAATCAGGCGGCTATAAGTGCGTCTAAATTCAAATTGTAATGCCCCGTCGATATATAAATCTTCTAAGTTGCAGTCGCTATTGAGGATTAACATCACTTTTTGATCATACAATTCGTCCACTAAACTAATAAAGCGTCGAGTCGGATCGTCTTCACTGGCATACGCCAGTTGTCGTTCGCCTGTGGTGGTAGCTAATGCGCCATCTTCGGTGCCGCGAGCTTTAATCCAACTACGTACTTCACCGCCTAATGTAGGCACATTACTGAGCAATATATGGCTAAATCGGCTAGCTAATTCAATGTAATCCAATGCCGAACGTGGGCCTTGGCACAAAGCTGAAAATTCAAACCAAGCAAGTTGTCCATATTGAGCCTCAATGGCAATAGTGCGCTGACAAATATCAATTGAGTCAGGTGTATTTATTATGCTGACATTAGCTTGTGGGTATTGTTGACACAAAAGTGTAAACACCGCTTGAGGCGTTATTGCCGACGGCAATGTTAACCAGCGGGCTGATGTTGTAGGCGTTACGGCGCTAAAATGTAAGCGATGATCGATTTGACCGTCTAAGTGGATCGATTGGGTATATTGTAGGAGCAGATCGATTGTGGGTAAAAAACGATCGCGTTGTAAACCATTTTTATACAAGTCGATTATTGGTACATTTGAGGTTGCAACTAAGATGACGCCTGACTGAAATAATGTTTCAAATAATCGACCGAGTAAAATGGCATCACCGATATCAGCGACAAAAAACTCATCAAAACAAATAACAGAATATTTCTCCGCAATCTGCTTGCCTATGTGAGTTAATGGATCACGTATCCCCGAAGTTTGATTTAATTGCTGGTGGACCATGGCCATAAAACGGTGAAAGTGCAGGCGTAATACGGTTTTATCCGTTTTATGTTGTGAGCTATACATGCTCTGGTTGCACTGAATCTGATCGCACTGAATCTGGTCACACAAGCTTTGATAGAACATGTCCATCAAAAAGGTTTTTCCTCGGCCCACATCGCCCCATAAATATAAGCCTCGGCTGTTTGTATTAACAGAGAGGCATTGTTGATAAAGCAAATCAAGCGCGAGTATTGCTTGCTGCTGTGCAGGATCATCAACAATATTTTGCTGAAGACGTTGTTGGTAAGCTTGTAATGGCGACATAGCACTTAGGGTAAATTGTTGATCTGGGTATTATACCATTAACGACTTACTTTATTATGAAGTGTATTTCCTTTAAGCTCTTGTGATAAAAATAACAATCTATCAACAAAGACGATTAACCCAGAGTAATAACCAAGAGTAATAACCCAGAGTAATAATCCTAACAAGGACCCAAAATGAATAATAAAAATAAGGGCATGACCTATATTGGTGTCGATATGGCGTTGGAAGGTGATATGCATATTCAAGGTCCAGCAATAATCGCGGGCCAAACTAAGGGTAAAATCAGTTCAACCGATCAAATAAAAATAGAACCTAGTGGTGTGGTTGAAGGTGAGGTTTTTTGTCAAGAGCTGCGAGTGTCTGGCTTATTCAAAGGCACGTTACATTGTAATAAACTCATAATTGTCAGTTCGGGTATTGTCGAGGGTGAAGTATCCAGTCATCAAATGGAAATTTATGATGGCGGTCAATTTATCGGCATGCGCACTAAAGGGCCTGAATCGTCTGGGTTACCCCAGGTTGATAGCGAACGTTTTTCCGAACTCAATCAAACTCCTTCAATGCCGGATAAGAAAACGCCAATTTCTATGGGTAAGCTTAGTTTGGTTGCTGTCGCCGCAATCGTGATTATTACCGCTATGGTTATGCAACCGACAATTAACTCCATGCTAAATCGCGGTCAAGCACCGTCAGCTGATAATAATCAAGCAAATGCTCAGCAATACCCACAATCAGCATTAAATATAACAGAAGAAAATGCTGCCGCGCTTCTACAAGAAATGGATCAACAGACTTCATTTGCCGAGCAAACCGAAGAGTTAATTAATGCCGGTCAAAGTGACATTAATGTGGCGATGGAAGATTTACATGCATTAGCACAAACCAGTGAAGCGCTGGGTGATAGTCAGAATGTGAGTGACAGTGATAATGTTGATCAGAATGGGTCGACGATAAGTACACCTGATAAGTAACTTCATTTCTTATCCTGAGTTGGGAGTAACTATCAAGCTGATATAAAAAATGGCTTTGTTAATCACAGTGTTTACTGAATTAACAAAGCCATTTTGTTATGTTTGCAGAAATCCAAACATTTTATGTCTTATGGATTAATGCTTATGGATTAATGCTTATGGATTAATCCGAGTTGGCATTCCAGTACGTTGCTCAAGTAATCGTTTTAATGTAAATGAGTCAGTGTCTGGGTGAGCAACAAAGCGAGTCATGGCTTTATCGAATGATAGTGCTACTGGTTCTAACGAATCAAATTCAGCTTGAGTTCGTGACAGTGGCTCATGAACTTCTAAATAGCGGTTACCATCAGGTTCTTCAGTGGCTTTAATCGGTTGGTTAATAAACTCAACACGTGTGCCAACTGGTACGCTATTATATAAATGTTCAATGTCTTCATCGCGTAAACGAACACAGCCAGAACTTACCCGTAAACCAATACCAAACGTGGCGTTAGTACCGTGAACCGCATACAAGTTACCGACATAAAGGGCGAATAAACCCATTGGGTTGTCAGCGCCTGCTGGCCATACAGCCGGTAATGTTATCCCTTTAGCCGCGTATGATTTACGAATATTAACCGTAGGTGTCCAAGTTGGATTAGCGCGTTTACGTTGTACTGTTGTTACCCAATTTTCAGGGGTATCTTTACCAATTTGACCAATACCAATAGGCAATACTTCGACGGTATTTTTACCCTTCGGATAATAATACAAACGCATCTCGGCAGAGTTAATGACCACACCTTCTCTTTTAGCGTTAGGTAGAATTAGCTGATGCGGGATCAGTAATGTGCTACCCGGTTTAGGTAAGAATGGGTCAACACCTGGATTAGCTTCTAATAAATTAGTCAACCCTAGCTGAAATTGTGAAGCAATTTGCTCTAAGGTTAGTTTCCCCTCAGGAACAACATAATATTGATTTTCACCTACTAAATTACTGCCTTCAGCCGGTAGACGATATTCAACAGCAGCACTCGAAAAACTTAATACAATGGCAGTCGCTGCAATTAAAGTAGAACGTAACGAATTTATCATAAGGGTTATATCATTCCAAAACAGACGTTATATTAGTCAGACTACAATATTTTGCCAAGTTTGACTATTTAGTACAAATAATTAGTACAGGTCATTTGTACAGATGGTTAGGGCGCATCGTTACTTATTACGGCTAATATTTCAACTGAAATTTTTTACTTTTTTTATTTTAATCCTAAGCGTTTAGCCAGCCTGTGTAAGTTACCTGAATCTATCTGCAATTGGCGTGCGGTTGCAGCCCAATTACTCCCTTGCTGAGTATATATTTGCTGGATAAATTGATTTTGAAACTGATCTGTTGCATCTCGTAAGCTTGTTTGTGGTAAAGATGTTGCCGACTGTTTAAGCGTCAGGTTTTTGTTTGAATGGATAGCATCAGGCGATGACTGTGCAAATTCAAAATGGCTGTTGTTAATGATGCATAAACCATCTTTTTGGCTTTGTGATTTAGCTAAAACAGCGGCTCGATGAATGGAATGCTCAAGTTCACGTATGTTGCCAGGCCAGTCATATTGCTCCAGTAATTGCAATGATGAAGGCTCTAATCTTAAATGGGCCAAGTGTAATTGCTGTCTATAGCGCTCGATAAAGTAGCCCGCTAATAAATGGATATCTTGTTGACGTTCTCTTAGTGGTGGAACCATAACCGGGAACACGCTTAAACGATGGTATAAATCTGCTCTAAATCGTCCGGCCAATACTTCGCTTTTTAGGTCTTTATTGGTTGCGGCAATAATACGAACATCGACTTTTAAGCTACGATCATCACCGACCTTTTGCACGTCGCCAAATTGCAGTACTCGCAGAAGTTTTGCTTGTAAGTTAAGAGGTAGTTCACCAATTTCATCTAAAAATAATGTGCCTTTATCGGCTACTTGAAATTTGCCGCTACGATGGCTAATAGCGCCAGTAAACGCGCCTTTTACATGACCAAAGAGTTCGCTTTCGGCAACGGATTCAGCAAGTGCAGCACAGTTTAAATACTCCAGTGGTTTATTGGCTCGTGCAGATTGTTGATGGATCTGCTTGGCTATCAGTTCTTTACCGGTACCCGTTTCTCCTAAAATCAACACGTTGAGTTCAGTTTCTGCCACCACATTCACTTCATTAAGCAGCGATAATAGATTATCGGCCTGACCAATTATTTCGGTTTCTGTTTCTGTGTCTAATAGCCTAGAGGGTTGGGTATGGGGGATGGTAAACGTTGACGCTTGTTTTTCAAGTTTATCAATCAGCAATGCGTTGTTTAATGAAGCCGCTGCAATTGCGCTAAAGCTGCGCAGTTCATTATTACTGAATTGATCAAACTTATTGGGATCTAATGCATCAATAGTTAATGCGCCAATGAGTTGCTCGTTAGCGAATAATGGTAAACCGATGCAGGCATGCACTTTTAAGTCACCATCTACATTGGGGATTAAACCATCGTAAGGGTCGGGTAATTCGCTATTGGAAGGGAAACGGACAATATCACCCGCTCGGGCAATGGTTTCAAGTCGCGGATGCTCACTTAAAATAAAGCGCCGTCCTAATACATCCGCACTCAGTCCATCAATCGCTAATGGCTTGAATTGATGCCCCTGGAACGATAACAGTGCAGCAGCATCACAATCGAGGGTTTCTCTTACTGTGGTTAATAAACGAGAGAATCGATCACGTTTAGATAAATTGGACGTGATATCAAGTGCGATACGGGTTAAGTCAGCTTGTCTCAATGCCATGCTAAACTCCAGAAAGGAACATAATAAGTGTCATTATGACAAGTGTGAATATAACAACAAGGGTAAAGCCCAAATTGTTGAAACTAAAGGGGCCACAAAGGCCCCTGATGATGGTTATCAAAGCGTGTTTATTAATGCATACTTAGTTAATCGTTAATGGACTAGCTTGTTTCGCTTTAACGCCTTTGCTAGCAATGGCTTTCTTGATGATGTCAAATAAGAACGCCGCCATCAATAATCCACCAATACTGAAGATAATGTCACCGAACATTCGTGTCCATACAAGGCTTTCCACTAAATCACTGTGGATCACCGCAGGTGAACGAGCATACCAATAGCCGTGGTCAATGACCGCAAAGAACTGCACAATTCCGACAGGCAATAATGACATAAACAGCATTGCTGCTAAGCCGATATTTAATGTCCAGAATGCCCCTTTAAGGTATTTTTGGTTCCATTGCATATCGCCTGTTAATCCGCGTAAACAGAATAGCATTAGCCCTATGCCTAACATACCGTACACGCCCATAAATGCACCATGAGAATGTGTCGCAGTAGTATTTAACCCTTGGATAAAATAAAGCGATATTGGTGGGTTAATTAAGAAACCTAATACACCTGCACCAATTAAGTTCCAAAATGAGGTTGCCACAAAGAACATAATGACCCAGTGATAACGTTCCATCCAAGGGCTCGCTTTACGTAAACGATAGGTTCCCACTGCTTCAAAACCAATTAATGCTAACGGCACCACTTCAAGTGCCGAGAATATGGCTCCCCAAGCAATGACTGAAGTTTGAGTACCGGTAAAGTATAAATGATGTAAAGTGCCGATTAAGCCGCCAGTTAAAAACACCACTGTTGTGAATAATACCGCACCGTTGGCACTGCGTGCACGGATAAGACCTAAGCGAACGAGCATTAATGCGATAACGGCTGTTGCAAATGTTTCAAAGAAGCCTTCTACCCATAAGTGCACCACCCACCAGCGCCAGTATTCTGCGATGGCAAGGTTTGAGTGTTTGCCCATAAACAGGCCTGCACCATAAAACAAGCCGATGGCGACACAAGAGGCGTATAGAATCCAAATTGCCGGCAGTATGTCGCTGTTAACTTTTAATGCAGGACGCATAGCTGCAGTGATTAACACGGTCCAAATTAATAAGCCCACAAACAATAATATTTGCCATACGCGTCCTAAATCAATGTACTCATATCCTTGATGTCCGAATAAATAGTTCATGTCTAGGTCAAAGTATTGTTGTACGCCAATCCATTCACCAGCCATAGAACCCAGAACGATAACGACTAACGCGACCCAAAGTACGTTTACCCCTAAGCGTTGATACTTAGGTTCGTATCCTGATAGTGCAGGGGCAATATATAGCCCTGTGCCTAACCATGCTGTGGCAATCCAAAATACTGCGAGTTGAGTATGCCAAGTACGGGTAACAGAATAAGGCAGAATTTCAGATATTGGGAAACCATAAAACTCTTGGCCTTCAACTGCGTAATGCGCAGTAATTCCGCCAACTAATATTTGCAGTAAAAACAGTCCAATAGCAGTAACAAAATACTTTCCGACAGCTTTTTGCGATGGCGTAGGTTTAGTAAAAAATAATGGATCACCTTTGGCTGGTTCTGGCAATGGTTCCTCTTTGCAGGTGGCGTGATGCCAAGCCAGCATGCCAATACCAAGAAGCAATGTCACTAAGCTTAGTACTGACCAAACAATGTTGTCTGAAGTGGGGACGTTGCCAATTTGTGGATCGTATGGCCAGTTATTGGTGTAAGTATAATCATAACCAGGGCGCTCAGTTACCGCAGCCCACGCTCCCCAAAAGAGGAAGGCATTTAACAATTCACGATGTTCAGCATCAGTGATAGTGCCTTCTTTCATGGCATATTGTTCACGTAATGAACTTAATGCAGGATCATCACCAAATAACGATAAATAGTGCTTAGTCACTTCATTAATTGCCGCAATTCGGGTATTTGACAGCGCGACGTGAGTTTCACCCCCAGTACCTTTGATCACTGTGTTATGGCGAATATCATCTCTTAAGCCTTTTTCTAAACCGGCTTGCTGTTCTGAATCGAGTTCAGTGAAATCGCGGTTATAGCGCTCGTTTGCGGTGATAGACAACCAAGCTTGGGCTTCACGATGTAACCAATCTGCAGTCCAATCTGGTGCCACATAAGAACCATGGCCCCAAATTGATCCTAACTGATGCCCGCCCATTGAACGCCATACAAGTTGACCTTGCTCAATATCATTTTTGGTAAATATGGGTTGGCCACTGGTGTCAATGAAAGCCGTTGGAATCGGCGGTTTTTCTCGATATATGCCGCTGCCTAAACTGAGTAATACCGTGAAGGAAGCCACTAGCACGATTAGCAGTGCAATGCCGGTGAGTTTATTTTTGCTCATAAGTCCTCTTAGCGCAAAGTCATTTTGATACAGATGACCAGAGCATTACACAAGTCGTGCCAACTTTTTATTGTTATTAAGCTACTGTTATTAATGTTTTTTATTTTTACCTGTCGTCAGGTTACTGTTAAAATGACACCTTTTTATTGGTGTCAAAAAGACTGTTAATGTCAAACTGACACTCTGTTTTGGTGATGCTGATCATCTTTGTCTAAATAACACTCATGTTCTCTTTTCCGCGTAATGTCATGTGACTAAAGGCCTAATCTTTATTGTTCGTGTAATCAACGCTAGTCATTTTTAGTCACAGTTATCAATAAATTAGTTTCAACGCTATAGAAGTTTTATGGATTAATTAATATCAGCCATTTACTTAGCATGCTAAGTTGTTATAATGCTTAGCACGCTAACTAAATGGCAATTTATTATGTATAAAGAATTAGAGCGATTAAAAGAACTTTCACTTGCTGAGCACTTAGGGCGATTACATCGTTTATGGCGCACCGCTGCAGACGCGGAGCTCGTACCATTAGGGTTAACTCACCCTCGCTGGACTGCGCTGTGGAAGTTACTGCGCTTGGGCGATAACGTGAGCCAAAAGGTGCTTGCCGATGCTTTAGAGATAGAATTGCCCTCTTTAATGCGCACTTTGAGCCAGTTAGAACAGCAAGGATATATACAGCGCCGCTGCTGCGAGAACGATAAGCGAGCACGAATAGTCAGCTTAACTCCTGAAGGCATCGACATGCTTAAGCAGATGGAAAGCCGCATTATGTTGGTTCGTCGAGATTTACTTGCAGGTATTAGCAGTCAAGAATTAAGTGAATTTGAACGTGTCATTAGTCTTATTAGTGATAATGCTCTTGCTGCGCTGCATAAGAACACTGAACAAGACAACAAAATTCCTGAATGAGAAATAACATGACCCCAGATCAACAATTTGCTCGACTCGTTAAAATCGCTATTTTTATGTTTGTAATGGTGTTTGGTTACTTTATGTTTGCCGATGCAGTAATGCCTATGACGCCGCAAGCCATGGCCACACGAATGGTCACTAAAGTGACGCCACAAGTCAGTGGTAAAATTGCATCTATTGCCGTCGAAAATAACCAACTTGTGGCTAAAGGTGATGTGTTATTTAGCATCGACTCAGCCCCTTACGAGTTAGCGGCTGAGCAAGCTACATTGGCGTTAGAGCAAGCAAAACAAGATAACGCTGAACTTGATGCATCGATACTAGCAGCCAAAGCAGATGTTCAGGCAAATCAAAGTAGTGCACAGCAGAGAAATAGTGAAGCAAAACGCCTTGATGCTCTGTATGCCTCCCGAGGTGTATCGCAGCAGTTAACTGATCAAGCTCAAAGTGAGGCCGTCACGGCGCAGGCCAATTTACTTGCCGCTAAAGCTCGCTTAACTAAGCTAGTGGTAAGTCGTGGACGCAATGGCGAAGATAATTTAAAAGTCCGTCAAGCTCAAAATCGTTTAGCTCAAGCAGAATTAAACCTGTCATACACTCAAATTCGCGCAGACCAAAATGGCGTGGTGACTAACTTACAGTTAGAAGTCGGCAGCTTTGCCACTGTTGGACAGCCGCTATTAGCTGTAGTGTCAGAAAACGTCGATATTATTGCTGATTTTAGAGAAAAAAGTTTACGCGGTATTGAGCCACAATCAACTGCGCTTGTTGCATTTGATGGTCAACCTGGACGTTTATATCATGCCAAAGTGAGTACCGTAGATGCCGGTGTGAGTGCCGGGCAATTTGATGCCAATGGCCGTTTAGCTGATCCGCAAGAATCGGTACGTTGGGTACGTGATGCTCAACGCTTACGTTTACACCTTGAACTTGACCACCAAGGCGTTAATGCATTACCCGCTGGAGCACGTGCAACGGTGCAATTAGTACCTAATAGCGGTTTACTTGGCTTTCTAGCCAAGGTTCAAATTAAGGTTATCAGCACGCTGCATTATATCTATTAACGCCGCAGTTAAGCCCAATATTGATTGTTAATACTCATTACACCAATTCACACTCAAGGCAATGCTGCAGGTTAATTTATTTGCGTGCAGTATCTTGTATCAATGTCGTAGGTTGATCATATGTTATTACGCCATAGTCCTTTGACTACAAACGATTTACGCCAATGTTTACGCATAGCAACAGGCGCCACGCTAGGATTTGCGATCTGTAAATTTTTCGACCTCAGTTATGGTGTATTTTTTACCGTCACTCCAATGTTGTTACTGGGTTTAGTCCCTGTGATGAATGCACATGCGATGAGGCAATTATTGGCATCATCTGTAATGTCTGGGATTGAAGTGGGTATTTTAGGTGGCTTATTTGGCTCTCACGCTGGGGTGATATTACCCATCGTGTTTGTGCTATTTTTGTATCGTTTTGCGGCAATGTCACGCGGTAGTTTGTTTTTATTTGGCGCTAACGGGGTTATCAGCTTAAGCATTATGCTGCACTTTGCCAGTTATCCGAGTGTCGATATTAATAATCTCATTTTCAGTAATTTTTGGGCGACAGCGGCCTCTGTTGTAATCGCTTATGCTATGACGGCTTTATGGCCCGACGTTGAACCAAGAGCGCCAGTTGCTGCCGTGGTTAAAGTGCCTAACCGCATGCGACACGAAGCGTTACTCGGTGCATCTATTGCAACTGCATCATTTGTGGTTTTTCAGGTATTTAACTTACGTGATTCTATGTCTGCTCAAGCCACCACCTTGTTATTGTTATTCCCAATGCATTGGAATGGTGCGCTCGGTTATGCCCGCAAACGAGCTATCGGTACCTTGTTTGGCGTGACTTTCGGCTTGGTGGGACAAGGGTTACTCTATGATTGGTCTGGATTATTGATTTTTGTGATACCACTATTGTGGATAGGTTTAATGTTGTTTAGCCAAGTACACGTGAGAGAAGCGAGTGGCTCTGGAGTGGGATTCGGTGCTATGACCACCTTAGGGATATTATTCGGTCAATACTTAACCCCAGATAATGACTTAGTTTTTAGTGCTTTGTACCGAATAAGCAGCATATTAGTCGCTATCGTGGCAACATTATTACTGTGTTATGTGGTGCATCGGGTATTGAATCGATTTGAAGCTACTCGATTTGGTTGAACATTGGTGTGTGCGGTAAATAAATCTCATTGGAGCATATGAGTTTACTAATATTCGTCAGTTGTGGATTGATTTTAATGGCAGTAGGGAAGTGGCTATTGTTAGAGTATTAGATTACTTTTGAAGAATAATTAGGTAATCGATTGATAATATTAGATATAACGTACGGTTAGTTTTATAGACATAATTACTATAGACATTTTGCATATAAATGCTAATAGTAATGAATCGTATATAAAAAGGACTTAACATGATGAAACAAAATGCTATTATTTTGAGCTTAATATTAAGCTTTCTCGCTTTCGCTCCATTTAAAAGCCAAGCAAACCAATTGCCTGAGTGCAACACGTCTGAATGTATTGAATACTTTAAAGCCTATCGCATTTTAACGAAACGAGGCCACTCCTCAGCAATGGCCATGTTAGCTGAATTCTATTACACCGGGTATGGCACCGATAAAGATTTAGACATGGCGTTAAAATGGTACCGACGTGCAGGTAAATATGGTGTACTGGATGCAAAATATAAAGCGGGTGTTTTGTATTTACAAGATACTCCTCTGAAAGATGTCGACGAAGGTGTTGAGTTTTTACAGTTCGCATCAAAAATGGGCCACTCTCAGTCATCGTATTTATTGGGTAAAATGTATTTAGGTGGTGGCATGGTAGAACAAGATTTGGCACTTGCAGATCAATACCTTGCTATAGCTTATGAAGAAAATAATTTTGCAGCCAGAAATTATGGGCAAATACTTTACTTACATGAATCAACTAAAGATTTACCGCTGAGCAAACTTTACGCTTTAATTTCAAAAGATGTTGTCACGTTAATCCCTGAGAAAACTGTTTCAAACCAGCAAACTGCAGCGATCAATTTTCCTCAAGGTGAAATGGAAACCATTGACGTACAAATGGATACATTTGAAGACATGTTTGGCTCGCATATTACCCAATTGAACCACATGATCCCTGACACTTCAAAAGGCACTGGATCCAATATAGCGGGACAAACATGTGCAAAAATGTGGGGATGTAGTAGTGAAGGTGATGGCCAACGTATCCAGGACGTCATGTTATCTGATTGGGGTTTAGAAACCCTTCAATTTAGGCTCGAAGGTTCAATATTTATCATAAAATAATAGCCGAGTTAAATAGAATAATGGGTTTCAATGACAAACTGGTTATTTTTGTTGCAAGGCTAATAACGAAGCTATAGTCAGTTGTTGTAGTCAATGCAATAGTAAACAGATCAACAAGCAGTTTGATAACCGTTTATTATCTTGAAACTCGTTAGCTAAGGTTATGCTAATGCTAGTATAAAAAAGTGACTCATTGTATTTAAACAAGAGTCACTTTTTTTATTATCAAACGGCATAATAAATGTGTTTTGCAGTAGATTATTGCCAACCAATTTTCCACTGTTGCGGATCCTTAAGAACGCGCCAATTAATAGAGCATTCTTCTGCATTCATTTCTGCACGGATAAGACATTCAACCACGTTTTGTTGCTCGTCATACTCAACTTTAGTCACTGTAAAATGCTTCAACTTTTGAACCACGTTAACTTTGGTCCATTTACTATTCAGTAATTTTTTTGGGTGAATTTGATTCATATTCATGTGGTAGTTCTTATTTATTATTAACGTTAGTACTGGCGTTAATCGCTCGGTGAGTTATTGATTACTAATTGCTGGAGTTGACTCAACTCTTCGATAACAATATCGGCTAAATGTTGATAATCACGTTCGATGCCATGATTAATTAAACAGGCTATCATTCCCGCGTTATTAGCTGCTTGAATATCGTATAAGTAATCACCAACATAGATAATATGCTGTGGATGTATTTGCCATTGTGTTGCAATGGCCAGTAACGCATCGGGTGCCGGCTTTGCAGGGAAGTGCTCTCGGGTTAACACATGGTCTATGGCGATATTATTTTGTGTTACCTTCATGGCACTGGCTGCAAGGCTATTACGAGTCACTATGGCTGTGGGTAATTTGGCCGCTTCAATAGCGTTAATCAGTTCGGTCATGCCTTTGATTGGTTTGGCACTCATAGCATCTTGATATTCATGCTCAAGAATAATTTTGTTTGCGTTGGCTTGAGTGGCTTTGCAACTTAACTCGTCGACGTATTTAAGAAGGTCTACGCCATTAGGGCAACCAATTTGTTGGCGAATTAAGTCAAAATCTAAACTGGACTCAACTAAGGTGCCGTCTAAATCAAAAATAATGCCTTTTATGTGTATTGGTAAATTCAATGAATACCCTTATGTATTAACATATTTATCGGTCAAACTGTATTGAGTGTAACTCAATTATAAATGGACCTTGTTGTTTTTGTGCCACGAGAAAACCAACACGATCAATATCTTCAAAGTTTAATGTAGGGGCATTCGTGACCGCTCGCCCTCTAAAGCTGACAGTAAAATCTGCCGGGGTAAAAGTATGTTGAGTGAGTGTATCAGCTTGAGTATTAACGTTAGCCACATAGGCTTCACCATAAGATAAATTCGGTGTTTTTAGGCGGATTTGATATATTTTTCCGTCACCTTTGGCCGTGATAGTGAGTAATGATGCATCGGCAATTTGATGGATAAAGCTGGATTCTGTCGATGCAAATCCGCCATTATTTGCCAAGGAAACCTGTCCAGAGAATAATAACGCTTGTTGCTCATTAAGCTTAATTTGGCTTTGCGAAATACCGCCCATCACAGTGTCATTATTGATGTTCCACGCTGTGAAGTGGCTTGGGTCAGTAAAGTGAAATAGCATGTTGTCCTCACTGGCACTCCAGACGGGTTGGCCAATTAATAATAAAACCCCAACGGCAGTAGCAATGCCTATTTGTATTGTTTGGCAGACATGCCGATTATTTGCATTGAGTGATCCCATCATATACTCCTATTCATTTTAGTTCGATAAGCACATGTGCTATAGAAACAATGCCGTAAAAAAATGGCTTATCAGGGTGAGGGATAAGCCATAAAGGGTCTTACGGAGGATGATTGTCTTAGAACATCGGGTGTTACTTTATCGGATCAGCTGTATCGGGGGATAGTCAATCAGATATCACTTAACGTCTAACTATTATGCATTACGCGTATTTGTGAATGTAGGTTCAGTTTTTTTAGGTTTTTTTAGGTTATTTTGTTTATGTTGCATTATTCCTGGTTGAGGGGAGTTAAATTCGACAAATAACAATGTTGTCAGTACCCTTAATATAAGTTTTACAGAGAGCAAAATATTTTGGACGTAAACGATGTATCAACCGCTCCATCACCCGAGCTTACATTTAGTGTCGTAAGCATTAATTTATTTAACTTTATTGAACCGCCTCACGCCTACTATGACTTTGAAAACATCTATAGTGATAAGCAATGGCAAAAAAAATGTGCATGGTTAGTTGAGTTTATTAGCCACAATCAACCTGACATTATTGCTTTTCAGGAAGTGTTTAGTCCTGATGCCTTAGCTAAGTTGACTGAGTCGTTGGGTTATGAATATTTTGTGGCGCTAGATTTACCCGAGGTAGTAAGTGATTATGTGTACCGCAGCCCTGTGGTCGCGATAGCATCAAAGTATCCTATTATTGATTCAGCTAATGTCAGCCCAGATCCGCAATGGGTCAGCCAGTTAGGTTTAGCGGAGTCATTTAGTTTTAGCCGTAAACCGTTACGGGCTACGATACAGTTACCAGTATTTGGTCCATGTGATTGTTATGTCATTCACCTTAAGTCTAAACGCAGTGGCGTGAGTCGTGACGATATCAGTGAAAGTGGCTTACATGGCGGTGCTGATTTTGTTGCACGGCAAGTGCTTGGGCGTTGGGCATCCAGTTTACAGCGCGGCAGTGAATCAGCTCTATTGTGCCATCAAATGCTGATGAGACGACAGCAAACTCAGCAGCCCTTTATGTTGATGGGTGACTTTAATGACACCATGGGCAGTGAACTCTTAGCTGCATTTAATAATCAATTACGCGTGTATCGCAGTGATATTGAAGACCCTGGGCTGGCTAAACTAGGTGAAACCTCATTAATGGCAGAGTTACAGCAAAGCAGTTTGTTTGACAGCTATGAGCTGTTTATCGCCGCGACTAAGTGTAACGCGACATTGGCCCTAGATGAATTTGAGTCAAGCTCACTAGTGGATGAGCAACCGCATCCTGCTAGGCAGCCGACACATTACTATGGCAACAGTGGCTCAGTACTTGATTACATATTAGTCTCAAGTGAGTTTAATCCGACTCAGCAGCAAAACCTCGCTCATATAATTGATTATAAAACGTTTGATCGTCATCTAGTTCGGCCTGACTATGAACGCGACAGCGATAGTACCGATCATGCACCAGTGATGATGAGCTTTTGCGTGCGCACTTAGTGAGTGGCAATGATGATGTTTATAGATGGACTATTGAAAGTGATCGCCACATAACTTGCTAAGTGTCGGCTCCATTTGGTCAAGATAATAAAAAGCGCTGATAAATATCAGCGCTTTTTTAGATTTAACGTAATTGATTTACCGTTGTAATGGATAAGCTTACTGTAATGTTTGTTTGATTTTTACGCAGCGTTGTTCTTGTTGACGGGTTTCGAGTAGCGCGCGTCTCACCAATTGTGATAAACCCGTTTGTGTATCTAAAACGTGGCTAATAGCATCTATGTTTGTTGCACTACAATCGGTCGGAATTAATTGCGCCGCAAAACTGCGCATAAATACCGGACCTTTATCGTCCATTAGCGGCAAGTTGGCAAAGCGTTGTTCTGCCGTTGCGGCACTTAACAGTTTTTGTTCAGCCGGATAGATATTGTACATTGCGACGCGAATTTTTGAGAACGCCATGCTGTCATTGTTTTCAATAGTATTTAACCACTGACGCTTAAGCGATGACTGTGGGCGGATAACCTCGGCTGCAATCGCGGCTTTTTCACCAGAGTCAGATTGATCAAGGTGTTTTTCTTGGGCGAGTAGCGCCTGAGCATCACCGTAATCATAACGGTTTAATTGGCGGATCATCGCCCAGCGTAAATCTTGATCTATGCTTAACCCTTTTATATGGCTCTTACTTTGCAGTAATGATTGGATATGTTTTAACGCATCGCCATGGCTAGATAAACTAATATAAGCATCGAACCAACGGCGTTGGAAATCACTATTACGGTAGCTTTCCATACTCATCCGCAGGCTCATTTGGCTAAGTGCCTTAGATATTTTACTGTTGTAAGCCGCATTAGCTGGCGCCATTAAATCAAGATAGTTCTTAGCACGCTGCAGATTACCAAGTACTTGACCTAGAATGGTGTAGTCTTTTTCGAGTGGCGCATTAATTAACGCGATATTTAAAAACTGATCCAATGATGTCTTACCATCAATCACGCTGTCCCACATGCTTTGCCACAGCATAGAGCGTAATAGCGGATCGGTTACTTGACCTAGAGACTGTTTGGCGGTGTTAAATGAGCTAGAGTCTAGCGTTACTTTCACAAATCCCCAGTCATCGTAGTTTGGGTACACTAAATCAGGACAAACCTCGCCAATTAACTGATCAACTTCGGTATAAGCGCCTTTGTATGTCACCGCAACCACTTGTTGTTTTTCTATGCCATATCGAGTTTTGTTGAACAACCCTAGTTGTACTCGTTGTTCACGTAGCGTTGGATGTTGTTCATCATCAGATGTTTGCACTAACCCAAACGAGTCAATTTGACCTCGCTGACAAGTGTACTGAGCTTTGATGGTATTCACACCCGCCGCGTACAACCATTCTTTGGTCCACAAAGACAAATCACGACCACTAGCCTTAGCTAGACTGTTGATAAAGTCATTAAGCTCAGCATTTTGATAACTGTATTGTTGTAAATATTGGCTCACTCCACGGCGGAAGGTTTCTTCACCGAGTAAATGACGTAATTGCTTGATGGTCGATGCGCCTTTTTGATAAGTAATGGCGTCGATATTATCAAAGGCATTTTGGCTGGTGGCCACGGGCACTTCAATTGGGTGAGTCGTGACTAAACTGTCTTGATGGTAAGCAGCTTGTTTACCAGAGGCATAAAAAGTGCGCCATGCATGACTAAATTCAGTGGCTTCACTGGTAGCAAGGGTGCCCATAAATGAGGCAAAGCTTTCATTTAACCATAAGCCATTCCACCACTTCATGGTGACTAAGTCGCCAAACCATTGGTGCGCCATTTCGTGCATGATAACGCCTGCTAAACGTTCTTTTTGTTCGGCAGTCATCTTGGCATTAAATAAGAAACGGTCTTCAGAAAAAGTGATCGCTCCTGCGTTTTCCATTGCGCCATAAAGAAAGTCAGGCACTAATACTTGGTCGTATTTTTTAAACGGATAAGCAATACCAAAGTAGCTATCAAAAAAGTCTAAACCTTGTTTGGTATAAGTGAACCAATCTTGAGGGGTAACTTGGTTGGCCACAGACTGACGCGAAAATAAACGCATCGGATAACGGCCTGAATTATCTTCCCAAACATGGTACGGACCTGCGTGCATAGAAAAGTTATATGGGCTTAATTTTGGGGTAGCAGGGAAGGTCCATAAGTTAGTATCGCCTTGGTCAACCACATTGGTTTCACGCATGGCACTGATCACTTGCCAATCTTTGGGTGCATGGACGTTAATCTGATAACTGGCTTTAAGATCCGGTTGATCAAATACTGCAAACATTTGCTGGGCGGCTGCAGGTTCAAAATGTGAATACAAATAAACTTTACTGTCTACTGGGTCGACAAAACGATGTAAGCCTTCGCCATTGGTACTGTGTTCTCGAGTAAATTCAACTTCTACAGTGTTGTGACCATCAACTAATAGACTTTGATTTAACACAATATAAGCGCCATTGTAATTAGGATATACCTTGGTTCCGTTAACAATAAATTGCTTAATATTGGCTTTGTTAAGATCAAGCGTCAGTGATTTTGGCACGCTGCTTAAGTCAAAGTGAACAATCGATTTTGCACTGAATTGGCTGTGCTCACTTAAAAAGAAAGTTAGCTCATATTGTGCATTTGATACCACGTTGGATCTTGCTTGTGCTTGTACTTGGCTTATGTAGGCAGAGCCATCCCGTTGCAAGGATGATGTTGAAAGTGAGCTGCTGCAGCTGACAAGGCTAGCACAACATAATGCGATGAGACTGGTTTTGATGACCCGAGGACTAAACAATTCAGTGGATAACAATTTCACGTTAGTGTTCCTAACTTTTTATTTGATGTATGAAAAAGCCGACAACAATGTCGGCTTTAGTGCTATGAGTAGTGATTTATAAGCCTAAAAAAGACTTTGATTTCATTTTACGGATTTCTTTTTCATCTGACCATTCAATTAAGCCAGTTTCAAGATCCATTAACCGCATGGTCATTTTGTAGTAAACATCTTTGGTGCTGCCATCTTGTTTAACGATGCTTGATAAGTTGCCATAAAGCATATATTGCGCGCCAATTTGACGGCCAAATTTAATTGCCGTAGATGGGTCTACCATGCCGGCATTGTTTTGATAATCAAGTTGTTTACGTACAGTATCAACCTTAGTCATATCAATAAAACGGAACTTACCAGAGCGTAATAGTTTATTGCTAATGGTGTCGGTCACTGATTCTGTATCGATATGTTCAGAGGTTTTGTTTTTAATTTTATCCACAAATACAATCGGGCGGTTGCTCTGTGTCATTACCACAACAGGTGGGAATGCCATCATGCTGTCGACCATTTTTGCTGCGATGACTTGCAGATCAGTTGAACCGAAGTTTTCGTTAACGGTTTCGACTTCCGTCGCGTCACCATACTCTACTTTAGATTGACAGGCGCTCAGCCCCATTACTGCAGCTAATACAAATATCAGTTTCAAATTTTTCATAGTAAATTCCATTGGTGATGAGTGACAGTTGATAAGCAATTATCGTCTATCAGATTATTATCGAATAAAAACGGGTACGATTTCCAGTCTCTATTGCCCAAATTAATGTTGTACGGTTTGGTTTTACGTCAATATTTACATTTTGGCTGCTATTTAAGCGAACATTATAGCTGCCGGCATCGATAAATTGTCGAGCAATTTGAGCCTGACGTGGCAGGGTTAACCAACTTCTACGGTCGGCTTGCTCGGTGATAACATTAAATATTTGCATTATCATCGCAGCAGCATCAACTTGATTATTGGCTCGTTGACTACTGTTTTGTACACTGCGATTCATTTGGTATTTAGCATAAACTCTTGCGGCTTGTCGAAACAACGCAGCGGGTAAATCTTCTTTTAAGGCATTAATGGCTAACGCATCAATGTTAGCAATAGTTTGTGCTGTGAGTGGCGCGTCTAACCCTTGGATTTGGCTGTTATTGACTAACTGACGTTGTGGTTGATAGGTCGCCAATGACGCGGATTGGATATTACCGTTAAGTGGAAAAGGTACCGTAATACTCTGTTTTTCTGGTACAAAATCACGTTCAATAATAAACACAACTTGGCCTTGGTCGGGTGTAGGCATTACCGCTTCTCCCCAGCGACGTTTAAATTCGTCGTATTGAGGCATCCCCAGTTGTTTAGCTAAACGAACTAAATCTTGCTGTAAATACACATTGTCTGGGGTAATTTGTGCTGCTTTGCGATAATCAATAAACGCATCATTAGGCTCGTTGGCAAGTTCGTGCAACAAGCCAGTAGTGTAATAGCTGTAAGCGTTTAGAAATGAACTGGTGACATTGCCGGCTTCTTTGCTTAATTGGGCTACTTGCGCGTCAATGGTGCCATTGGCCATGTCTTGCACTGATTTTTGTGATTTCTGATAGCGTGCTTGTTCCATACTTTGCAATTCATTACTGCGGCGAACTTCTACTAACGCCCCTTGAGCGTCGCCACTAAATAAATAATTAAGTGCCTGATATTGATGCAACATAATACGCTCATAACCCGGACCTCGATAAGGAATGGCATTATCGTTGAGTAAAAGACTGCTCGCCCCTGCACCTAATTTACTGGCACTCACGATGGCTTTATCATCAAAAACTTGATAATCGTCAATGGCTTGTTGGTAATAGGTTTTACTGCCGCTAAAGTCACCCGCAATTTGCATAATACGCCCAGACTCTTGGGCGTAAAGTAAGCCATCATTGCCGCTAATATTGTCGGCCAAATCAGTGATTTTTGCTGTTGGTGAATCGCTATTGAGTTGTTGCTTGTATGGCGCTATTTGCGATGGATAGTTAACAAATACACTATTAAAGGCACAACCGGATAGGCCAATAATGAGACTCAACCCAATACAGAATGTTCTTAACATTGTGGCACCAGTATCTGAGGTGTCATGAGGTTGACCCGTTCAAGTAAAGTAATACCCTGCAGGTGGTCATATTCATGTTGAAAAATACGCGCAACAAATCCCGTTAATGTTTGTTGATGTAACTGGCCATCAAGCGACTGATACTGAACTTCTATTTCGCTGTGTCGTGCAATAGATAGCCGCTGACCTGGAATGGATAAGCAACCTTCTACATCTGTTTCTGTTGCGGCAGATGCCGATAGAATCTGTGGGTTTATGACTACCGTTGGAGGCATTGATGGCGCATGGGGATAACGTTCGTTAGGATTTGACGCCATGATAAACATTGCTACGTTGCTGAACACTTGCGTTGCCGCAATACCGACGCCATTTGCATTCAGCATAGTGCTGAGCATGTTATCAGCTAAGGTATGTAATGCGTCGTCAAACACCGTCACTGGCTCAGCAATTTGAGTCAGTATCTGTTCGCCTGTGGTAGCAATGCTGAGTAGTGGCTTTAGCTGCATAGGTGACGGCTGTCCTTGTTATTCGCGTTAGATGACGACCTAGGTTAATCTTATTTATGGTTTAAATTGTTATGAGTAAGCAAGGTTATTACTTGCATAGTCTCATTCTATGGTACTGACCATTCACTCGATTTCAATACAGTCTATATCATATTTGCTGAATATCAGCTGACTATAAGCTGACTATAAGCTGACTATAAGCTGACTATAAGCTGACTATAAGCTGACTATGATAGCAGTCAAAGTATCCTAAAATATCTTGTATGGTCGCAAGGCTTTAGTAATGTGGTGGTGGAGTCTCTTCGGCAGAAGACGCCATGTTACTAGGCTCAATAGAATGCAGTTTATTAACCATTAATAGCATTTGCTGTTGCTGTCTGGCAACTAATGCATTGAGTTTTATCACTTCTTGGTTTAACTCTTCAATGGAGATATCTTGAAATGATAATTTCATTTCAAGATCATCAATCTTTTGTAAAACGCTTTCCATGTCGACCTCTTATTACTGAATTATTACATTAGTTATTACTGCCAATATTCAACTAAACCTTGGCTGCTAATACTGACTATCGAGCCAGGTGCTATCATTGCGGCAGAGTATACTACAGCGCCTTTGTTTTGGGTGTTTTTACTCAATTGAACTTGCCAGCGAGAAAGTCGTTTACCTGAGTCTATTTGCCATAAAAAGATTTCTCTTGATGGCGTACCTGTGAGTAATTGCTGGTCATTATTAACAAAGCGAGCACTTGAAAAATTCATTTGGCGTCGATTAATATCGAGATGACTTATTGGTTTACCGGTATCCGACTGCCACAGGGTGGCATTACCAGTGATATCGCTTGCAAAGCTGAGAGTCGCTGAATCGTTAATCGCCACTTTAGTGATGCGGGATGTTAACTGCCATTGTTGTAATGGTTGACCCGTTTGGGCTTGCCAAAGTAATACTTTACCATCATTCCCGCCGCTTAATGCTGTATTGCCATCGGCACTAATAGACACGCTATTCACTTTTTCTTGATGGCCCAAAAATTGAATTAAGCGTGATTTTTCAGGTGACAATGACATCACAGAGCCATCGACTAAACCCACAAGGGTTTGCCCTGTATTAGCGATGGCGACACTTTGCGCATAAGAAGGCAAAGACCACCATCCGACAGATGAACCATCGGTTAATCGCCATATTGCAAGTGAGTGGCTGCTAATTGTTGCAGCATAAAGGCTATTTGCTGATATCGCAG
The DNA here is from genome assembly GCF_040310065.1 of Shewanella sp. TB7-MNA-CIBAN-0143. NCBI lineage: Bacteria > Pseudomonadati > Pseudomonadota > Gammaproteobacteria > Alteromonadales > Shewanellaceae > Shewanella > Shewanella sp. TB7-MNA-CIBAN-0143. The sequence continues at coordinate 86,973 of NZ_JBEOPL010000013.1, forward strand.
TATCAATGACGTTACTGGTATTTTGTTGTTGGCCTTGGAGCCACTGGTAAGACAACGTTGAGTCAGTAAGATCCCATACCTGTACGCCATTATGAGCCGTGCTAACCAAGGCGATGGTTGCATCATTTGACAAACTTGCACTATAACTGGCATCAGTAGTGATGACCTTAACTTTCGTCGCTGTTGGTTGGCATGCAGATAATAGGCTTACTAAGACTAGAGTTGGCCAAAAAAACAGCATTGGAACGCGTATCATGAACTTGCTCCTTGAATTATTGTCCTAAACCTTGTCATATAAGGTTTACCCAATGGTATAACCGTTTTAACTAGTATAAAGTGGCAAGAGAACATGACCAATTAAACATCTCATTGATTGAATGTATTAAGGTTATTGTAACCACTATAGGATGCTGAGGAAGCTTTAATGAAATCTATTTACAAATTATCGTTAGTTGCATTAGCCGTTGTTGGCCTTACTGCGTGTAATCAGGAACAAGACGTTGCTCAAAAGAAAGTTGAATTGACAACTGACGTTCAAAAAGAAGCATATAGTGTTGGTGGTTCAATTGGTAAGTACATGTCTGGTCACATTAAAGAGCAAGAAGAATTAGGCTTTGCTGTTGACCGCGCTATGGTGATTAAAGGCTTTAGCGATGGCTTAGGCGAAGAAATGCAGTTAACTGAAGAAGAAATGCAGACTGTATTACAAAACCTAGATAAAAAACTAAACGACAAGCGCTTAGAGCAAGCTGAAACGTTAGCTGCTAAATCAATTGCAGATGGCAAAAAATTCTTAGAAGACAATAAAGCCAAAGAAGGCGTAACCACGACTGAGTCTGGTTTGCAGTACGAAGTATTAGAGGCCGGTAGTGGTGAAAAGCCTGCTGCTGAAGATACTGTTGAAGTTCATTACCGTGGCACGTTAATTGATGGCACCGAATTTGACAGTTCATATGCTCGTGGTGAAACGGCTAAGTTCCCACTAAACCGTGTTATTCCTGGTTGGACTGAAGGCGTACAGTTAATGCCTGTAGGCGCTAAGTATAAGTTTGTTATCCCATCAGAATTAGCTTATGGCGAACGTGATACTGGCACTATTCCTGCTAACTCAACATTGGTTTTTGAAGTTGAATTAATGTCAGTAGAGAAAACACCTGCTGCAGTAGAAACTAAGTAATATCAACATTGTTTCAGTCGTTAAAAGACTGATAAATATAAATTAAAAAGGACGCTTCGGTGTCCTTTTTTGTTTACAGTTAAATTTGCTTAGAATGGCCTTGGATAAGTGATTAACTCCGTCGCTTTATATTGCTCAACGTTAGTCGTATCTCGTTAGTCGTTTAACGTTAGGTAATACCAAGTTAACTCCGCTAATCATTTTATTGTCATTACGTGCAAATTAGCCGCTCCTGACGAGTAGTTAACCCTCAGCAGATCAATGTCCATCATGTATATTAGAGACGGATTATAGCCATTTCAAACGGTAGAATAAGTACATTTGCAAACCTATCAGCGCAAACAATCCACCACAGAATGCGGCAAAAGCCCAATTTGATTCAGCGCCAGGTATTCCGCCAATATTGACGCCCAATAAACCTGTTAAAAAACCTAATGGTAAAAATACCGCCGAAATCAATGATAAGAAATACAGTCTCTGATTCACTTGTTCTGACTGTTGTGATTGAAGCTCTTCCTGCGTAACGCTGGCTCGATCGCGTATTGCATCAAGATCTTCTATTACTCGAATAAGGGTTTCGTGTATTTCACGTAAGCGGACTTTATCATTGTCGTCAAATAGTTCGCTGGCTTCTTGTAGCATACGAGAAAATGCTTCTCGTTGGGGCGCGAGGTAGCGACGCAATACTACGGTTTGTCTGCGCAGCTCGGCAATGTCAGTACGTAAGGTTTTGTTTACTTGAGTGACAACGCGTTCTTCTAATTCATCGAGCTGCTCTTCCAGTTTGCCAATAAACTCCACTTTACGTTGCGTCAGACGCTCACAAATGGCCATGATAAACGCTGCACTATCAACCGGACCTTTGCCTTGTGTTATCGCATCGGCAACATCAATCACCGATTGTAACTGGCGCTCGCAGGTTGAGATGATCTTGTGCTCTTCAGCGTAGATCCGCACTGCGACCATGTCTTCTGGATCGGAGTTTGGGTTTAAATTAACTCCTCGTAACGCCAGTAAAATTCCTTTGTCGGAACTTAATACTCGTGGACGAGTATCAGTGGCCAACAGAGTATCCATCTCAACCCTCTGTAAGCCGGAGTTGAGGATCCATTTACGAGCTTTAGGTTCACGATATCGCAGATGTAACCACAACAACCCATCAGCAGGCTGCCATTGTGCTATTTGTTCCGCGGTAAGTGACTGGCCAGCATTGGGGCCGGTAAGCAATAAACTGTATATAAAACCATTATTCATTATTAGAGATTCCATGTGATCACTATTGTAATAATTTACGCTATTTTTTTATCTTGCCCAAGTTTAAAACAACCTTATAAAATGAAATCCTTTATTTATCGTGCATTTAACCATCAAGCGCAATATTTGCTGAACTAACGAGCAGCAGAGTGGCCGTTCATCGGTTAAAATAGAAAAAATGCTAATAAAAGAGTACTAGTATGGAATATCAATTTCGTCGAAATCGCCTAGAAGGCACGGTCTTTGCTGAATTTAGCATGGGTCATGAAGTGTTAGGCAGATGGTTTGCTGAAGAGCTTGGTGACGACAAGAGCAAAGCTAATCATATTCTCACCCAGATTGTGTTAATCAAATCTGGGGCGCTTAACCATTTGCGGGATATCGGTGGAGAGTTAACTATCGACATCGACTTTGAGCAAGTGAGAGTGTTTGCCAGTGTGATTGATTTTGAGGAAGAGCACTTATTAGAAGACTCCATGAGCCTGTATAATGCGGAATCTGAGTGTTATTGTGGTCTGGAAGACTTTGAGTCAGTACTGCAAAGTTGGTTAGCATTTATTAACGATAAATAACCCATCTCTTAATTCTAGTGGATGATAAATAACAACAAAACCACGTTTAAGTGGCCTTGTTGTTAAATATGATTTTGATAGTGGGCTAATTGTTAAGGTAGCGTACGGCCATTTCTGTGCGAGATTTTGCATTTGCTTTACGCAGCAAATTCTTCACATGAACTTTAACAGTGCCTTCGCTGATGTGTAAGTCTTCGGCGATCATTCGATTACTTTTACCTTCCGCCAGCTCCTGCAATATTTGTAATTCACGCGGGGTTAAATTCTCTATCCAGCTGTTGTCGTCAATGGTATTTTTCAACTCATAAAGATAAGCTTCTACTTCATCACTAATGACTCGGTGACCCAGCATGGCTTTTTTGAGTTGCTCTAACAGTAAATCAGGCTCAGTGTCTTTGAGTAAATAGCCGTCAGCACCCGCTCGCAGTAGTCTAATGACATCTTGTTTAGCGTCTGAGACGGTTAAAATCACAATTCTTGCTGTTACACCTTCTTGACGCATAGCATTGAGAGTATCAAGCCCAGACATGCCTTTCATATTCAAATCGAGCAAAATAATATCGGGTTCATCTTCGGCTACGGCGGTAAGAGCTTCTAGTCCCGTGCCCGTTTCACCAAAAAGCGAAAAGTCACCGTCGGAGGTGATTAATTGGCAAATACCACGGCGTAATAATGGATGATCATCGACAACAAGTACGGAATACGGCTTACCCATTTAAAGGCTCCTGTTGAGGTGGAAAACTCAGCGTAACAGTAGTACCGCCGAGCTGGTTACTATTGAACGAAACGATACCATTCAGTTTGTTGGCGCGTTCATGCATGATGCCAATACCGAAATGCTGATCTCGTTCAGCTAAATGTGTCACGCCAATGCCATCATCACATATTGTAATAGTAATCATGCCATTATCTGTTAACTGACAATCTACCACTATATGAGCAGGGTTAGCGTGTTTAATTGCATTTAATGTCGCTTCGCGAATTAATTGTAAAATATGAATGTGTTGTTTAGCTTCAAGTAAATGTGCTGATATCTTGTAATTCAATTGGATATTGATATTCGTTTGATGACGTAATTGATCCAACATAACTTCAATAGCTTGACTTAAATTAGGCTCTTTAATGGTTAATCTAAAGGTTGATAACAGTTCACGTAATTGTACATAAGCAGTACTGACACCTTCATTAATCTCTGTCAATTGACCTTCTACTTCAGGGCTACGACAACTGTGAGCAAGACTTTTACGTAATAAACTCACCTGGATTTTCAGAAAAGATAATAATTGGCCAATTGAATCATGTAATTCTCTAGCGATGACCGCACGTTCTTCCAGTAGCGCCAGTTGCTGCCGTTGTTCAGTAGCATTATGGATAGTAATTGAACGGGTTAACATCATGGCGAAGTTTTCAAACAATAATTTATTCAATGGCTTATTAGATATTACATCTAAATAGCCCATTTGGGTCTTTTCTATTAATAGCGGAAACTGTACCGATTCAGTGGCTAACTCATCAGGCCAGCCGCCTTCAGCTTTAATAACGTCTTTAGAGCCATCATCATGCTCAACGACTAAGCGAAGAAAGGTTAAGTCTTCATAATATTTCAGCTGATTGATTGCAGATTGTAATGCTTTATAGTCGAGTTTATCAGCATGTAACATGAGTAGATTGTCGTATAAAAACTTTAGCTCATTGTTTGCTCGGGTTAATGCCAAGGTTTTTTCGTTCACTTGGTTTTCTAAATCTTCATATAAATGGGCTAATTCCGCTGCCGTCTTTTGCAGTGCATTACCTAGAGCCGTCAGTTCTATATAACCCGTTTTAGGCATCTCAACTTTGAAGTTACCTTTCGAAATTGTTGCTGCGCTATCCATCAACAATTGCAATGGTTTAACAACCCGTTTACGTGTGAATACTACGGCAAAGAAAGCGATAACAAGTAAAATAAATAAGCCGATAATCTGCCCAATAACCAATAACTTTAATTTAAAGGCCGCGAACAATTCCATCTTTAATACCAAGGTATCAATGGTGTCGACAAAGTCGGTTAATGAGGCTGAGTAAAGTCGCGTATTCCCTTCTTCAATATACACTCTCATCACTTGCCACTTATCGATAACTAATAAATATTGGTCTCGCAGCTCTTTGGGGCTATACCACTGAAGAGAGCGTTTAAGTGCTTCTGAACTAAGTGTATTTTCGAAGGCAGAAATTTTTTCATCGGTATTACTACTGCCGGCATTGGTATACAACAACAGCCTATAACTTTGCATTCGCAGTGAACCCGAGGCGTTGATGCCTTTGGCATCGCCTAAGCTGAAGGTTAAATTGACGATAGAAAACACCGCTAAGCTTGATGACAACAAAATTAAAATGAGCATTAAACTTAAAATGGTGGAAGTAAGGCTGCCACGAGTAAACATAAAATCCTGCTGTTGATAGCGATTAGTGATTAAAAATAAGTCAAAAGTACTGTTTTATATGATGTCCAATAGTGTGTTCTACATTAGGTATGGGTTGATAACATTAACAAGTTTACAAAACTGTGAAATACATCCTGTTTACATGTTGATCTGGCGCAAACTTTCATCGCTATACCCCATAAGGGGTATATTTAAAGCGGTGTTAAATCGCTAACTTTGACTTTGGAGATGTCGTGATTATTAAATTAAATATAATGTAACACGGAGATAAAGGGTGATGAAGATGAATATGAAATCAATTGCACTGAGTGCAGTGATGGCAGCCAGTTTTTTAGCTGCTGGCGCAATGGCGAGTGATAAAACGGAGCCTCGAAATGAGGTTTATAAAGATAAATTTTCTAAGCAATATGACAGCTGGCATGCAACTGATGAAAGTAAAGAAGTTGTCGATATGTTGGAAAAAGTACCTAGTCTAGTCGTATTGTGGGCAGGCTACGGCTTTGCTAAAGATTACAATGCACCACGAGGTCATATGTATGCGGTTACTGACGTAACGAATTCATTGCGTACCGGTGCGCCAAAAAATGCTGAAGATGGTCCAATGCCAATGGCGTGTTGGAGCTGTAAAAGTCCTGATGTGCCTCGTGTGATTGAAGAGCAGGGCGAAGATGGCTATTTCAGTGGCAAGTGGGCTAAAGGCGGTCCAGAAATTGTCAATGTTCTTGGTTGTGGCGATTGTCATGAAAAAGGCTCATCTAAGTTACGTATGTCTCGTCCGTTTGCAGAGCGCGCGATGACAACATTGAATACTCCATTTGATAAAGCTTCTCGTAAAGACAAGCAGTCAATGGTGTGTGCTCAATGTCACGTAGAATATTATTTCGAGAAAACGGCTGAACGTCCTGGTTTCGTTAAATTCCCTTGGGATATGGGTACCACTGTTGAGCAAATGGAAGTGTATTACGACAACATGGAGTTCTCTGATTGGACTCATGCTGTGTCTAAAACTCCTATGCTAAAAGCACAACACCCTGGTTATGAAACTTGGAAAATGGGTGTTCACGGTCAAAATAACGTGAGTTGTGTTGATTGTCATATGCCTAAAGTGACTAATGACAAAGGCCGCAAATTTACAGACCATAAAGTGGGTAACCCATTTGATCGCTTTGAAGAAACATGTGCAACTTGTCACAGTCAAAGCAAAGAGTTTATGGTTAAGCAAGTTAATGAAAGCAAACAGAAAGCACAAGACTTAAAAGCACGTGTTGAAACTCAATTAGTTAAAGCTCATTTTGAAGCTAAAGCTGCGTGGGATGCTGGTGCAACTGAAGTTGAAATGAAGCCAATCCTAATGGATATTCGTCATTCACAGTGGCGTTGGGATTATGCGACTGCATCTCATGGTGCATCATCTCATGCTCCTGCTGAAGTATTACGTATTTTAGGTACTTCATTGGATAAAGCAGCTGATGCTCGCGTTAAACTTGCTCAGTTACTCGGTGCAAAAGGTGTTAAGCAACCAATTGCTTACCCTGACACTTCAACGAAAGCAAAAGCACAAGCAGCATTAGGCATGGACATGAAAACCATGAATGCTGAAAAAGCTGAGTTTAAGAAAACACTGGTGCCTAAGTGGAAAGAAGAAGCTAAAAAGCGCGAAGCGACTTATAAATAAGTTGTACTTAGCATAAAAAATCTCCTCAGGTGTAAGCCTGAAAAATCTAACAAACAGCCCTCATTTGAGGGCTGTTTTTTTATCTGTGTTATGTAGAGATAGTTCACCGCTTTCTTGCTGCTAGGTAGCATGAAAGGTGGATGATTTGCTGCACCAAAACGATGCGTCGATGTTTCTTGTGCACTTGATTGGTGCCTTAATGTTAATAAATAAAAGAGTAAATAAAATAAAAGCTATATATAACAGTATTTTGAAAAAGTGGCCTAATGATTGAATTAACTCATCCAACAAATTAATAACAATTACATTTTTTCACACTTTTGGAGGTCGAGATGAAACTCGTCAGCGCTATCATCAAGCCATTTAAATTGGATGATGTCCGTGAAGCCATTGCAGGCATGGGCATTGAAGGTATGACTGTTACTGAAGTAAAAGGCTTTGGACGCCAAAAAGGTCACACTGAACTTTATCGTGGGGCAGAGTATCAAGTGGACTTTCTTCCTAAAGTAAAATTAGAAATTGCCACCAAAGATGAAAATTTGGACATGCTTATTGAAGCCATTACCAGTGCTGCACATACCGGCAAAATAGGTGATGGAAAAATTTTTGTGACTGATTTAGAACAAGCGATCCGTATTCGTACGGGTGAACTTGATAACGAAGCATTATAAGGAGGCTGCTATGGAAGAATTAACTCAATTAGGCCTGACGGTAACTGAACTACGTTTTGCATTAGACACGTTCTATTTCCTCATTTCAGGTGCGTTAGTTATGTGGATGGCAGCGGGTTTTGCCATGTTAGAAGCCGGCTTAGTTCGCTCAAAAAACACCACTGAAATATTAACTAAAAACGTGTGTTTATATTCAATTGCATGTGTGATGTTTTTATTCGTCGGATACAACATCATGTATGTCGACAATGTAGAAGGTGGTTTCATTCCTTCTTTTGGTTCGTTAATCGGTTCGCAAGCCGATGGTGCAGACCATGCTTTGGAATCAGACTTTTTCTTCCAAGTCGTGTTTGTTGCTACGGCAATGTCGATAGTATCTGGTGCTGTGGCTGAACGGATGAAGTTATGGTCTTTCTTAGCTTTTTCGGTCGTCATGACCGCTGTTATTTACCCTATTGAAGGTTACTGGACATGGGGTGGTGGATTCCTCTCTGAAGCTGGTTTTGTTGACTTTGCTGGTAGTGGCATTGTGCACATGGCTGGTGCTGCAGCTGCAGTATCTGGTGTGCTGCTTCTTGGTGCTCGTAAAGGTAAATATGGTGAAAATGGCCAAGTTCATCCTATTCCAGGTTCTAACTTACCAATGGCTACTTTAGGTATGTTCATTTTATGGATGGGTTGGTTTGGTTTCAACGGTGGTTCACAGCTGTTGGTTTCAGATGCTGAAAACGCCAGTGCTGTCGCTAAAATCTTTGTAAACACTAACTCTGCCGCCGCATTTGGTGCAATCTCAGCGCTTATTGTGTGTAAAGTTGTTTGGGGTAAAGCTGATTTAACCATGATTTTAAACGGTGCGTTAGCGGGTTTAGTGGCAATTACTGCTGATCCTTTATCACCTTCGTTGTTAATGGCTGGTGTAATTGGTTTGGTTGCTGGTGCAGTTGTTATCTTCTCAGTGATTGCATTTGACCGAATTAAAATTGATGATCCAGTCGGTGCCATTTCGGTGCACGGTGTTGCGGGATTCCTTGGACTAATGTTAGTACCATTATCAAATGCCGATGCTAGTTTTGGCAGTCAGCTATACGGTGCTGCGGTTATCTTCATTTGGGTATTTACCACATCGTTACTGGTATGGTTTGTATTAAAAATGACTATGGGTATCCGTGTGACAGAAGAAGAAGAGTACAACGGTATGGATGCTTCTGACTGTGGAGTAGATGCTTACCCTGAGTTTGTGAGTGTGAAAACCGCTGGCTAATGAGTTAATTAGTTAACATAGAAAACAGAACCTTAGGGTTCTGTTTTTTTTGCAGATTAATAACGTTATTACTGACTCAATGGAGGTAAATAAAGGGCCATATGCCAGTTTAACGTATACACTATTAGATGATGAAATCTGTGATGAGGTGATGATGAAACCAATACTGATAAATTTATTAATGGGATCTTTGTTATTAAGCGCAGCAAGCTATGCTGGCACCGTTGTGGTGAGCCAGTCATCAACGCCTTTTGATGCTTTTGCTGTTCGCGACAGTGTATTACAACAGCACGAATGGCAAGAGTTGTTAAGACAGCAACAGCAGATAATGATTTTGCAATCACTGCCTATTGGTTGTTTAGCCGTGACGTCACCATTTCATTATTTTAGCTGTGGCAATCAATTTTATCGTCCCTACGAATATCAAGACACACAACTTTTTATCCAAATAGATCCTCCTGTTAGTGTAAATCCTCCTCAGTAGCGAATAAGCCATTACAAACTTGTAGTGGTTGTTTTGGTCTAATGGGCATCTATTGACTATGCTTTTAGATAGCGTATTCCTATCTGAGGGCTGAATAATGTTTACTCATCACCCAAAAAAGACAGAGGTTAATCCCTTTGCCAAGGATGACCACTTACGACTTCAATGGACCTATCTACTGCTTGTTGTTTTACTTTTCAGCATGAGCGCTTGTCAATCAACTCAGCCCCAAAACAAAGCAATCAAGATTACTGACCTATTTCATGATGAAATGTTCATGCCTGTTGAGACTGTGGCTATTGATGATATTTATCGTTTACCTGATAAGTTTGTCGCACAATTTAGGCGACAGTTTCAAGCTGATAGTACTCTTCGCAGTCAAAATATTCTGGCTAATGAATGGTTGGCTCAATATATAGGCGCACAAGATGGTGGTTTTGAGTACCGTGATAATGTTACCCGCTCAGCCAGTGAAACGGTGCTTAATCGTCAAGGTAATTGTATGTCTTTGGTTGTGTTATCGGCGGCGTTGGCAGATGCGTTAAATGTGCCCGTGGAGTTTAATGACATAGATGTAGAACCCGTTTGGGATAGGCGAGGTGGTTTTTATTTAGTTAATGGTCACGTTAATTTACGTTTGTTACCTCCAAGGGCTAATAACACTGTGTTATTTAGAGGTACTGATGTTCTAGTGGACTTTTTGCCTGAACGCTCTGTGCGTGCTTATCATAAAAAAACAGTTAATAAGCGCCAGCTAACCGCGATGTTTTATAATAATATTGCAGCAGAAGCGTTAATTAAAACTGATTTTGATGCGGCTTATGCACTGATTAAAAAAAGCATTCAATTGGATCCGCAATATGTGGCGGCCATCAATACTCTAGCAGTTATTTATCGACATAAGGGCTACGAAGTTGAGGCTGAATATGCATATCGTTTAGCGTTACAAATTGACTCGCAAGATTTAACCACATTATACAATTTGGCGTTGATTTTAGGTGAACAAGGGCGTTTAGATGAATGGGCGCAAATACATAAAGTGCTTGAACTCGCGAGAATAAATAATCCATTTTACTATTTTGACATGGCTCAACAAGCGTATTTTGATAAGCAATATCAAGATGCACTCATATGGTATAAACGAGCAGTTGATAAAGCGGATTATCGTCATGAATTTTATTTTGGGTTGTCTAGGGCTTATTGGGCAACAGGTGAAGAGCGTCTGGCTGAGAAAAACCTTAAACGTGCGTTAGCCTTAAGTGATAGCAATAATAAGCAACGTTACCAAATTAAGCTGCAAGCGTTGAAACAGAATTAGTACCTTTAAGGCATTTGATACTGCGGTTGATAATTGTTTTGTTCAGCTAGGTCGAGTATCTCTTGGTAGCGATATGACTGTTTAAGTGTCGTAATGGCACTATCTACTCGGTTAGTCGTTTTTTGATCATAACAGGCAATTTTACGTTGAGCAGGGTCAAAGAGTGCCACTTCTGTTACTGGTATGCTGGTATCGAGTTTTGATTTGAGTAAATGACGATAATATTCAAATATTCGTCTTTCTAAAACAATGACCTCCACATATCCATTAAATAACATCACCACTTGGCTTTTCTGATTGGTGATTTCACTGTAGTTAGGGTTGGCATTCGCGATGTCTTTAAACTCATCACCTAAGTATTGTTTTGAATTTTGGAATCCTAAAATAGACAATGCGCTAAGATCGTTAATTTGTTCAATCTTAAGGTTATTTCTAGATAAGTAAAACACGCTATTTTGATATTCAAGCAAGCTCTGTGTATAAAACAGTCCTGCCACGTTATCGGGTGCATTGATCATGCAGTCTATTTTATTGGTTTTGACTAGGCGCTGCGCACGCAAATTAGGCGCATGCACAATCTCTTTTATGTCTATATTTTCACTGTCCAGAGCAGCCTTCAGAAGGTCATACTGCACACCAGTGTTTTCATCGGTAAAGAAGTAGGGTGCAATACTGTTACTGGTAGAGAAACTGATGCTATTAATGATCGAAATCAACGTTGTATGGTAATTTTGCGAGTGGAGTTCGACTAATTCGTGCGTATCATCGATGGGATCTACTGACGTGGCAATCGCAGGATTGCAAAGAGTTAACAATGAACCTAATAAATAAATATTAAAATATTTCAATCTGTTATCCTCCTCTGGATAGCTTGCCAAGTATTAAGTTGCTCATCTTCCTTGTGTTGAATTAATGATGTTAATCATTAAAGTAAAGCATATTAATATCATCAGAGTGTCTTTTTTATGAGACAGTTTATTTTAGTGATATTTGGTGCTAAAAAATCAATGTATAAGTGTATTTCATACTCGGTTTACGCGGTAGCCAAGTGAGCTCAGTTGCTATTGCTTCCTATTACGTATTCCCAATCACTTACTGATAGTCACTACTATCGGCACTGATGAATAATACTTGATTGATTTGTCGATAGATACTGGTTAAATTGATGATTCATGTTCATTTTTTCGATGGTTTTTTTAACATTTTTAATGAATTGTATCAGCTGATTTATTTTATTGAATCAGACTCATAAGACGTTTTGCCGGAGTTGTAACCACTATGCATTATCAAAATGACGATATTCGTATCGATGAAATAAAAGAATTGCTTCCACCCATTGCGATTCTAGAACGATTTCCGGCAACCGAACATGCATCATCAACTGTTTTCAATGCGCGTAACAGTATTCATCAAATTCTAGCCCGTAAAGATGATCGCTTATTAGTGGTGATTGGCCCTTGTTCAATTCATGATCCTGTTGCCGCCTTAGAGTATGGTCAACGCTTAGTTAAATTGCGGGAACAGTATAAAAATCAGCTTGAAATTGTCATGCGAGTGTATTTTGAAAAGCCGAGAACGACAGTAGGTTGGAAAGGGTTAATTAATGATCCGTATATGGATAACAGTTTTCAATTAAATGATGGTTTACGGACCGCTCGTAAATTACTCGTTGATTTAAATGACTCTGGTATACCAACAGCAGGTGAGTTTTTAGATATGATCACGCCTCAATATGTTGCTGACATGATGTGTTGGGGCGCTATTGGTGCACGTACTACCGAATCTCAAGTACACCGTGAACTATCATCGGGGCTATCTTGTCCAGTAGGATTTAAAAATGGTACCGATGGAACCATTAAAGTGGCTATTGATGCCATTGGAGCTGCGAGCGCTCCACATCATTTCTTGTCGGTCACTAAGTTTGGTCATTCAGCCATAGTGTCAACCAAAGGGAATCCAGATTGTCATATTATTTTACGTGGAGGTCGGGCGCCTAATTATAGTGCCGAACACGTGTCCGATATTGCCAAGCAGCTGGCTAAATCTGGTTTGATAGATAATATTATGATTGATTTTAGCCATGCTAATAGTAGTAAAGATTACAAGAAGCAGATGATGGTTGCCGATGATGTTGCAGGGCAAATATCTCAAGGTAATCATGCTATTTTTGGTGTGATGGTTGAAAGTCATTTAGTTGAAGGACGCCAAGACCTTATTGAAGGTAGTGCATTGTGTTATGGACAGAGCGTAACAGATGCTTGTATCGGCTGGGATGATACAGAGTCACTTTTAGCAACACTAAATAAGAGTGTACTTGACCGTCGTAAAGCTTGATATTTGATTAGTTACACCTAAAAAAATAAGGCGCACAATGCGCCTTATTTTTTTATATGTTGTACTAAGTATTCATTGGCCTTAGCTAAACTGCCAAACGCTGAAATAAGATTATCACGCCCTTTATCTTGCAGTTCAGGGTTACCTGATTCAATCATCATCCATACCCATGTTTGTATTAGTTGTAATGGTGGGTATTGAATTTTCGAGCTATCCAACATAAAGCATCCTTTAAACTAGTAAATCGTTGTTTGTTTATTATCAAACAGGCGTTTATCTGTGCTTGAAGAGTAACAAATTCTGCCAACAGAAATAACTCTATTTAGCTTAAAAAAGCATAAAATGACTAAAAAAATTTAAAAAGTAGTATTTTAGTCTGTGTAATTTTATTCATTGATAGTTCTAAAGTACTATTTGCCTGGCGCTCAAATAGCCCTTTTATGATAAACATGAGTGTGGACTTAATCCATAGTAATGTGACCGATGTCTGATTAGAAAATGACATATAATAAGACAATCAATATTAGGTCGTGGCGAACTGCCTATAGCAGTGGTAATTAATTGGAGCATAAATGAGACCTTCTGCGTATTTCGAAGGCCCGGTAGGGAAGTTAAATTGGCATGTTTTAAGATTATTATGGCCATATTTATTAGAATTTAAAGCACGAGTGTTGTTAGCAATGATTTGCTTAATCGTTGCTAAAATTGCGAGTGTTGCACTGCCATTTATTCTGAAGGAATTAGTCGATACGCTTGATAAGCAATCTTCAGCCCAGCTCATCGCAGTTCCTGTTGGATTGGTGCTAGCTTACGGCATGGTACGTTTGCTGAATGTTATAATTGGCGAGATAAGAGATACGTTATTTGGCCGTGTTACCGAACGCGCTATTCGCCGCCTTGGAAGAGCCGTTTTTGAACATTTACATCGGCTCGATCTTGATTTTCATTTAGATCGCCGTACTGGCGGCCTGTCTCGTGATATTGAACGCGGCACAAGTGGCGTCAGTTTTTTAATGCGCTTTATGGTATTTAATATTGTGCCAACCCTGCTTGAGATTGCCTTAGTGATCGGTATTTTCTTTTATAACTATGGCGCCAGTTTTGCACTGATCACTTTATTTTCTGTGGTGGCCTATATTGGTTATTCAATTGTGGCGACAGAGTGGCGCACGGGTTATGTGCGCGATGCTGCGAGAGCTGACTCGCTGGCTAATACGCGTTCAATCGATAGCTTGTTAAATTATGAAACTGTAAAATATTTTAACAATGAAGAATTTGAGTCACAACGGTATGATTCCGCACTTGAACAATGGGAAGTTGCAAAGCGAAAAAACCGTTTATCATTGTTTGCTCTTAACGGTGGACAAGCATTAATTATTGCTGTTGCGATGACGGCTATGATGGCGCTGGCGGCTTATGAAGTGAGCCAAGGCTCGATGACAATTGGTGACTTTGTTCTCATTAATGCTTTTATGATGCAGCTGTTCATTCCATTAAATTTTTTAGGCTTTGTTTACCGTGAGATCCGTGGAGCATTAGCCAATATTGAGCGTATGTTTGATATTTTAGACAAACAACCACAAGTGTTAGACCGCGTCGATGCTATTGAAGCCAGTCCAACTGTCGGGGCAATAAAGTTTACTGATGTGAGCTTTCATTACGACCAACGCGCTATTTTAAACAGCGTTAGTTTTGATGTGCCAGCAGGGAAAAAAATTGCCGTAGTGGGCGACAGTGGCGCAGGTAAGTCAACTATCATTAAACTGTTATTCCGCTTTTATGATGTTGACCGTGGGTCTATCACTATTGATGGTATTGATGTGCGTCAACTTAGCCAACAGGCCTTACGAAGAGCCATCGCAGTAGTACCGCAAGATACTGTGTTATTTAATGATTCTATTTATGAAAATATTAGGTATGGCCGCTCAAATGCTACCCATGATGAGATTCTCGCGGCGATTAAATTGGCTCATTTGAGTGACTTTATTGAATCATTGCCGGATAAAGGTAACACCAAGGTCGGTGAGCGAGGATTAAAGCTCTCCGGCGGCGAAAAGCAACGAGTTGCTATTGCACGCGCGGTGTTGAAAGGAGCGCCTATTTTAGTGTTCGATGAAGCCACATCTTCATTAGACTCACGCTCAGAGCAAGCCATTTTGAGCGCCTTGCGAGATGCAGCCAAAGGCCATACAAGTTTAGTCGTCGCCCATCGTTTATCGACCATTATTGATGCTGACCAAATCGTTGTATTGAGTAAAGGTAAGATTGTTGAACATGGAACTCATACCAGTTTGTTAGCTCAACAAGGGCTTTATGCTCGGCTTTGGCATATTCAACATGAACAAAAAGATCTGCCAAATGATTAAGGATTGGTCAATGGATATCGCGCTATGATGTTGTCGGGTAAAATACTGTCGTTGCCACAAATAAAAATCTCTCTATAGCGTAAACACTCAGTATCTGACTACTTTAACAGCGCTGAGTGGTGTTTAAATCGTCTGGATATATTTAACGCGAATGAATCTTTTGACGACAGTGATCAACGCAGTTAATCTATAGCCTAACTTGTGGGTTATTTATTCCAGATAACTTTATTTTTCAATCAATTGGATTTTATCAAAGGTGCGAATTCGTGTATGGAGGTGACTTGTGCATAATATTGCGTTAATTGCGGCGCTAGAAGGCACCCGACATCAAGTGACAACCGATTGGTTTGCTATTATGGCAATGCTTAAAACGCGTAACATGTCTGATGATGCTATTAAAATAGTTTATAACGACTTATGTGCCGGTTTGAGAGTAACGACTCGAGGACTCACTTTAGCTAAAGCAATGAACAAAGACCTTGATAAAAACATTATTAAACAAAGTGATGATCCGCAGGACATGCTTTCTTAGTTTACATCGCGTTAATCAACTTATGTTGGTTCATTGATTTGCACATTATGCAGATAAAGTGATATCAACGGATGTATTTTGACATGTTCAAATGACTTTAGTCGCTAGTATTTGGCTGGTTTACGGTATCAAATACTTGGAAGAAGATAGGAATTATAGTGAGTTGATTCAATGGTGACGAGTGCTGCTACTAATGATCAAAAGCTTACTTTTTCTGCCAACCAATACAGACCATTTTTATGAGTGCAGCTGGAGAAGGATCTAAAGTTAAGCGTTTGATTTTTCCTTGTTCAAAACACACAAATTCACCTTCGATTTCTGTCATCCGATTACAGTTTCTGCAGCTTAAACTTAAGCTTTTGACATTTAGATCTGCTGCATTCGTTTTTATGTTCAACACGAAATCCCCTGAATTGATGCCTCTTTAAAATCACATTAAGACTACTTACTGTGATCGATATCAAAATATATTGTACACCTATTCTTAACTTCGGCAAAGTAATCCGCTCAGCGCATCCCAGTTATTCACTGGGGTTGAGGTTTAATTTATTGCATATGTCGGTAATGTTTATCGAGAGTGACCGCTACACCCGTTGATTGCACTATTCGGGCATGATGGCGGGTTAAGTATCTTGGGTCGGTTACACCACATGAATGTGCGATCATGGTTAAATCGTAATGTAAGAAATGATTGTAGTTTGCGACGCGTGCAGATTTATCTTTTGGATCCAAGCCTTTTTGCAATCGTATATTGTGAGTGGTTATACCGGTTGGGCAGGTGTCTCGGTTGCACTGTAACGATTGAATGCAGCCCAAGGCAAACATATTTCCGCGAGCTGAAGCAATAAAGTCGGCACCGGTGGCTAATGCCCATGCCACGTATGACGGCATGATCATTTTACCGGTCGCAATCACTTTAATACGTTGTTTAAAGCCGCGTTCATTAAGTAAATCAACCAGTAACGGTAAACTTTGGCGCAATGGTAAGCCGACATTATCCATTAAGGCTTGTGGTGCCGCGCCCGTACCACCATCGGAACTGTCTAAGGTAAAAAAGTCTGGCGCATATTCAATACCACGACGTTCAATTTCATCTAGAAATTCAGTAACCCATGACATGTCACCTAATACCGCTTTAATACCGGTTGGTTTACCGCTGATATCTCTTACTTGATTGATCATATCGACAATGTCAGCAACATTATGTAATTCAATGTGGCCATTGGGGCTTATGGAGTCTTGTCCTGCTGGGATACCGCGAATAGCTGCGATTTCTTCGGTGACTTTTATCGCCGGTAAAATACCACCTTTGCCAGGCTTAGCACCTTGGCTTAATTTAATTTCGAACATTTTTACTTCAGGATGAGCGGCAATATCGGTCAGTTTTTGTGGGTCTAAATGACCATTCTCGTTACGCACACCATATTTAGCGGTACCTATCTGAAACACTAAATCACAATGTCCCTTTAGATGATAAGGACTTAACCCACCTTCGCCAGTATTGAGCCAACAGCCTGCTTTTGCTGCACCATGGGATAGTGCTGTAATGGCTGGGCGAGACAAGGCACCAAAGCTCATGGCCGAGATATGGCAAATTTTATCGGTTGTGTAAGGGTGTTTACATTCAGGACCAATGATTACTGCGATGGTTTGGTGAGTGTCATGATCACTGACGGGGAATGCTGAGTTCATGAACATTACCGCACCCGGTTTATCCAGAACTTGTGTCGACCCAAACGCAATTGTCCTGTCAACATTTTTAGCTGCGCGATATACCCAACTACGTTCGGCTCGATTAAACGGCAGTTCTTCGCGATCTTGAGAAAAAAAGTATTGTCTAAAAAACTCACCTTGTTTTTCAAATATATATCGAAATCGACCGATAACAGGGTAGTTGTGTCGAATGGCTTGTTTGGTTTGCAGTTTATCAGCGATAAACATGTAAATTACAGCGATCAGTAATAACCAAAATAACACTAAGAAAAGACCAGAAAAAATATCTATTCCCCACATGAACCAATGTTGTTGCGGCATGTTGTTATTCCTATTTGGCTATCAATCTGATTACCATATTAGCAGATGTTCATTTGGGCAAGTTAAATTGATGATGTTAATCAACAGGCTATTCTTTAGTAAAATTGATATAAATAAATTTCTCTTAATTGTTTTAATTTATGACTTTAGAAATGAGTTTTTTGGTCGATAATTAAGCTATCGGTCATTGTATGCGAGCTAATATCATGGAAATTAAACAATCAAATAGCAGTAATGCCAGTCCACTGCGTGACAATAAAACAGTTAATACATCGCAAACTTCATCAAGCCACCAAGCTGAAAAAAATTCCCCGGTTGAGCCTAAGTTAACCAGCAATCAGCTAAGTCGACAAATGATGAATAATTCGATTTTAGCGGCGCAAGAAGAAGTCAGTATTGCTGCGGGTGATAAGTCTATGGCATTACTTTACCGTGCCGCGATTGAAGCCATTAATGAAGAGCTTGCGCCAACACTGGGGGAGAACTCAGTCCAAAAGAGTATTGAAAGTGGAGTGGATTACTCTCCTGAAGCGACAGCCGATCGTATTGTCAGCTTTGCCACAAATTTCTTCTCGGTACATCAACAACAAAATAAATCCATGGGGTTTGATGAGCAAGTTAGCAGTTTTATGGTGAAAATTGGTGATGCTATTGATCAAGGTTTTAAAGAGGCTAGCGATATCTTATCTGGGCTCAAAGTATTAGAAGGCGATATTGCAGCAGGAGTCGATCAAACCTATGAGCTCATACAGCAAAAACTTGCTCAGTTTCAACAAGACCGCCTAGATGGCCATTCAGCTAAGCAAGATTCATCAACTACGTAAACTTAGCTCTGTTCTTTTAAGTGAGTTAATCGCGTGTGATTATTCACTATAGATATAAATCGGGGAGGCTTTTAATTAAGCAAATATCTGTATAGATTGGTATTATAGTAAATACATACGCCAGTCTAAAAGGAACAAAGTCATGTGGATTACCGGTACCGTGCTAAAACGCATTGATTGGAATGATAAATTATTCTCGTTGCGTATCAAAGCCGATGTCGAACCTTTTATCGCAGGTCAGTTTATTAAGCTCAGCCAAATGCGTGATGATAAACGTGTCGCGCGTGCGTATTCGCTTGTAAATCCCCCCGGGACTGATTATGTCGAGGTGCTGGCTGTTGCGGTAGAGGATGGTCAGTTATCTCCAGATCTAAAAGCATTAAGCCCAGGTGATACCATTCAAATCACGCCCAAAGCGACCGGTTTTATGACCTTAGATGAGGTGCCTAAAGGGGCATTGCAAGGTAAACACTTATGGCTGTTATCAACAGGCACTGCAGTGGGGCCTTTTATCTCTATGCTTGCAACCGATGAGCCTTGGCAACGCTTTGAAAAAGTCGTGCTAGTTTATGGTGTAAGACTTGGTGAAGATTTAGCTTATTTAGAAACGATTAAACAGTTTATTAGTCAATATCCTCAGCAGTT
Organism: Shewanella sp. TB7-MNA-CIBAN-0143; assembly: GCF_040310065.1. Taxonomy (NCBI): domain Bacteria; kingdom Pseudomonadati; phylum Pseudomonadota; class Gammaproteobacteria; order Alteromonadales; family Shewanellaceae; genus Shewanella; species Shewanella sp. TB7-MNA-CIBAN-0143. Next base: position 106,543 of record NZ_JBEOPL010000013.1, read on the forward strand.
TGTGTTTATTCCCATTGTGACCCGTGAAGATTATCCCGAAGGCTTATCATGTCGTATTCCTGATGGCATTAGCAGCGGATTAATTGAACAGAAAGCAGGCTTAGGGATTAATGCGGAACATTCTCAAGTGATGATTTGTGGTAACCCAGGAATGATAAATGATGCGCAAACCGCTTTAGTTGAAAAAGGCTTAGTAAAAAATCTTCGACGAGCGCCTGGACAAATTACGGTCGAAAAATACTGGTAATGTTTTGGTCAATCATAATTCCATGATAGTGGCTTAAGCTTGCCATATTGGCTTACAGCATAACAATTTGATGTTTTAGCCTTGGCGTTTTAACCGCTGAATGTGAAACAGCACTTGCTCCTTTTGATATGATCACTTACCCTGTTGCAATTGATAACCATTATCAATTGCGCCGGTGGCGGCGGAATATTGATTCAGTTAAGGAGCGTTGATTAATGAAATTGCTAAAAAGTGTCGCATTATTAGGCTTGGCTTGTGTTGCTTCTTCTGTGAGTGCTGCAGATGCATTAACGGTTTATTCTTATCGCCAAGCTTTCCTGATTGAACCTATTCTAGAAAAGTTTACCGAGCAAAGTGGTGTCGACGTAAAGGTTGTTTTTGCTAAAGATGGCATTGCAGAACGTATGGTGCGTGAAGGTCGCCTATCTCCCGCTGACGTGGTGTTAACATCTGACTTCTCTCGCTTAATGGAATTAGTGGAAAAAGATCTTGTTTCTCCCGTCGACAGTGCGGTGATTAATAGCAATATTCCCCCTCAATATCGGTCACAACATAACAATTGGTATGCGCTGACGATGCGTGTTCGTAATCTGTATTCTTCAAAAGAGCGTAGCGGTAAAATTGACATCGATTACGAAGACTTAGCTTCAGCAGAATACAAAGGTAAAATTTGTACCCGCAGCGGTAAACACCCTTATAACGTCGCATTAGTGGCGTCGATGATTGCCCATGACGGTGAAGCGAAAACGAAAACCTGGTTAGAAGGGGTAAAAGCTAATTTAGCTCGTAAGCCTCAAGGCAATGATCGTGATCAAGTATTAGCAGTTAAAGAAGGCATGTGTGACATTGCTATCGGTAACAGCTACTACTACGGCAACATGCTGATGGATAAAAATCAGAAAAGCTGGGCTGAAGCGGTTGAAATTAACTTTCCTAATCAACAGAACCGTGGTGCTCATGTAAACGTATCAGGTATGGCATTAGCCAAACATTCACCGCATAAAGATAATGCGATTAAGCTAATGGAATTTCTTACTTCAAACGTTGCACAGAAAATGTATGCTGAAGTTAATATGGAATATCCGGTAAAGGCTGATGTCGAACCGTCTGAATTAGTGGCGTCATGGGGTGATTTTAAAGCCGATAGTTTGCCTATCTATAAGTTGGCTGAATACCATCAAGACGCTGTAAAACTGCTTGATGAAGTGAAATTTGATCTTTAATTGAAGCTTGTTTAAACATTATCAGCGCATTATCGATATGATTGATAGATTGATAGATTGATAGATTTATTGATGGTGCGCTAAGTTAACTCGGTATTATTTATGATTTTAGGTTTAACCAGAAGCTGGTCGCTTGCTGGTTATTTTATTACGGCAATATTAATCTTGCCACTGATTGCCTTAATTGTGCAGTCCACTCTTCCTGATCAAGCTGTATTTAGCCATTTATTCAATACAGTGCTACCGACATACATAGTCAATAGTTTATTGCTTATGTTGTTGGTTGGACTCGGAAGCCTACTTTTAGCGATTCCTGCTGCTTGGTTAATTGCCCGTTGTGACTTTCCCTTTCGCCGTTACTTTCAATGGCTACTCCTTCTCCCGTTAGCGATGCCAGCCTACATTGTGGCTTATGTTTATACCGACATGCTTGATTATGCAGGTCCGGTGCAACGTGTATTGAGGGCTTGGTTTGACTGGCAATCTCCCCACGACTATTACTTTCCCGCGATACGCAGTCTTGGCGGAGCAGCGATAATATTATCGTTAGTATTGTTTCCTTATATTTATTTATTAGCGCGTACTGCGTTTATGGAGCAGTCTTCCAGTTTGTTATATGCATCGCGTGTCATGGGATGTAGTCCGTGGCGCAGTTTTTGGCGTCTTGCGCTGCCAATGGCAAGACCCGCTTTGGCTGTCGGCGTTGCACTTGTGGCAATGGAAACCGCAGCAGACTTTGCCACCGTGAGTTATTTTGCTGTACCGACATTAACCACAGCAGTTTACGACACGTGGCTCGGCTATGGCAGTTTAACCGCGGCAGCAAAGCTGTCAGCCATTATGCTGTTAGTGGTATTTTCTATGATTGGGGTTGAGCGTTTTGCCCGGCGGAAACAACAATTATTTCAAAAACAATCTTCTCTTAATGAAGCTGACAGATATGTGTTGTCACCAAAAATGGCTTGGGTCGCATTAGGCTATTGCGCTGTTTTGTTATTTACAGCCTTTTTATTACCTTTCATTGTGTTGTGTGGATATGCTATCGATTATTTCAATGAAAGTTGGGATGTTCGATTTTGGCAGTATAGCCTAAACAGTTTATATATTGCCGCTATTGTCAGTGGTGTGTGCGTAGTCCTATCATTGATATTAATGTTTGTACGCCGTGTGAGTCCGCGACAAAGTGATCAGCTTCCCGCAAGATTGAGCAGTACTGGTTATGCTTTACCGGGAACGGTGTTGGCGATTGGTGTATTAGTACCTCTGACGCTTATCGACTTTGCGATTAACGATATTTACGATTGGTTTGGCGCCCAAGGCCCAGGTTTATTGCTGACTGGCAGCGTGTTTGCACTGATTTTTGCTTTTTGTGTTCGTTTTATTGCTATATCCATCGGCAGTTTAGAAAACAGTTATAAACGTATTTCCCCTTCTTTAGACATGGCGTGTATTACCTTAGGACGAACGCCTACTCAGCTACTATGGCGAGTACATTTGCCTTTATTACGCAAAGGGATTTTTGCCGGTGCTTTGTTAGTGTTTATTGAAAGCATGAAAGAATTACCCGCAGCGTTATTATTGCGTCCTATAGGATTTGAAAACTTGGCGACTTATGTTTTCCAATTTGTCTCAGATGAAAAACTAGAACATGGCGCATTGGCCGCTATTGTGATTGTGTTAGTTGGGCTTGTACCCTTGATTTATCTTAATCGCTCTTTGGAGCAACAAGGCTAATTATGTCAACCTTAACCATTGAAAATGTTTGCAGCGATTATCACGGTCAAGTGGTGTTGCGCCATTTAGATCTTACCTTGGCGCAAGGTGAAATTGTCGCATTATTAGGCCCCAGTGGCTGCGGCAAGACAACACTGCTGCGCGCGATTGCGGGCTTACAAGCCATTAGCCAAGGTTGCATCAGCATCAATGGGCAAACGCTGAGTGGTGATGGTGTGTTTGTTGCGAGCGAGCAACGTGGTGTGGGAATGATTTTTCAAGACTATGCCTTATTTCCGCACTTAACCGTGGCAGACAATATCTTATTTGGGGTTAACGAACTCAATCGTACTGCGCGGTTAGCTCGATTAGAAGAAATGCTCGAGTTGGTTAAATTAACCGGGTTGGCATCGCGTTACCCGCATGAATTATCAGGCGGTCAACAGCAACGAGTGTCGATTGCACGTGCATTGGCATATCAACCAGAATTATTATTGCTAGATGAACCTTTTTCCAATATCGATGCGCAAGTTCGTAACGATATGATGTTAGAAATTCGCGCCATATTGAAACAACGTAATGTCAGTGCCGTGTTTGTGACTCACAGTAAAGATGAAGCATTTGTGTTTGCAGATAAACTGGCTTTATTTAAGGATGGCGCCATTATTCAGCATAGTAAAGCCGAAACCTTATACAGTGCACCAACTGATCGCTACGTTGCCGACTTTTTAGGCGCAGGTAATTATTTACCTGTTACGGTCACCTCCAGCCATCAAGTGCACTATTCCTTGGGCGATCTTAGCAGCACAGAAGCATTGTCTTTACCTGTTGGCAGCCAAGGGCAATTATTATTGAGACCACAGCAAATTGAGTTACATCCTTGTATCAATGGCCGAGGATGCATTGTCGAAAGGCATTTCCTTGGTACGGTATGTCATTATCAGGTCCAAATTGGCGATGATATTTTGGACGTCAGTAGCCAATCAACGACGTTAATGCCCGGTCAACGAGTGGACATAAATATTACAGCGCATCCACTGGTGATTTTTAATTAACTATCAATGCTGTAATTTTAATTGTCCAGCCTGCAGTGAACCTTAGTTCGGGGAAAGTGGTTATCAAATTACCCTTTGTTTGCTAAAAGTGTTGCTAACAGTACGTTATTAACTTGTAATAACGCTGCTTTAAACACCCCAGCAATAAGATACTTACCTCATGCTTGCAAAATAATGGCTAATTTTACGATGACATAGGCTAAATATCTGATTTAGGGCTTACTTTTTGGCCCTTAACTCTAGTGAGTTCGTTAACAATTGTAATGAATGATCAAGCTGTTATCTGCACGAATATGAATACAATATGTATTACAAACGGGCTAAATGTGAGTACACTTCAAGTAATTTAAATTTGATTAAGTTAATCTAATGATTAGCTTAACTGGTAAGAGATGTTAATCGCCGTCGAATAACATCAAAACGTTAAATTATCACCGTTTAGGCCGACATTTAGTATTAAGATGGATGAAGTTAATATGGGTAACCAAGTTATGCCTCGTGAACAGTTAGGAATTTGCGCAGAAGGGAATTTACACAGTGTGTACTTGATGTTTAATGCCAACGATGGTGTTGAAGATCAGTTACGCCCATCTATTGCTAATGTAGCGCAGTATATTTATGAACTCACGGATCAATATGCCGACAGTGCTTTTAATGGCTTTGTGGGTATTGGGGCTAATTTTTGGGATACCTTTTATCCAGAATCTCGCCCTGCATTATTAAAACCTTTTCCGGCCATGAGTGAAGGTAACCGTGATGCACCTGCAATGGAATATGATCTGTTTATTCATATCCGTTGTGATCGCTATGATATTTTGCATCTTGTCGCCAATGAAATTAACCAAATGTTTGAAGATTTGGTCGAGTTAGTCGATGAGGAACGTGGCTTTCGCTTTATGGACAGTCGTGACTTAACTGGTTTTGTTGATGGTACTGAAAACCCTAAAGGACGCCATCGTCAACAAGTTGCACTTGTCGGTGATGAAGATCAAGAATTTGTCTCTGGTAGTTATGTTCATGTTCAAAAATACATGCATAACTTAAGTAAGTGGCATCGTTTACCGCTTAAAAAACAAGAAGATATTTTTGGTCGTACCAAAGTTGATGATATTGAGTATGAATCAGAAGATAAGCCATTAACCAGCCACACAAAACGAGTTAACTTAAAAGATCCACACGGTAACGCATTAGAAATTTTACGTCAAAGCATGCCATATGGTTCGATTAGAGAACAAGGATTGATGTTTATTTCAGTATGTCGTACACCGGATCACTTCGAACAAATGCTCCGCAGTATGGTGCACGGTGATGGTCACGGGAATCATGATCATTTGATGTTGTTTACTAAAGCGCTGACTGGGTCGTCTTTCTTTGTGCCATCATTGGATTTTTTAACTCAATTTGATGATGCGTAAACGCCAGTTTTAGGTAATAAAAAAGCAATGCCATGGCATTGCTTTTTTATTGAAATGGTTTTTTATTCACTATAGTTGAATAAAGATCTAACCGTTTCTAATGTCTCATCAATGGTTTTAATACTTGCTGGACAGATGAAAATAGTATCATCACCGGCAATAGTACCTAATATCCCTTCTGGTTTGCCTATTGAATCGAGCAAACGGGCGATTAATTGCGCAGCACCAGGGCTAGTTCTTACCACGATCATGGCTTGGTTATGATCGACATCCAATACCAAATTTTTAACTGGGCTACCCGCAGTAGGTACGCCTAGCTCGGCAGGGAGGCAATACACCATCTCTTGCTTAGCGTTGCGAGTGCGTACAGCACCAAATTTGCTGAGCATACGTGATACTTTAGATTGATTAATATTACCGAATCCTTCGGCTTGAAGCGCATTAACAATCTCGCTTTGGCTTCCAAAACGTTCTTCTTTGAGAATCGCTTTAAAAGTGCGTACGAGCTCATCCTGATTTCTTGTCGCTGGCATAGTGATAATTCATCTTATAGTTGTTATTCAAAAATCTAGCACATTTTGAATAGATTGACTTATTAAGTCAAGAAAGAATCAGATTTATTGAATAAAAATTCATTTTTTAATGGAACTTTAAACTGACACTAATAACTAATCCGGCGACTCATTTAAACCATAGGCTTTAGGATAAGGGTAACGATTGTTTTGTCAGTACCAATAGCGTATCACCATTTATAGACAATAGATTGAGTTTTCCTTTAGAGAAATCAACTTGTTCTACCAATGAAATCGCTTGCATCAGTTCAGCTTCTTGGGTGATTAAACTATCGATACAGGCTTTCATAGTCGAACCTGATGGTGCAAGTTGAAGCAAGTGACCTTGTTGGGCGTAACGACCAAAAAATTGATTACAGCTATTATTACCTGTCAGTTCACCGTTTGGAGCAAAAACTAAATTTGCTGGGCTATTATTAATGGTAGGAGTGTCGAGGACGACTTCTACATGCCAAGTACCAATTAATTGTTCATTTGAGACAATTTGAGTGTGGCTTTGACAAGCACTAAGGCCTAAAAATATAACAGTGGCGCCGAGAATATGCTTTATCATGTTGAGAGATTTCCATATACCAAAAAATTGCCGTTATTCTACTACTTGAGTGTGAATAAGAGCGTAAATAATTGTAATGTTTTGGATTAATGAACATTATTTAACGTATTAAAGAGTCGCAAATGATCAAATTAGTTAAAGTGTTACATTTCGTCGGTTTAATCATGTTGTTGGTGGGTGTCGGCTTATATTGGCAAAGTGATATCGGTCAACAAGTCAGTGGGATGTTGGTCATTGCTTCACTCATTGGCGTGGGAACACTAATTATGTCTCCGCTGCCCGTTGCGCTAGTGATAGAATGGGCTAAGAAACAATCTCCCAATTCAGGGTCAAAGGAATAATCATTGTCATTTATTATCCGTAAGGCGTTATTAACCGATGTTGCTGCTATTGTGCAGTTAGAACGAGCCCATGTTGATGATGAGTTGGTAGGTTCAAATAGCCAACTTCATGCTCATTCATTTACCAAAGCAGAGGTGAGCCAGTTGATAAATCAACATTGGTTTATCGTAGCTGAAGAGCAAGGGGTGATCATTGGATATGTGATGGCGGCAAAATGGTCATTTTTTTCCTCGCAACCATTGTACCGACATATTATTCAAAAACTTAAGTTTGCCGATTTAAATGGACAAGCTTTATCGACGACTAACACGTGCCAATATGGACCCGTTTGGATACAAGAATCAAAACGCGGCCAGGGAGTTTTTTCGGCGCTGGTTACCGAATTAAAAAAACAAGTGGCAGATACCTTTCCATTTATGGTGACGTATGTTGCCGCTGACAATGCGCGTTCGTTGGCAGCACATCAACAAAAAGCCGCAATGACAGAGATTGATCAATTTCGTTTTGAACAACGTGATTATTGTTTACTGGCCACAGCTAATATTACGTGATCGTTATACTAAGGGGTGTTGATAAAGTGGTTATTTATGAGGAATATTATGAGTACTAACTTTGAAGCACTCTTTTCACCCTATTTGGATTTAAGATTATCTGCATTTGACAATATGAAGCTAATAGCCGCGGTGTTGACTGATGCGACAGAGTTGTATGAGTGTGTTGAAGCCGATTTACAAAATCCAGATGATCCGCAATTGCAGCAATCGGGGTATTTTGTGCGCTGGCAAGACATGTGGCTATTTTGTGGCGTAACCAATAATTATCAAGCAGCGATTACGCTATTTACCGATGTCGAGCGGATTAACTTAGCGTCTATCAATGTCAAAGTAGTGCCCGTAATGACAATGCAACAAGTGTCGTTTATGTGTATTGAAAGTTCACATTTCGATCATTGTTAACGAGTTCGATCACCTTGTACTTATGCTGACTTAGTTTGATTACGCTTAAGTCTATTTGGGCTAAATTTATTGGTGTGCAATAGCCTTGAGAGGCTTTAATACGATCTAGATTTTGTCTGAGTTTGGCTCATTGATCTTATTGAGTTAGATTATTAATCTAGATTATTTATCGGGATCATTGAGCTGCATCAACACTAGTGGTCGTTGTTCACTGTGATAGCGACGATACAACTGAGTGATGTCTGCTGGTATCGCTGATAAATCATTTTGACCTATCACGACATTTTGATCTATAACGATAAAGTGCTGCTGTTGATATAAGCCAATTAACCACGGATGAGCAAACAAGAAGCAATTTTTAGCGGTTAATTTGGGCGCGATAAATTTCAATAACTGAGTTGAAAGCTGTTGTCCACGGTAGTCAGGGTGAACCAATAATCCATTGATTAATTGATATTGGCCAATAGGTTTAACTCTTACCGCAGCGATTATTTTTTGCTGGCTTATATCAACTTCATCAGTAGCTGGTGGGCTTAGATGATGAATGACAGCCACAAACTCTTTCTGAGCTAATCGAGCATACGGCATATGTTGACGATAGAATAACTTGATTGCAGACCACTGTTTAATGGCTGGCAAGTTAATGGCTGGAATGTTAGTAACAGGGCTGTTTATCGCACAGGGGTTAGTTGCCGTTGATGGCTGGTGGTTTGCTGTTATCTTTGTGTTTAGCCAAGTGGGTTGATACATAATCTGAGCCATTGTTGAGATTAATTGTTGAGATTAAATGTTGAGATTAAATGTTTAGATCAAATCATTGTATTGCCAATGATAGATAAAATAAAACCGCCAGTTGGCGGTTTTATTTTTTATCGTGTTAGCTTAATACAGACACTAGCTTAAGACGATAATTATGCTGGCTGATTATAAACCTGCATCTGCACGAAGTGCTTCAGCTTTATCAGTCGCTTCCCAAGGGAAGATATCTCGGCCAAAGTGGCCATAAGCAGCAGTTTGCTGATAGATTGGGCGTGCCAAATCTAGCATTGCTGTTAAGCCGTATGGACGTAATTCGAAGTGTTGACGTATTAATTTAATCAATACTTCTTCTGATACTTTACCGGTACCGAATGTTTCAATACTAATAGACGTTGGCTCTGCAACACCAATAGCATATGACACTTGTAGCTCACAACGGTCAGCTAAACCAGCAGCAACGATATTTTTAGCTACATAACGTGCAGCATAAGCCGCGCTACGGTCTACTTTTGATGGGTCTTTACCAGAGAAAGCACCACCACCGTGACGAGCCATACCGCCGTAGGTATCTACAATAATTTTACGACCTGTTAAACCACAATCACCAACAGGGCCACCAATCACAAAGCGACCAGTAGGGTTGATAAAGTATTTAGTGTCTTTGTTTAACCATTGAGCAGGTAATACCGGCTTGATGATAGTTTCCATTACCGCTTCAATTAAATCAGCTTGACTCACGTCTTCACGATGTTGAGTAGATAATACAATCGCATCAATACCGATGATTTTGCCATCATCATAAGCAAACGTTACCTGGCTTTTAGCATCTGGGCGTAACCAAGGTAGTGTGCCGTCTTTGCGTACTTCAGACTGACGCTTAACTAATTTGTGCGCGTAAGTAATCGGTGCAGGCATTAATACATCAGTTTCATTGCTGGCATAACCAAACATTAAACCCTGATCACCAGCACCTTGCTCTGCAGGGTCTGAACGATCAACACCTTGATTGATGTCTGGTGACTGTTTGCCTATGGCATTAAGTACCGCACATGAATCAGCATCAAAACCCATATCTGAATTGGTGTAACCGATTTCGCGTACGGTTTTACGGGTAATTTCTTCAATGTCTACCCAAGCAGAAGTGGTGACTTCACCGCCCACTAATACCATACCGGTTTTGACATACGTTTCGCACGCAACACGAGCCTTTGGATCTTGCTCAAGTATTGCGTCTAATACCGCATCAGAAATCTGATCGGCGATTTTATCTGGATGACCTTCTGAGACAGACTCAGAGGTAAACAAGTGCTTTGCCATAATAGGAGAATCTCGTTGGTTGCATTTGAATATACGTCTAGACGTCTATTTTAGTCGAAATCTAATTTGATAACACCCCTTTGTACGAATTTAACTGGAGAATTGTGCAATGGAGCATAATTTTTTTTGTTAATCATAGATATGTTTATACTGGTGAAAAATCAAGTGTTTGATTCATATTGCTTTATTTAAATGCTCATCGACTTGCGCGGTGTATTTATCATAAAAATAGACAATGTTTTTGATAGATTAGAGATTATATTGCCTAATCAGAGCCATAGCTCTGCCAATCACGATACTTTTTATTTACAAGTGGCAATAAATAATTACTCTGTATTTATCTCATGTTATGGTCATGCTGACCATTTGATGCTGTATTTACGATGTTTATTTATTGGCATTGTATGAAATCACCGTTTATTTAACGGTTAAAAAGAAACCCGAAAAATTTTAATTTGCGTCACATCGCCTTGTAGGGGAAAATATGGCTTCACAATTGCCCGTTAGACCTTACAAACAAGCAGGAGAGAGCATGTCATCTCGTAAAGTACTCGCTAACGCTATTCGCGCCCTAAGTATGGATGCGGTTCAAAAAGCTAACTCTGGTCATCCAGGTGCCCCAATGGGGATGGCAGATATCGCCGAAGTGCTATGGAATGATTTTCTAAAGCACAATCCAACTAATCCTAACTGGGTCGATCGCGATCGTTTTGTTCTGTCAAACGGTCATGGCTCTATGCTTATATACTCTTTATTGCATTTAACTGGCTATGAATTGCCTATTGAAGAGCTAAAGCAATTCCGTCAGCTGCATTCAAAAACGCCTGGTCATCCTGAATATGGTTATACCCCTGGTGTTGAAACTACAACCGGTCCTTTAGGCGCTGGTTTGAGTAATGCTGTTGGTATGGCTATTGCGGAAAAAACCTTGGCGGCTCAGTTTAACCGTCCAGGCCACGACATCGTCGATCACTTCACCTACTGTTTCTTAGGTGATGGCTGTTTAATGGAAGGTATTTCTCACGAAGTCAGTTCATTAGCCGGAACATTAGGCCTTGGAAAGTTAGTCGCATTTTGGGATGACAACGGTATTTCTATCGATGGTCATGTTGAAGGCTGGTTCACTGATGACACTCCTAAACGTTTTGAAGCCTATGGCTGGCACGTTATTGCCGATGTAGATGGTCATAATCCTGATGCTATCCGCGCCGCGATTGAACAAGCTAAATCTGTAACAGATAAGCCATCGATGATTTGCTGTAAAACCATTATTGGTTTTGGTTCGCCTAACAAGTCGGGTAGCCATGATTGTCATGGTGCACCATTAGGTGATGCTGAAATTGCAGCCGCTCGTGAGTTCTTAAACTGGCCACACGCTCCTTTTGAAATCCCATCTGATGTGTATGCTGGTTGGGATGCTAAACATAAAGGTGTTGCTAACGAGTCATTATGGAATGACAAGTTTGCTGCTTACCAAGTTGCGTTCCCTGAACTGGCTGCAGAATATGAACGTCGCGTATTAAAAGGTGACTTACCTGCAGATTTTGAAGCAAAAGCACAAGCCTTTATCCAAGAAAGCCAAGATAAAGCCGAAGGTATTGCGAGTCGTAAAGCGTCTCAAAATTCAATTGGTTTCTTTGGTGCTATGTTGCCTGAATTACTTGGCGGTAGCGCTGACTTAGCCGGTTCTAATTTAACGCTTTGGTCTGGTTCAAAAGGTATTCAAGACGATCCTGCCGGTAACTACATCTATTACGGTGTACGTGAATTCGGTATGAGCGGTATTATGAACGGCGCGTCGTTACATGGTGGTTTTATTAACTATGGCGCAACTTTCATGATGTTCATGGAGTACGCACGTAACGCGGTACGTATGTCAGCATTAATGGGCATTCAAAACATTTTCGTTTATACCCATGATTCAATCGGTCAAGGCGAAGATGGCCCAACTCACCAACCGGTTGAGCAATTAGCTAACTTACGTTTAACGCCTAATATGGCTGTTTGGCGTCCATGTGATGCTGCGGAAACGGCAGTATCTTGGAAGGCGGCGATTGAACGTCGTGATGCACCAACTTCATTAATCTTTAGTCGTCAGGGTCTTAAGGCACAAGCGCGTACTGCTGAGCAATTAGCTAACGTAGCTAAAGGTGGTTATGTACTGTCTGATTGCCAAGGCACTGCTGATGTGATTTTGATTGCCACAGGTTCAGAAGTGCAGTTGGCGATGGATTCTGCCGCAGAGCTCACCAAACTAGGTCAAAAAGTGCGGGTAGTTTCTATGCCTTCTACGACTGAGTTTGATAAGCAAGATGCTGCTTACAAAGAATCTGTACTACCAAAAGGTGTCACTAAACGTGTTGCGGTTGAAGCGGCACATACTGACTTCTGGTACAAATATATTGGTTTTGATGGTGCTGTAGTGGGTATGACCACCTTTGGTGAGTCTGCTCCTGGTGGTGATTTACTTAAACATTTCGGCTTCACTGTTGATAATGTAGTAAAAACTGTCCAATCTTTAGGATAATCATCTGAGATTAAACACTTATCTATTAGGTGTTTAATCTGTATAATAACGGCCTGCAATACTATTGCAGGCCGTTTTTTTATCTCTTTAATTCACGTGAAATAATATATGCTAAGTCACTTATTAATAGATGTTTTTATCATAATTTGTTGAATAATAAGTGCTTCGGATAATTACTCTGGACCCTAAATGATTCGAGTTGCAATTAATGGTTATGGCCGGATTGGCCGCTCAATACTTCGTGCATTGTACGAATCTGGAAAACGTCAACAAATCCAAATTGTGGCGATCAATGAGTTGGCAAAGCCAGAAGCCATATGTCATTTAACTCAATATGACACGACTCATGGTCGTTTCAAGCATACCGTTAAGCTAAATGGTGATCAGTTGCTTATTGGTGATGACAGCATTTTGTTACTCAATCAACCCGATGCTAATTTATTGCCTTGGGCTGAACTTGATATCGATATCGTTTATGAAGCCACCGGCAGCTTAATTGATCGTCAAGCTTGCGAAGCACATATTCATGCAGGTGCTAAGCAAGTGCTGATAAGCCATCCTTCTTCTGCAGATGTTGATGAGACCATTGTATATGGTGTTAATCATGATTTGTTGCGCGCAGAGCATACCGTTATTTCTAACGCATCTTGCACTACCAATTGTATTGTTCCGGTTATCGATGTATTGGATAAACATTTTGAAGTCAAGAGTGGCGCCATTACCACTATTCACTCGGCGATGAACGATCAACAAGTGATCGATGCTTATCATGATGATTTACGTCGAACTCGTGCTGCTGGTCAATCTATTATTCCGGTAGACACAAAATTAGCGCGAGGCATTGAGCGTATTTTGCCGCACATGAAAGATAAGTTTGAAGCGATTTCTGTTAGGGTGCCAACCATAAATGTGACCGCGATCGACCTGTCTGTCACGCTAGAGAAAAAGGTCAATATTGAGCAAATTAACCGTGTGTTACAACTTGCGTCAAACGGCAGTTTTAATGGTATTTTAGGCTATACTGACGAGCCTCTGGTATCGTGTGATTTTAACCACGATCCACGTTCAAGTATTGTAGACGGAACCCAAACGCGTGTCAGTGCTGGCCACTTGGTCAAATTATTATTATGGTGCGACAACGAATGGGGTTTTGCCAACCGCATGCTGGATACTAGCTTAGCGATGATTCAAGTAAAGTTAGATCGATAATATCAACAGATTATGTCGCAATGGGTTAAGCCGGTTGCGCAGCAAGACTTTGTATTAACTTAAAAAGGAACTGCTAATTATGGCAATTATTAACATGACAGATTTAGATCTACAAAATAAGCGTGTGCTTATTCGTGAAGATTTAAACGTACCTGTCAGCGACGGTGTTGTAACAAGTGATGCACGTTTACGCGCATCATTACCTACCATTCAACTCGCATTAAAAAAAGGCGCTGCCGTAATGGTGATGTCTCATTTAGGCCGCCCAACAGAAGGCGAGTTTAACGCTGAATATTCAATGCAGCCGGTAGTCGATTATTTAGCTAAAGCGTTAGACTGCCCAGTGCGCTTAGTGAGTGATTATCTTGATGGCGTTGACGTGAATGTTGGCGAAGTTGTGGTATTTGAAAACGTTCGCTTTAATATTGGCGAAGGTAAAAACGATGAAGCTCTGTCTAAAAAAATGGCAGCATTATGTGATGTGTATGTAATGGACGCATTTGGTACGGCTCATCGTGCCCAAGCATCGACTCATGGTGTAGGTGTTTATGCTCCTATTGCTTGTGCTGGGCCATTATTGTCGCAAGAATTAGATGCATTAGGCAAAGCGCTTGATAACCCTGCTCGTCCAATGGTGGCGATAGTAGGTGGTTCTAAAGTGTCGACTAAATTAACTGTGCTTGAAAGCCTATCAACTAAGGTTGACCAGCTTGTTGTGGGTGGCGGTATTGCCAATACCTTTATCGCAGCTGCGGGTTATAACGTCGGTAAATCATTGTATGAAGCTGATTTAGTGGAAGAAGCAAAGCGTCTTGTGGCAAATGCGAGAAGCCGTGGTGGTGATATTCCTGTACCAACAGATGTTGTTGTAGCAAGCGAATTTAGCCCAACTGCAACTGCAACATTAAAGTCAGTAGCAGACGTGACCGACAGCGATATGATTTTTGATATCGGCCCAGATAGCGCAGAAGCACTGGCTAAAATTATTGAACAAGCAGGAACGATCGTCTGGAATGGTCCTGTTGGCGTGTTTGAGTTTGATCAATTCGGCGAAGGTACTAAGCGTATTGCCCAAGCCATTGCTAATTCTAAAGCGTTTTCTATTGCTGGCGGTGGTGACACGCTAGCGGCAGTCGATAAGTATAACATTGCTGACAAAGTGTCTTATATTTCAACCGGCGGTGGTGCTTTCCTTGAGTTTTTAGAAGGTAAAGAATTACCCGCTGTAGCAATGCTTGAAAAGCGTGGCGCTTAGATCACATATCAAGTATTTGTACCGTAAAACCTAATAATAATTATTATAAAAAAATGCTCTGTCATAATCTACAGGATGTAGGTTGTGCCAGAGTTTAAAATCCGTCCAAACGATAGCGACCTAGGTGAGTAATCACCCTATTAATGGAGAACAAAATGGCTCTTATCTCTCTACGACAACTGCTTGATCATGCTGCAGAGCATGGTTATGGCGTCCCTGCATTTAACGTGAACAACCTTGAACAAATGCGTGCAATTATGCAAGCGGCTGAAGCAACTGACAGCCCTGTTATTGTGCAAGCATCTGCTGGTGCACGTAAATATGCTCGCCCACAGTTTTTAAAATATCTTATGGCTGCTGCGCTTGAGCAGTATCCAGATATTCCGGTTTGTATTCATCAAGATCACGGTACTGATCCTGACATTTGTCAGCGCTCAATCCAGTTAGGCATGTCATCAGTAATGATGGATGGCTCGTTGATGGCAGATGGTAAAACACCCGCGTCATACGAGTATAACGTGGATGTGACTCGTCGTACTGTGGCTTTTGCTCATGCATGTGGTGTGTCAGTTGAAGGTGAAATCGGTTGTTTAGGCAGTTTAGAAACTGGCCAAGCAGGCGAAGAAGATGGTGTGGGTGCTGCGGGTATTCTCAGCATGGACCAAATGCTAACAACGCCAGAAGAAGCAGCGCGTTTTGTTGCCGATACTCATGTTGATGCATTAGCTATTGCGATTGGTACCAGCCATGGTGCGTACAAGTTTAGCCGTAAACCTACTGGTGATGTATTACGTATAGACCGTATTAAAGAAATTCATGCGCGTATCCCTAACACGCATTTAGTGATGCACGGTTCATCTTCTGTACCGCAAGAGTGGCTGAAAATCATCAACCAGTATGGTGGTGAAATTCCAGAAACTTACGGCGTACCATTAGAAGAAATCGTTGAAGGTATTAAGCACGGTGTGCGTAAAGTGAACATTGATACCGATTTACGTTTGGCATCAACGGGTGCAGTGCGTAAATTCTTAGCTGAACATCCTGCAGAATTTGATCCGCGTAAATTCTTAAAAGCATCAATGGAAGCGATGGCTGACATTTGTACGACTCGTTATGAAGCATTTGGCTGTGCGGGTATGGCCTCTAAAATTAAGCCTAAGTCACTACAAGCAATGTATAAAGCTTATCAATCTGGTGAACTTGACCCTAAAATCATGTAAACCTTTTTTACGTTAAAACAGCAAATCAGCTCATTTTTTGAATGAGCTGATTTTTTTGTAAATTAATAACGAAAAACGTTGTTTTTTTAAACGCTATCTAGCATCATCCTCGCCTTAAAAATTGACGCAAAAACGTCATCATTTATTGATATAACCTTATTCCGTTAGCCATCTTTAATAGTTGAACTCATTATATGCTTGTTAAGCCGAATGCACCTTTATCCTTATTTTCACTGACCTGGCCATTGTTCGTCGACTTTGCTTTGCACTTTTTAACGGCAGCAATTAATACTTTTATGATAAGCCATGTGTCGTATCAAGGTGTGGCGGCGCTATCGGTTGGTAATATGGTGTTTGAACTGGCCATTACGTTATTTAGTTTCGTCAGTATTGGCGCTAGTGTTGTCATTACTCAGTATTTAGGGGCTAATAATAAAGCTGCAGCCAGTGCCGTAGTGTATTCATCTATCGGATTCAATTTTTTAGTTGGTTTGGTCGCAGCGGTAGGTATTTTAACCGGCTCAACCATGATGTTGAATCTAATGAACTTACCTGCGGAGCTTATGGCCGATGGTAAATTGTATTTACAAATTGTCGGTTTGTGTTTAATTCCCGAAGCGATGGCCATGTGCTTAGCGGCCGGAATGCGGGCTCATGGTTTTACCCAGCAAGCTATGTGGGTAACATTATCGATGAATGTGATCACCTTTATCGGCAACTTATTATTGCTCTATGGTTGGTTTGGTTTGCCACAAATGGGTGTAGCAGGGGTTGCGATTAGTACTGTTGTTGGGCGACTAGTGGGTGTGAGCATTATGATGGTGTTGTTTGTACGCTATACCAAAATACCATTACACATTCCGAGTATTTTGCGTCCAGATAAAGTCATGCTAAAAAAAGTGTTTCACATTGGTTTACCTGCCGCCGGCGAAAACGTCTCGTGGATGCTGCAATTTATGGTCGTCACTTCATTTGTTGGCTTAATGGGTGATAAAGCCTTAGCGGCGCAGTCATTATATTTTCAAATTTGTATGTTTATCTTATTGTTCGGGCTATCGATAGGCATAGGTAACGAAATTATTATTGGTCATATGGTGGGTGCTAAGCAATTAAAAGCTGCAGAGCATCAAATGTATCGCGCATTAAAATTGGGTTTGATTGTTACCAGTGTTGTGGCTTTATTCGTTGCAATATGGGGACCTAACCTTGTCGGTCTGTTTACTGATGAACAGGACATTATTGTCCTTGTGGGGCAATTATTTGTACTCACGTTAGTTATGGAGCCCGGTAGAACTTTTAATTTAGTGGTGATTAATGCGTTAAGAGCTAGCGGCGATGCCAAGTTTCCGTTTTTTATGGGCTTATTTTCAATGTGGTGTATCGCGGTACCAGGTGCTTATTATCTCGGGATCCATTTAGAGTATGGTTTATTGGGTATTTGGGCTGCCTTAGCGCTTGATGAGTGGGTTAGAGGGGTGGCGATGTTGTGGCGTTGGCGCAGTGGCCGTTGGCAGGCTAAGAGCCTTGTTGCTTAACGCTTAAGGGGATGACTATTTTTCAATTCTGCGATCAAAGTGTTAGTATGCGTGGGAATTTTAAGCGCATGACCCCCCATTAGATTTTGTAAATCGTAAATAAAGGACGAAATGACATGAAAAAACTGCTACTTACTGCAGCTATTACACTAACCATGCCATTTGCAGCACATGCTGGAAGTGAGTTTGTTGAAGGTGATGCCACTCTTGCTGGTGAAGCAGAATTAGGTGCGACTTTAACCACAGGTAATACCGATACTTCTTCGTTTAAAGCGCGCCTAGCGTTGAAACAAGAATTAGGTGACTGGGAAAACGAGTATGTGTTTGAAGGATTATACAAAGAAGATACCGAAGAAGTGACTGCAAAGCGTTATTTTCTTGGTGTGCAAGGCGACTATCAAATTAATGATTTGAGCTATTTGTTTGCTAACACTAACTATGAAGTTGATCCATTCACTGGTTATGATTTCACTTCAACGACGTCAGCTGGTTATGGTTACCGTTTTATTGATACCGACAGAATGTCTTTAAAAGCGGAGGCGGGTCCTGGTTATATTTACCAACAACTTGATGAAGAATCAGCACTGGCAGAAGGTTATGATAGCGACGACAGCGTTGTTGCTCACGCGGTGATTGATTTCCAAACCAAGATCAGTGATTTATCTAAGTTCCAACAGAAATTTATTGCCGATTGGGGTAGTAAATTAGATGCGCGTTCTGAAACTTCATTAACTGCCAATATCGTAGGTGCTCTAGCGATGAAATTTGCCGTTATTGTGCGTTATAACAGTGAACCGCTTGATGACAAAGAAAGCACTGATACTGAAACAAACATGACATTACTTTACGCATTTTAAGTGACTAATCTAAAGCCTAGTTCACTTGAGTGTAAGTAACAGAAAGCTGGCTTTGCCAGCTTTTTTTATGGGCTGTTAGCTGTAATATTGTCTTACCTATATACCAAAAACACTGACTATTGAGCCATTGTTAAGCCGTAACTTACTTATTCAATCGGTAGTACACTAAGGCATCCACTCGCTTGTCAATATACATCCAACCGTTATTCATCGCTAATTAGGTTGATTTTACTTTTAATCAGCTTGCTATTGATGGCTCAATTTCTGCTATTGCCAGCGCGATCACCAGCAATAATATTAGCTCTGTATTGACTATGGTCTTAACCTTTCCCATTTTAAACTGGGCGAATCAAGGATAATATGAATCAACAATAATATGAATTAGCAATTTCTATATTCAATATTATGCAATTATACCTTGCGCAAATAATCGCTATATTCGCGGACTGGTTCACGAATTAGCAATATTATCCGGAGGATAGCTGGCTTAACATCCATTAAACTCTCACTTTGAGAGTATACTTTTTGAATCAGTCGATACACTGAGACAGGGCGATGCAAATAGGATGTTGTTGGTTCGACAATACACAACGTTTGTTGGTCGATCAGACCACGGCAGCCCAGTGGCATTTAAATGATCACGAGTATTGGATTCTGAGCCAGTTAGTCCTGCATCGTGGTCAAGTCGTTCCCTTATCTATGCTTGAAACAGTGGCCATTTCAGGCGACTGTCCTCATCAATTATCTCATGCTGAACTACTCGATATTATCGGCAAAATTATTAATTACATGTGTAAGCGCCATACCAACCTTATTGAATATGTACCTGAACAGGGGGTGATTTTATATTCAACTGCAACCGCTAAGCGTACTAAAATCTTGGAATTACCTGAACGGCTATTATCTTTAGGTCAGTATCTGTTTATTATTATTATTCTACTATGTGTATTATTATTTGTTTACTCTAAGCTTAGCCCTCCAGAGTTTGCTCAAGCCGATGTATTGCGACAAGTGCTAAGCCCTGATGGACGTATTGTTCAGTTGTTTGTGTTTGGCAATAATAATCAGCAAGATGCCATTTTGCATGCGGACTGCTTATCATCGCAACTACGGCTTTGTCACAATATTCGCTGGGATTCCATTCACGTTGCTTTGTCGGCCAATCAAGATTATATGAGTTTCACTTTAACCGACTCCAGTGAAGCGACACCATTAATTAATAGTATCAAAGTCAGTATCGATAATATGGGTACGCCATTTATCACCCAGCAATGGCTACAAAAGGTACACATTTGTGGCTAGATTAAGAACCCTATTATTACATATTAAAATACGCCGATTACTACAGTCTAAACGCGGCAAACTTTTTTTTGTATTAAGTTTTCTATTCATTATATTCATTGCTACCAGTGTGCTTAATCGCATTGCAAATACCCATAATGTTTGGTATTTCAATTGCCATGCCGATGGTTATTTCAGTCAACAAGGAGAGTCGTCGTTAACGGTTGATAAAAGCAATTTATGGTTAATGCTAGACATTGATCACCATCAAGCTCAGATGACTTATAAACTCGAGTCCGCAACAGACGTTACCGAAATTGCTCAACTATTAGGTAAGGTTAAACAGGTTGATATTGGCTCATTTACTTATCATTTAGCGTTAACACTGCAACCTATCAGTTGGCAACAAAACAGTCGGCTGCAACCATATTTACGAAATGAATATGGTGTTTCTGCTCACCACTTAATGGCTGGTTCTAGCGTATCTCAGCAGATTCAGGTAATTGACTTAGATAATACATTGACGAGAGCAACGTTAAAATTTCTGCCAAGTAATAACATCTGGTCCTGTCAGTTACTATCAGCCAATACTTCCGATTGATTTTGATTGAAAAAATTAACTTTTAGCTTAATATTCCCATTGCGGTATAGTAGTTATGTGTCAATTTTAAAAGGTGTGTGAAATATATAGTGGCAAAAGTTAAAGTAAAACAAGAAGAAGCGTTATCAATAAAGTTCAGTCATCAAATGGGCCCTGGTGATCAACGGGTATTTGACCTGTATTTTTATTTGCCAACAGAAATGGGTATTGGTTCGCATACCTTAGATGAAGAGGATTATTATCACAGTAGTATTCTTGGGCGTCGTTCTTATTATTCTAAAGGGCTGCATTTACCCTTAGTTCAGTCCCGTTTCGTCAGTTTAAATAAACGCACCTTAGAAGAGTTTCGTTTATACCTCAATTTATTCGCTTATCAATTTGCTGTCGCCATTGAAACTGACGTTAAAGAGTTACACCAAAAACTAGAATTAAATGAATTTTATCCTGCTTTAGATGAGCTTTGTGATGTGGTTGCGCAACTATTGAAAAAGTTTCGACGCAATGAACCGAATGATCCTAAGTGGAAATCTTATTTTGAGCATGCCGATAATTACTTGTCTTGGTTTTGTGAGCAGCAGTTATTAAAGACATTGGCACGTAGTCCTAGAAGTGCTGACTATAGTGATGTTAAAGAAAAAGTGCTCAATTTATGCCGTAACGAGAATCACTACCGCGAGCAAGTATGCAAATATAACTCTATGCAAACCCAGCAAGACGCTAACCGTATTTCAAATAAGATGTTGCTATTGCGTCGACTCATTCAACAAGGCGTAGTATTAAAAGAAGAATTAAAACCGCTTGGAGTAGGGTTAAAGAAATTTGTTACTGGCGTCGCCACTGGGTTGGTGATGTTGGTGGTATCGGCATTGATTATAAAAGCGCAAGGTTTCTTTAATGGCTTAACCTTGACCTTGTTGCTGACGTTAGCGGTTATTTATGGTTTCAGGGAAATCTTTAAAGAGGATTTTCGTAATGCGATGTGGCGGCTTATCCAACGCGGTCGTCCAAGATGGAGCCGTATTTTACGGGATACCACTACTCAAACCGTGGTGGCTAAGCAGTTAGTTTGGCTCGAATTCATGCGCAGCCAAGATATTCCCAAAACGGTGGCAGATATTATGAGGCAACGCCACAGCCAGAATAAAGTGGATTCGGAAGTACTGCATTATCGTATTGCGACTAAGGTGGCAAATAAGCCTTTTGAGGCTGATTATTCACAAATTCAAGAGCAAGTGAACTTCAGTTTAGTGCCTTTTGCCCGCCATTTAGAGCGAGGAAAAGCTAAAATATACTCAGAAAGTGAAGGTAATATTAGTAATGAGTCTGTTGAACGTCGTTATCAAGTCAATTTGGTTGCGGTGTTACGTGACGGAAAGCAACAACCTGAATATGCTCGCTTTAAAGTGACCATGAATCGTTCAAGCATTGTTGAAATTACTGAAAGTAAACTACCTGATAATGTTCAGCCTTTCAGGCTCGAATCAGATGAGATCCTTCCTGAAGTGGTGAGTCATCCGAAACCACACGCTTAAGATTAGGTTGGACACCATAATAGTATGTTGATGTTCATCGAGTAGCCCAATGAATGGGCATTATCCATTGATTAAACAACCGTGCAAATTGAATATCACCTGACGTTACACAATACTGCGTCAGGTGATTTAATCTATCAATTTTACGGCGGTTATTACTTTAATTGTTACTTTAAGTGCTACTTTGTTTATTCGTAGGACGAGTAAAGGCTTGGCAAATGTTCTGGTCAACAGATTGTTTAGCTCTTTTTAAGGCTATTTCAGCGTTAGCAAGGTATGTATCCAAACTTTGTGGCTGCAAATAGCTGGCGATACCAATGTTAATCCCTTCACCTAAATTCTTTTCTTCAAGACTTTGAAGCATATTAATCGCATATTGATGTGCAGAGTTTGCATTTGTTTCGGTTAGTAAGATAACGAGCTTTCCGAGCTGCCATTGTGCTATTTGGTAATTAAGCGGTAACTCAATCAATAATTGTAGCTCAATGTCTTTTTGGCGCTTTTCAAGCTGGCTCATGTTACCCATGTTACTGAAAATCCCTTCTGGGTTAATGTCCATTACCAGTAAGCTTGAATGTTCTTTAGTGAGCTCGCTAAGTTTGAAAAAATAATTTTCTAGCTCATTTAAACGTAACACTATGGCACTTCTATGGCCAATGACGTTGCTACTACTTTGGGCCGACACCGTTGGGGTTGTCTGTTCAAATGTGCAAATAAGGTATTCAATATCACCTTCAAATGTCAGCTGGCCTGCTAGCGTCGTTTTTAAACAATGCTCATAACGACTGTGGTTAAATGGCATAATTTGCGCAGTCCACTCTCCTTGCAAGCTAATTTGTGCACTAATATTTTGCCATTGATTTTTCAACTCATCGCCGAGTAATTCAGTGATCGAAATATTGGTGTCTCCGTGTAAAGACATCAGGTTATCAAATTGGTTATTACATTTTACTATTAATCCATTGGCATCGGTGAGTGCCGTAGCAACCGCTCCGCTACTCATTAATTGATAGAGATAGGCTTGGCGCTGGCTTTCAAATAATGCGGTAATGTCTTCAAATGTCACTAACCAATAATGCTCATTACTGTTAGGGCATTTTTTACTGCGAATATGGGTTTGCAACATACTACTATTAAGCGTTTCTAAACTGATCTCACCATGCCATTGCTTATTCTCAATTAACGTCTCTTTAATGTGATTGAAGCGATCATCATCAAGGTGTAACACTCGTTGTAAACTGCGGTCTTTAAGAGCGTCAACTGGCAAAGATAATGCCGCAGCTGCTTTGGCATTAATGCTCTGGATTCGACCGTTATCATTAACGATTAAGCAGCTTAATTCGCTGTTAAACAAACCGTTGCTCAATTGAACGCTATTTTGCTTTGCGCGTCGCTCGAGTACAAATCGATGTCTTAGTATAATCAATAAACTGGCTAACAGTGCGATGAGACATCCAGCGATAATGACTACAATTCGCCATTGTGCATAACGAGTGGCAATGTCGTCATGGCGAATATAAGACAATAAAAAGTATTCTCTTTTAGTCTCATATTGACTGGTTAACTCGACTTTTAAATACACGAAAGTGGCATCATGGCTGTGAAACTGGCCAAAGTTATTCATAGCCATCACTCGCCACAATTCTGGGTAAGACTGCTTTAAACTTGCTCCAAGTGCATCGGGCATATTGTCTAGTGGTGCAGGTTGGTTGGCTCCTGCATAGAGGAAGCCTTGAGTATCCAGCATGAGCAATGGTGAATTTTGATTAAAAAAAGCCGGTTTTATAGTTTCAAGTAATTTAACGATCGAATTGTAAGTGACTAAATACCCTTTGATACTTTGGTCTGGATTTTCTATCCATGATAACTGATAAAAATAGGGCTCTAAGATGCCATTAATGGGAGTAAATGCCATGGGTGAAGTGTAAATGTCGTCGCCGCCCATATTTCTGCCCGAGCCTAATAATACCGCGGGAAGTTGCATGTTATTGAAACTACCGGTGGTGGCAAACTGGAGTTGTCCTTGAGGGTTAAACAATGCCAACCCAAGCAGTTCTGGAATATTGTTAGTTAATGAATCCCAGTTTTCGATGGTTTTTAATTGTAGCTTTTCTGATGGGTTTTGCAGATATTGGCGCAGTAACTCACCTTTGGCGATGATTTGGGTTCTAAACTGCAAAAATGACACTTTGTCAGACGCTAAGGACGCGACAGTTTGTAATTCACTATAGCGTTGGTCTGCCCAATCTTCTTGTAGGCGACGCTCGCCTAAATTGACCACCATACTAGTGACAATAAACACTGCTATTAATAAAATAATCAATTGGCTTAGCAGCGAAAGAATATGCTGTTGCGACCAATGAGTTGCCTGTGAAGAAATTAATAACGAGTTTGAAGAACTCACTGCTTTGTGTTTAGACATGGTGCCACTTTTTTAGCATTCTCTTGATGGCAATACTAGCATGAAGCCGGCAGTGGCGAAAACGTCTAGCTGCGATTAGACGCTATTTGTTTAACCAATGTTATCGAGTTCCCGTTGTTTAAATACTACGCCATTTTGTTGTGCGATATCGCGGCAGCGGTCAATGTTGACATTTGCGAGTCCGTTAATGGCACTTACTTGAACGAGAGGGATGTAATGAGGTGCAAGCTTAATAAAATCCAGTAATGCAGTGTACGAATTGGCAAGCTTAGGGCGGCAATGCTGTTGATAGCTTTTAGGTGTGTCGGCGTTAAGCGAAATAGACAAACTGTCGATGCATTGACTGAGCTCTGGCAAAATATTGCGTCGATGAAAGTGATTACCCAGGCCATCAGTGTTTAGGCGTACTTTACCGCCTTGTGCTTTTATTGCATGAGCAACTTGCAGTAAGCAGTCAAGGTTTAAGGTCGGTTCACCAAAACCGCAAAAGACATATTCTTCAACCTCATTAACATCGCCTAACAAGGGCAACAGGTCCTCAGCAGTAATACGTCGGGTGAGTGATAAGTCATAGTCGTGTACTTGATTTGAGCCATTATGTTTGGGGCAAAATTGGCATCTTAAAGTGCACCTGGCGGTAATGTTGAGATAACGGTGCTTGCCGATATCGTAAACTAAGGTTGGTATAGGTGAGGTGGGTATCGGTAAAGTTGTGTCGCTCATGTCAGGCTTTCTTTCATAGAGATTATAGCGGTCATTTTAGCTGAATTTTAATGGTGACTATGTTGCTCAGCTCGCAGATTTTACTGCAAAAAAAACAGAGCTGAGTTAGCTCTGTTTTTTGTTAACAATTGGGATTAATTCAATTAATGGTGCTCGTCAGATCTGAATTCACTTTCAGCAGGTTTAGGTTGCCACCACCAAATAAAAAATCGTTGCCACAAGCGTTTTATATCATCCAAAATGATGTACAAAATTGGCACCAAAATTAACGTCACTACGGTCGAAAATAAAATACCAAATGCGAGCGATGTGGCCATTGGGATAACAATTTTAGCCTGTAAGCTTTTTTCCATAATAATCGGCACTAAGCCAACAAAAGTGGTGAGCGAGGTTAATATAATGGCTCTAAAACGGTAACAACCAGAATCGATAGCCGATTGCATTATCGATTTGCCCTCTTCGCGAGCGCGGTTAACAAAGTCGACCAAAATCAACGAGTCATTTACCACAACCCCGGCTAATGCCACAATTCCGCACAAACTTAACACGCTCATGGATAAACCAAGAATATAGTGGCCAAACAAGGCGCCAATCATGCCAAACGGAATCACCGACATAATGATTAACGGTTGTGTGTACGATTTTAAAGGGATAGCCATTAAAGCATAAATGGTGAACATGGCAAAAAAGAAGCCTTGGGCTAAACCCAGCATGGCATTTTGCTCATCTAAACTGCCACCATCTAAAGCTGAAGCCACTTTTGGAAAGCGCGCGGTAAGTTCAGGTAAAAAGTCTTCCTGAATTTCGGCGACCACTTTAGATGGCTCAACATTGTTTTTATTCACATTGGCACTAATGGTAATTGCTCGGCGACCATCAACTCGGGTGATCGATGCATACGACTCACCCAGTTCGATATTGGCTACCGTTGAAAACGGTACCGCTGCGCCTGACGGGGTGCGGATAAGCATGTTTTCAAGATCGCCCACAGTGCGGCGCTGCTCAAGTGGGTAACGTACCATGACTTTCACTTCTTCTTTATTACGCAAAATACGTTGGGCTTCATAACCATAAAAGCCGTAACGGACTTGGCGAGCTAAATCTGACAGTGTTAATCCTTGCGCTTCGGCTTCTGGACGAATGTTTAAGCGGATCTCATGTGAACCCGATGAGAAGTTATCGGTAATATCATACACGCCTTCGTAAGTGGCTAGTTTTGCTTTAAGTACCTTAGCGGCCTCAGATAACTGGTCTAAGTCAGTTGCGGTTAAGCGAAACGACAAATCACCACCGGCATCGTTGGTACTGGCATTGATGTTAAGCTTTTTAACTGACAATAACTCAGGTAATTGATTACGCCACTCTTCCGCAATTGCGACGCCGTCGATTTCACGGTCTTCGCCTTTAGTCAGTTCAGTAAACACAAACGCACTGCTGCGTGAACTAAGTTCGATATAGCTGTGTTTTACCATTGGGTAACCGTATTGCTCTTCAAGTTTGGCGTTCATCTTATATAACGCATCCTCAACTTGTTGCAGTACTTTTAGGGTGTTCTGCTCAGAGCTACCTTCTTCCATTTCAAGCTGGACTTGAATAAAATCTGATGGAATATCAGGGAAGAAAACCCAGCGTACTTTGCCACTTTGCACTAATGCAAGCGACAAAATCAGTACCCCAATAAACACCGCCACCACGCTATATCGTCGCGTAATACAACGTTCTAAAAAGTGACGATAGGTATTATGAATAAAGTGTTGTAACCATTCATTAAGGGCAAATTTAAAGCGCGAGAAAATGTTAGTCGGTGTAGTGCGTTTTTTGATTTTCATGTGGGCCAAATGCGCGGGTAGAATCAGTTTTGATTCGATCAGCGAAAATGCTAAACACAAAATCACCACCATACCGATGGATTTCCAAATAATCCCCATGGGCCCAGACACCATAATCATCGGGATAAAGGCCGCAATAGTGGTGAGTACCCCAAATGTGGCGGGCATGGCTACTTTTTGCACACCTTTTACGACGTTATCCAACGAGTGGCCGTTTTCTTCTAATTCGGTATAGGCACTTTCGCCGATGACAATTGCATCGTCGACGACTATCCCCAGCACCAGAATAAACGCGAATAAGGTCAACATGTTAATCGACATGTTAAACGGTTCAATTGGCATTAATAACATGGTGCCCAAAAAGCACACCGGTAAGCCCATCATTACCCAAAAAGCGAGTTTAAGGTCTAAGAACAAAGCCAGAATAATAAACACTAGCAGGGCGCCATAAAACATGTTCGACAACATCATGTTTAAACGACCTTGCAAGTAGTGAGTTAAATCACCCCAGGTATCAAGTTGAATATTGCTTGGTAAGCTTTTTTTACGTTCAGCAACGTAGGCTTTAACTTGAGATGAAATATCTAACGCATTTTGATCATCAATACTGGTAATTTCAATGACGGCAGCAGGTTTACCGTTAAAGCGGGTGTACTCTAAACGCTCTTCAAAATCATCATTAATGGTAGCGACTTGCGGTAACATAATTCGGCTGCCATCTGCGCGAGTTTCTACCACAATTTGGGCAAAGTCATCAGCAGTATAAGCTTGGCCTTTAGTACGCAGCAAGATGTCACCGTCTTGGGCCCGAATAGAACCGCCGGGTAAATCAATCGATGAGTTTTGTACCGCTAAAGCGACTTGAGTAAATGTAATGCCATATTCGCGTAACTTGTCTTCAGACAGTTCAATGCCAATTTCATAGTCTCGAACACCAGTGACTTTTGCACGAGTGACGGCAGGTAAATCGGTGATGTCGTCTCTGATCGCTTTAGCCATTTCTTTCATGTCATGTAGCGTCATGTCGCCATAGACAGACACCCAAATGACATTGTTTTCTGGCTTTATTTGATAAATGTTGGGTTTTTCGATGTTATCTGGGAAGGTCGCAATGGCATCAATACGCAGTTTTGCTTCATCTAGTACTTGCTGCACTTCGTAGCCGTCTTCGACTTCAATCGTCACCGAGCCAACACTATCACTGGCAACAGACGTCACTTTTTTAATGCCGCTAATATCTTGAATAGCTTCTTCTATTTTTATATTAATCCCTTCTTCAATTTCTTGTGGCGCAGCGCCAGGATAGGCCACATTGATATTGATGAGATTTAGTTCAAACGTTGGAAAAATTTCTTTATTAATAAGCACCGCACTAAACAAACCGCCAATAAGCAAGGCTGCCATCAGTAAGTTGGCGGCGACACTGTTGCGAGCAAACCAGGCGATAATTCCTTTATTAGTATCCATTATTATTCACCTGCAGTCGTAGCGGCTTGGGTGTCAGTATCGACTGGTTCAGTTTTGGTTTCTTCACCAAGTACTTTAATGGCTTGTCCAGAGTTTAAGCTGTTGATGCTAGTGGTTGATACGCGCTCATTCGCTTTGAAACTGCCTTGAATATAAATGGAGTCAACGTCTGAACGAATAATATTCACTGGGCGTATTTCGATAATATTGTCGGCACTTACTACAGCAACCTGACCATTTCGTACTACATGGCGAGGTAGTTTTACCACATCATTAACGGTTCGACCTGTGATCACGGCATTAACAAAACTGCCGTATTTTAAAGGTAGTTGGCCTTCGGTTTTGTTGTTACGCAAATAGGGATCATGAATTTCTGCTACCAAATAGACCATGCGAGTTTGTTCGTCGATGACATTTTCGCTGCGCACTATATTGCCTTGCCAAGAGACTTGTTTACCCGCCAGCAATGCTGTGAGTGTGACTGCTGTTTCAGGATTATCGACCGACTCTAAATAAGCGAGATCTTCATTTGCTAACGGCAATCTGATTTCGGCGATACTGGTGTCGTATAGTTCACCTAAATTTGTGCCTAACGTGACATATTGGCCTAAGTCGACATTGCGGGCCTTAATGATGCCGTCAAATGGTGCGCGAATAACGGTGCGGGCTAAGTTACGTTGTGCACGGGCTAATGCCGCTTCTGCATACTTGACGTTGGCTTGTTCTTTTTTCAGTTGTGGGATACGTAACCCAAGTTCTGGCGGTAAGCCTTTACCAAAATCTTTAAATTCAATTTTAGCCACAACACCGCGGGCTTTCTCTTCATTTAATGCTGCAGTGGCCTGTGCGACAGTCGCTTCGGCCTGAATAAGGTCAGCTTCGTAATCAGATGGTTCGATAATGGCTAGTTGCTCGCCTTTTTTAACTACGCCACCGGCAACAAAATTGGCTGAAATACTTAGCATGCGCCCTTGAACTTCGGTGACAAGTTGAGTTTTATATTTAGGGTTAACCACACCATAGGAGGGTAAGTTAAGCGATAAGGTTTGCGGCGTAACAGTTTGTACATCAATTATCGGTACACTGATGGCTTCATCTTTTTGCTCGGGTGTCTCTTGGGTGCTAATAAGTGCCAGGGCTAGCCCAACAAATACAATAATGATCAAGAGTGGTGACAATCTTCTTAGTATGATTTTTATCATTTCTTTTGCGTATCCATGCTGAAATAATGCTAAAGACAGTTAACTTCGTTGGCTAACATGTTCATTCAGATTCATTTTATTACTCATTGCATCTAAATTAACAGAGTATGACGTTTATCTAAATAGCCTGATGTAAATAAAATGTTTCAAAAATTTGTGTTTTTTATGATTCTACGATTAATGCTTAATAAGTTGGTTTTTTTGATATGTTTTAGCAAGAATAAAATACAGTATGAAAGTATTAATCCATAGCCATTAATGGTTTAGAGTCTATTTTGTTGGTGGGTGTTTTTTGTGCATAAATTGACATATCTTGACACTTTGTGGCGGTATTCGGTCTAGTTAATGATGATATATAGCGCTTTAGGGATAAAAAAAGCGAATCACTGAGTAATTCGCTTTAATACTAGTTGGTCAATGTGTTTTAGGACACTGCAAAAAGCTGCCTAAAAGTTACTTTTTCTTATATTTTTTCGATTTAACTCGAGCATCTTTTGCATTGGCTTTTTTCTTACCAGGCACTTTAGCTTCTTTGTGTTTAGGACGAAGTTCTTCAATCACACGACGTTTCAGTGGGATCTCAATGTATCGTTCAATTTTAGACACAATACGCATATCGTGCGCTTCAACTAGTGATATTGCGGTTCCTTTTGCGCCAGCGCGAGCGGTACGGCCAATTCGATGAACATAGGCGTCAGCAGAACGTGGCATGTCAAAGTTAATCACATGAGTAATGTCATCAACATCGATTCCTCGAGCTGCAACATCTGTCGCCAAAAGTACATTAACTTCGCCTTTAGAAAAACGACCCAATGCTTGGAAACGTTTTTTCTGTTCCATATCGCCGCGCATAAATGCACATGGGATATTGGCTTTTAGTAATAAGCCTTCAAGGCTGGCGACCATTTCGCGAGTTTTAACAAACACAATGGTGCGCGTAACATTTTCTTGTTGAAGAATATGGCATAACAATGCAAATTTATGTGCTTGATCGTCGGCCAAGTGAACCCATTGGTGTACTTTAGCTTTTTCACTGCGTGGCGCTTCAACATCGACCATTACGGGATCGGTTAATAAGTCGCGAGCGAAACGGTTAACCCCATTACCTTCAAGCGTGGCAGAAAACAGCATGTTCTGTTTGCGGCCTTGAGCTTCAATGGCAATTGATTGCACTACTGATGAGAAACCCATATCAAGCATGCGGTCAGCTTCATCAATAATTAAAATTTCAACTTCAGTGGCGTCAAATTTGTCTTTATCTAGGTATTCCATTAATCGACCTGGGGTGGCGATTAATAAATCAACATTGTCTGCAAGTGCTTCTTCTTGTGGGCCATATGGAACACCACCAGTAATAATCACGATATTAAGCTCAAGCCCAGTGGCTAAATGACTTGCATAACGATGAATTTGACTGGCTAATTCACGCGTTGGCGTTAGCACCAAAATACGTGCTTGGCCTTCAAAACGACGAGGGAAGTCAATAAGGTGCTGTAAAGCAGGCAGTAAAAAACTGGCCGTCTTACCGGTGCCAGTTGGCGCACGCGCTAAAATATCCCGCTGATCCATGGCCAATGGAATAGTTTGCTGCTGAATGGTGGTAGGGGTGTTGTGTCCCATGGCCTTGAGTGACTCTAATAAGCTAGGGTCGAGCTGGAAATCTTCAAATTGCATGCGCTGGTCTCGCTGAAAAATAGTTGAGTATTATAGCTGACCTATTGAGCAGGCTAAAGCTTTAAGTAGAATGGGCGGCATAAATCTATCATCGTTTCGCTATATCGCTCTTGTTTGTCGCGGATCGTCATTTGATGATACTGAGTTTCAACAGCAGGATGAGTGAGTGTTTGTGGTTCAGTTGTTGTTGGGTAGTGCTGGATTGCCAATATTGATCGGTTAGCTACCTTTCCTTCAATGCTAATGATATCAAGCTGCTTAGCAACGAATAGACCATAAGTGTTAAGTTGTTGAGTAAAACTGGCTAGACTTTGCAGTGGCAAAATAACACTTGCCGTGCCTTGCGGAGCAAGTAATTGGCTAATCACGCTCTGCAATTCGGCAAAGGGCAAAGTATTAGTATGCCTGGCGTCAGCTCGTGCGCTATTTTTGGCTTGTGTGCCCTGCTCAAAGTAGGGAGGATTACAAATAATATGGTCGAATAATGGCTCATCATTCTTTTTGTGCAGTTGTTGAAAGTCTTGAATAGCACCGTGAAAGAGTTGCACCGTCTCTGACCAAGGGCTTTGTTTAATATTAAATTGGCAAGCCTTTGCGGCTGCATTGTCTATTTCTACTGCAATAATACTCGTGTGGCGAGGACTACGTTGTGCTGCCATTAAACTGAGCAAACCGCTTCCTGCACCAATATCCAGAATATGCCTTGATTGAGTTAGCTCAGCCCAAGCACCGAGTAAAACTGCATCAGTACTGACGGCCATACCACACTGTTGATCATCGATATGAAATTGCTTAAACGTAAAAGACATAGATAATTGATTACTCTTTCGATTGTATGAACTACTCGAATAAGATCATAACCGCTTTGATTTTTACTGTCGCGTGTTAATTCCTTCTGACCTGTACCGTTGACTTTTTGTTACGACAAATTAACTTTAAAATCATAGATGTGGTGGATATGTACACAAGTCTTGCCATAAATCGTAACTAAATAGTTTTTTTTAATTGTTTAGGGGGCTGGTGCTTGAGTATTAAGGCGATATTTGATATTAGTTTGCGCGCTTTTTTACTCGTAAAATCGAGTAAAAAGTCTAATTAAGGCTATCTGACAGGGATGTCATGCTGAATACTGAGCTAGCGAGTCATTTTCGTTACTCTCTTAACAAAGTTTACTATTTTCTAAGTGTATTTTTAACTTTACAATTTATTGTTCGTTCAGCTCAGCAGTAGCTAATTATGGCGTAATCAATTAGGTTTGTTAAAAAACATAACAATAAAACGAGGCTAGTAGTGCAAACAACTAAAATGAGTGTGACTGATACGCTAGGGTTAGGGTTTATGACCTTTGCGTTTTTTTTAGGTGCGGGTAACTTAATTTTCCCACCTTTTGCTGGCATGCTTGCTGGCGAGAATATGTCTTTTGCGATGTTCGGTTTCTTAATTACCGCAGTGGGTATGCCACTGATAGGGTTAATTGCCGTTGCGAAAGCTAACGGTAAAGTGATGGCACTATTACCTGCGTTTGCTGCCACAGCATTAGCCATTGCGATTTATATTATCATTGGCCCAGCATTTGCGGCCCCACGTACTGCGTTGGTGGCGTTCGAAATTGGCGCGAGACCTTTTATTAGTAATCCAGATGCGTTAATGATGCTTGGCGGCAAAGAGTTTAGTATTGCGCAACTTATTTATACTTTGGTGTTTTTCTCCATTGTGATGTTTTTATCTTTATTTCCTGGAAAATTACTCGATAGCGTAGGTAAAATACTTACGCCAGTATTGATTTTACTCTTGGTGGGGTTAGCCAGTTCAGTGATTATTCTTCCTGGCGCAGAGGTGAACCTTCCGGTCGGTGAATATATTAATAGTCCATTAACCAAAGGAATTATTGAAGGTTATAACACCATGGATACCTTGGCATCATTGATGTTTGGTATGTTAATCATCGATTTGTTACGCAAAAAAGGCGTAAACGATGCCGCCGATCAAACTAAGTATTTAGTTCGTGCAGCATTTATTGCTGCTGGTGGTTTAGCGTTTGTGTATGTGTCGTTGTTTTATCTTGGTGCTTCAGCAGGCGATTTTGCTATTGGTGCAGACAATGGCGGCCAAATTTTAACAAACTATGTGACTCATCATTTTGGTAATATTGGTACCTTAATGCTGTCAACGGTTGTAACGCTTGCTTGCTTAACGACGGCCGTTGGCTTAGTTACAGCCTGCTCTGAATTCTTCAATGAATTAATGCCAAAATTATCGTACCAGTTACTAGTGGTTTTATTAAGTGTGATATGTGCCACTGTCGCTAACGTAGGTTTATCGCAATTAATAAGCATCAGTATTCCTGTGTTAATGACTATTTACCCCGTTGCGATAGCATTGGTATTGGTAACCTTTTTGACAGAACGCTTTGCTAGACCTGCTTTTTCGCATCGAGTCGTGCTGAGTGTTGCACTGTTTTTCGGTATCTTTGATGGGTTACAAACGGCAGGCATGGACATGAGCTTCCTTGACTTTATGCCACTGCATGCAGAGGGGATGGCTTGGTTGCTACCTACTGCGTTAACGGCAATTGTGTGTTTGTTTTTACCTCAAAATCAGGCTCAAAAAGCGGATGCTTAATTGTTAAATAGATCATAATTAACAGATCAATATAACGACGTTATGATAGATTATCTAACGTCGTTTTTTATTATTTATTGGATACCGCTTTGGCCAAACCTGCTTATCAACCCGATCCCTTAATTAACCAGTTTCTTGATGACTTGTGGTCAACTAACGGGCTAAGTGATAATACCTTGGTATCTTATCGTACCGATTTACAAAATGCTGAACGTTATGTTTTGACCAAAGGTAAGGATTTGCTGCAAGTTGACCAGGCCTTACTGCGTGACTATCTTGCTGAACGTTTTGATAAACAATTTGCTAAAAGTAGCACAGCGAGACTTCTCAGTAGTTTACGACGTTTTTATGCTTACTTATTAGTTAAACAGAAAATAAGCCAAGACCCTACAGCATTAATCAAGTCGCCCAAGTTAGTTCGTCAATTACCGGATACATTGTCTGAGGCGCAAATAGATAATTTATTATCAGAGCCAAATCTTGATGATCCTATCGAGTACCGAGATAAAGCCATGTTAGAGCTGTTGTATGCTACAGGGCTGCGGGTAACCGAATTGGTGAGTTTAACGATGGAGCAAATTAGTTTACGCCAAGGTTTGGTGAGGGTGATGGGTAAAGGAGGCAAAGAGCGTTTGGTCCCTTTAGGTGAGCTGGCCATTACAGCTGTTGAGCAGTACAT
This sequence comes from Shewanella sp. TB7-MNA-CIBAN-0143, assembly GCF_040310065.1. NCBI lineage: Bacteria > Pseudomonadati > Pseudomonadota > Gammaproteobacteria > Alteromonadales > Shewanellaceae > Shewanella > Shewanella sp. TB7-MNA-CIBAN-0143. Next base: position 141,330 of record NZ_JBEOPL010000013.1, read on the forward strand.
CAAGTTTGCTCGTGCCGAGCTATTAAGTATGAAGCAGTCAGATGTATTGTTTCCCTCACGTCGTGGGCAAATGATGACCAGACAAACCTTTTGGCATCGGATTAAATTGTATGCGGCCAGGGCGGGTATTCAATGTCATTTATCACCACATACGTTACGCCATGCTTTTGCTACCCATTTACTTAACCATGGCGCGGATTTGCGTGTGGTACAATTATTACTTGGCCACAGTGATTTATCGACCACTCAAATTTATACTCATGTCGCTAAAGTGCGTTTGCAGCAGCTACATAGCCAACATCATCCTCGTGGTTAGCTAAGTAGGATCTGTATCATTGTAGGTTTCAAATCCTTACATTTAAGATTATGAGTATTTGTTGCGTTAGCGAAATTAAATCTGTAAGTTTTGCTTACGAAGTCGGGTCTATTGATTATGAACCCGTGTAATATAGGAATTACCATGAAGTTAACTAAAGCATTCGCCCTTGTTGCCAGCCTTATTATTGCCCCTATTGTGTCAGCGGCACCTGCGACCGATGTGTCTAATGAATCAGCGTTAAAGCAAAAACTCACTGAAACCTTGGGTGTCAACGTGATGCTCATTCAACAATCTCCAATCGACGGTTTATATCAAGCACTAACAGACCGCGGTGTATTATACGTCACCAAAGATGGCACAAAACTCATTCATGGTAATTTGTATGACATGGATAAAGGCATGAAAAACTTAACCGAGGCTGCATTGGCTGGACCTCGCATAGAGTTACTTAAGCCATTTGAAGATGAGATGTTGGTTTACAAAGCGAAAAATGAGAAACATGTTGTCACGGTATTTACCGATGTAGACTGTGGTTATTGCCGCAAGCTACACAATCAAATGCAAGGCTATAATGATTTAGGTATTACTATTCGTTATTTAGCTTATCCTCGTGCAGGTATTCCTTCTGCTAATGCAGACGAGATGCAAGCGGTATGGTGTGCTAAAGATCCTTTAAAAGCGATGTCAGAAGCTAAAGCGGGTGGTAATGTTAAAGCGGCAAGTTGTGATATTGATATTGCGGCCCAGTATAAATTAGGTATGTCGTTCGGGATTAACGGTACACCGGCACTGATTTTAGAAAATGGTGTGATGGTACCTGGCTATCAAGCTCCGGCAGATTTATTACGTACGATTGAATCGAATTTATAAATCAGACTAGTAAATCAACGTCGTACAGCGTGTGCTAAAAACGTAAAATCAAGGTGAGCTTAGGCTCACCTTTTTGTTATGCTCTATTCTCTAATTACCCGTTTAAGGTTGCCTTTTGTCTCATAAAATAGTCCGTCGTCCTCAGGTTGATGATAGTCATTTACCCGCTTCTTTATCGCCATTATTGAAACAGCTCTATGCTCGCCGTGGCGTCAATGAAGATAACTGCGAATTAATGCTAAGTAAGTTATTACGCCCAGATAGTATGAAAGGGCTAGCAGAAGCCGCCGTGATTATTGCGGATGCTATTGCTGCGCAGCAATCAATTTTGATTGTTGGGGATTTTGATGCTGATGGTGCCACGTCGACTAGTGTATGTATGCTGGCGCTGAAAATGATGGGGGCAAAACATGTTGATTACCTTATTCCTAATCGGTTTGATTATGGTTATGGCTTAAGCCCTGAAATTGTTGCGGTGGCTTTTACTAAAAATGCTGATGTACTCATTACCGTTGATAATGGAATATCTTCAATTGAAGGGGTGGCAGCTGCAAAATTGTTAGGAATGACTGTTGTCGTGACAGATCATCATTTACCTGGCAGCACCTTGCCCAATGCTGATGTTATTGTTAATCCTAATCAGCCTGGTTGCCAGTTTGCCAGTAAGTCTATTGCCGGTGTTGGGGTGGCGTTTTATCTAATGTCTGCTTTACGTGCGCAATTAAGGCAGCGTAATTGGTATCAACAACAGCAAATCACTGAGCCTAATCTGGGCACATTGCTTGATATTGTCGCTTTAGGTACTGTCGCTGATGTTGTGTCGTTAGACACTAATAACCGTATTCTCGTTAATGCTGGTTTGCAGCGAGTTAGAAGTGGCCGCTGTCGTGTTGGCATTACTGCATTGCTTGAGGTGGCGAAACGGAGTCCTGAAAAAATTGTTGCTGCTGATTTTGGTTTTGCGGTAGGGCCTCGACTTAATGCAGCTGGGCGTTTAGATGAAATGGCGCTAGGGGTTGAAACCTTACTGTGTGAAGACATCATGTTAGCCAGAAGAATGGCAGCGGAATTAGATGGATTAAACCAAGAGCGCCGCGAACTTGAAACGGGCATGCAACAAGAGGCATTAAAAAGTTTATCGAAAGTGTCACTCAATGAAGCTGATTTACCGTGGGGCATCGCCATTTTTCAGGATGATTGGCATCAAGGTGTTATTGGTATTTTGGCCTCACGGATTAAGGATCGTTATCATCGTCCGGTTATTGCGTTTGCCGATGCGGGTGATGGTGTAATAAAAGGTTCTGCCCGTTCGATTAAAGGCCTGCATATGCGAGATTTACTCGAACGCATTAATGGTCGCTTTCCTGGAATGATAACCAAGTTTGGTGGTCACGCTATGGCAGCAGGACTATCGTTAAAAGCAAATGTGTTTGAGCAGTTTAAGCAAGCTTATGATGATGCGGTAAGAGAAGTATTAGATTATGAACAGCTGACGGGAGAGCTACTCTCTGATGGTGAGTTATCGAGCCAGTTAATGACGCTTGATACTGCCTTTTTATTACGAAATGCAGGGCCATGGGGGCAGTCGTTTGAAGAACCACTATTTGATGGTGTATTCAAGGTAATACAGCAGCGTATAGTGGGTGAAAAACACTTAAAATTATTACTTGAAACGGAATGTGGCAACGCGATGTTAGACGGTATTGCTTTTAATGTGGATTTAGCAATATGGCCTGATGCAACCATTAAACATGCTCGTGTGGTCTATAAGCTTGATGTGAACGAGTTTAGAGGTAATCAAACTGTGCAGTTAATGGTGGATTATATTGAGCCGATGTAATCGCTGTTTTATGTTGTCGCAGATTTTTCTGGCGAGTTGATAGACTCGTCAGTGAACAAACTGTTTGATAGAGCGTAACGAGATAGCGATATTGTAGCGTTAACGTTCAACTGATTTTATAGCCAACGAGCTGAACATTAACTATACAGTAGAGTAATCCAGTTGATAGGCTACCTGAGCCGCTAAATAATATGTGGCTTTAACACTCGTCAAAGTGATACCGGCAACAAAAACAAAAAGGCCTCGCAATGCGAGGCCTTTTTGTTAAAACGGATAAAGTTATTTGGTACAGGTGAGAGGACTTGAACCTCCACGCCCTTACGAGCATCAGCACCTGAAGCTGACGTGTCTACCAATTCCACCACACCTGCAAAACATGTATCGAGAAATAACTTTATTCTATTAGTCGCTGTCGCCACCAATATAAATATGGTGCCCGAACCCGGAATCGAACCAGGGACACGAGGATTTTCAATCCTCTGCTCTACCGACTGAGCTATTCGGGCGACGGACGCAATTTAAAGGATTTTGACCCATTAAGTCAACCTGTTTTTTATATTTATATCAAAAATCGATTTGTTTGGATGTATTTTGGGCGTATCGAATGTTATTCAGCCGAAGTACCATAGTGTAATAAATACTTCACTCCTATGATGGTAACTAGAGTAAATGGTGTTATGGTGCCTCTTTTACTGGTGTGGTTACCATAACAAGTAAAAAATATTGAATATATAGAGACTCAAATTGCCAAGGCAGATAAATCAGGTATAAAAAAACGCTCCAAAGAGCGTTTAATGTGAAACAATAATTAACAGTCGTAGAGTATGAATGATGACTAGTTAGATAATATTTCATTAGCTGGAAAGTTTGCTTTCATTACAGTTTTAACGTTTTGCTGTAATTTTTCCTGACCTAATTCGTCATACGCTTTAGCCATGATTTCTAATGCCCGTTCAGTTGAAGGTGTTCCTGGAAACTTCTCCATAACTGATTGAGCACGAACAGCAGCTGCACTCCATGCGTTCATTTTGATATAATATTCTGCAACTTGAATTGAATATTTAGCCAAACGGTTCTTTAAGAACTGCATACGTTGTTGTGCATCAGCAGAATACTTGCTATTTGGATACGATTTAATCAATCGATCAAAATCTTTAAATGCATCTTGAGCATTTTTTGGATCACGATCGGTACGATCAATATTCATTAAATCGTGAAATAAGTAATTATCTGCCTGCATATTGGTTAAACCACGCATATAATAGACGTAATCTATATTAGGATGCGTTGGATTGAGGCGTAAAAAGCGATCAATATTGGCAACTCCTGAGGCAGCATCATCCATTTTGTAATACGCATAAATCAAGTCTAATTGAACTTGAGTTTTGTGCGGACCAAATGGAAAACGAGAGTCCAATGCTTCAAGTGAACGAACGGCTTTAGAGTAATTACCTAATTCCATTGACGTTCTTGCTTGAGAGTACAGGACATCAGGTGATGCTTTACTGGCAACATCATCGTCTTCTGGACTGCTACTACAGGCTGTTATAGCCAGTGAAAGTAATACTAGGGCGGCACCTTGGGCAATTTTATACATACTTGAATTCAATTCTTTTTAAGTTGTTGTTAAGAATTTTTCCATTTCACGGTAAAATAGAAAACATCCGATTGTAACAGATAGCACATTCACTTTGGACCCCTAAACTGGGGTACGGTTCCTATGACACAAGAGATTAATCTAAAAAGCGAGATCACAGCAACACAAACCGGTCTGAGATTAGACCAAGCATTAGCTGGTTTGTTCCCTGACTACTCGCGTACACGCATCAAGGAATGGATCCTATCTGGTGCAATTACTATTGACGGTATCACAGTCGACAAGCCACGGGAAAAGGTTTTCGAGTCTCAGTTGATAGAAGTGACGGCAACACTTGAAGAAGAAGTGAGTGCTAAAGCGCAAAATATCGACTTAAATATTATTTATGAAGACGACCATATTATTGTCATTAACAAGCAAGCTGGTTTAGTTGTTCATCCTGGCGCTGGTAATGCAGACGGTACGTTGATGAATGCTTTATTATACCATTGTCCAGATATTGAACATGTACCAAGAGCAGGTATTGTTCATCGTTTAGATAAAGACACTACAGGGCTAATGGTTGTTGCTAAAACAGTTGAAGCACAAACGCATTTGGTTGCCGCATTACAGGCTCGTGATATTGTTCGCGAGTATGAAGCGATTGTATTAGGCACGATGACGGCAGGTGGCACGGTTGATGAACCTATTGAACGTCACGCAACTAGACGTACTCAAATGGCCGTTATCCATGGTGGTCGCCCATCGGTGACTCATTATCGTGTGTCTGAAAAGTTCCGAGCTCATACGCGTTTACGTTTGCGTCTGGAATCTGGTCGTACTCACCAAATTCGTGTTCATATGGCGCATATTGGTCATGAGTTAGTTGGCGATCCGGTTTATGGTGGTCGTCCTCGTCCGCCTAAATCAGCGAGCCCAGAGTTTTTTGAATTACTCAAAAACTTTAAGCGCCAAGCTTTACATGCAGTGCGTTTAGAACTTGCTCATCCATTTACCTGTGAAATCATGACTTGGCATGCGCCGATCCCTGATGACATGGTTGAGCTGACAAAAGCACTACGAGTCGATACTGAGCTTAATCCGATAGTGTATTTATAATGCTTGAGCACGATTGGCCAATACCTGTTAACGTTGCCATAGCGATGACAAATCGTTTTGGTGGCGTCAGTGTTAGCCCGTTTGATAGTTTAAATTTAGGGCTACATGTTGGTGATAAGCCTCAAGATGTATTCGCTAATCGTGCAATATTAACTCAGCAATTATCATTACCTGCTGAGCCAATCTGGCTTGAGCAAGTTCATGGTACTAAGGTTGTTGATGTACAAACGTTGATGCCAGATAGCGCGATAGCATTAGCTGATGGTAGTTACAGTAATCAGTTTGGCCATGTATGTACGGTAATGACGGCCGATTGCTTACCAATATTATTATGTAATCAACAAGGCACTGAAGTTGCCGCAGTTCATGCTGGGTGGCGCGGTTTGTGTGAGGGCATCATCGAGCAAGCATTGGCGATGTTTCATTCTCCACCGTCAGCATTAATCGCATACTTAGGGCCTGCAATAGGTCCTTGTGCATTTGAAGTTGGTAGTGAAGTTCGTGATGCTTTTATCAATAAAAATCCGCAGGCTGCAACTCATTTTGTTCAGAATAATGCTAAATATTTAGCTGATTTAGTCGGCTTAGCTAAGTTGCGTTTATCTACAGCAGGCGTTACTCAAACTTATAGTGCAGATGTGTGTACCTTTTCTGAACCTGATTACTTTTCTTACCGTCGTGACAAGCAAACGGGTCGAATGGCTTCTCTCATTTGGCTTAAATCTTAAGTTATTATTGGTAACAACTTTCAAGTATAAAAAATCAACAATTTTTTGATCCAGATTAAGTTTTAACCTTGAGTTTACATTAAATGCCCCCATCTTTAAGTTAACAAATTATTCATTTCTGAATTAATTTCCCATTCCACATGTATCAGATCCTAGGAGGTTGTATGAGACTCGATCGTATGACTAATAAGTTTCAAATTGCCATTTCTGATGCCCAATCATTAGCATTGGGACGCGATCATCAATTTATTGAACCTATTCATTTAATGATGGCGCTGTTAAATCAAGATTCTGGTTCTATTCATTCTTTACTAACGCAAGCGGGCATTCGTGTTAGCGCGCTTCGTTCTGCGGTTAGCCAAGAGTTGGAGCGTTTTCCACAAGTTGAAGGTACTGGTGGTGATGTTCAGTTATCACAAGGGTTAATTCGTTTACTAAACCTATGCGATAAGTTAGCGCAAAAGCGCAAAGACAAATACATTTCATCTGAATTGTTTGTCTTGGCGGCATTAGAAAATAATGACCCCCTTGCCAAAGCATTAAAAGATTCTGGTGCAAGCAAAGAGTTAATGGAAAAAACCATTGAAGACATGCGTGGCGGGCAGAAAGTTGATGATCCCAATGCTGAAGATCAACGCCAAGCATTGAAAAAATTTACCGTAGATTTAACCGAGCGCGCAGAGCAAGGTAAGTTAGACCCTGTTATTGGTCGTGATGAGGAAATTCGTCGCACGATTCAAGTGCTTCAACGCCGTACTAAAAATAATCCGGTATTAATTGGTGAACCTGGTGTCGGTAAAACCGCCATTGTTGAAGGTTTAGCTCAGCGTATTGTGAATGGTGAAGTCCCTGAAGGGATTAAAAATAAACGGGTATTGTCATTAGACATGGGCTCGTTAATTGCGGGAGCCAAATATCGTGGTGAGTTTGAAGAACGGTTAAAAGCAGTATTGAATGAGCTATCCCAAGAGGAAGGTCAGGTCATTCTGTTTATTGATGAGCTGCATACCATGGTCGGCGCAGGTAAGGGCGAGGGCGCAATGGATGCTGGTAATATGCTTAAGCCTGCTTTAGCACGTGGTGATTTGCATTGTGTCGGCGCAACAACACTTGATGAATATCGTCAATATATTGAGAAAGATGCTGCACTTGAACGCCGTTTTCAAAAAGTAATTGTTGATGAACCGAGCGTTGAAGACACCATTGCCATTTTACGTGGTCTAAAAGAGCGTTACGAATTACATCATCATGTTGAAATAACTGATCCTGCAATAGTTGCAGCAGCAACCATGTCGCATCGTTATATTTCAGACCGTAAATTGCCGGACAAAGCTATCGACTTAATCGATGAAGCGGCATCTAGTATCAGAATGCAGATTGATTCTAAGCCAGAAGTACTTGACCGCTTAGAACGCCGCGCTATTCAGCTTAAGCTGGAAGAACAAGCGTTAAGTAAAGAGTCAGACGAGGCCAGTCGTAAACGTCTTGAGTTTTTACAACATGAACTGAGGGATGTCGAAAGTAAAGCTTCTGAGATGAATGAGATTTGGCATACCGAGAAAGCAGCATTAGCAGGCACACAACATATTAAAGCCGATCTCGAACAGGCGAGAATGGATTTAGAAGTAGCTCGTCGTGCGGGTGACTTAACGCGGATGTCTGAATTACAGTATGGGCGTATTCCTGAGCTCGAAAAGCAACTAGATTTAGCATCGCAAGCAGAAATGCAAGATATGACACTGTTACGTAATAAAGTGACTGAGGTCGAGATTGCTGAAGTACTATCAAAAGCCACCGGTATCCCTGTTTCAAAAATGCTCGAAGGTGAGCGTGAAAAACTATTGCATATGGAAGATGCATTGCATGAGCGTGTAATCGGCCAAAATGAGGCTGTAGAGGCAGTATCTAATGCAATTCGTCGTAGTCGGGCAGGTCTTGCCGATCCACAACGTCCAATAGGTTCGTTCTTGTTCCTTGGGCCTACCGGTGTGGGTAAAACTGAGCTGTGTAAATCGCTAGCTAAGTTTTTGTTTGATTCAGAATCAGCTCTTGTGCGCATAGACATGTCTGAATTTATGGAAAAACACACCGTTTCGCGTTTAGTTGGTGCCCCTCCCGGATATGTGGGTTATGAAGAAGGCGGTTACTTAACTGAGGCGGTTCGCCGTAAGCCCTATTCAGTTATCTTGTTAGACGAAGTTGAGAAAGCTCATCCAGATGTATTTAATGTGTTGCTGCAAGTATTAGATGATGGCCGTTTAACTGATGGTCAAGGCAGAACGGTTGATTTTAAAAACACTGTCATCATCATGACCTCTAACCTTGGCTCAGATATTATCCAAGAGGGCTTTGGTCATACGAGTTATGAAGATATGAAAGCTGGAGTCATGAATGTTGTGACGCAAAGCTTCCGTCCAGAGTTTTTAAATCGAATTGATGAGTCTGTGGTATTCCATCCCTTAGACGCCGAAAATATCAAACACATTGCCAGTATTCAATTTGAATTATTGCGCAAACGTTTGATCGAGAAAGAGTTCGATATTGAATTATCTGATGAGGCTTTATCATTAATTGCTGAAGCTGGATTCGATCCTGTTTATGGTGCAAGACCCTTAAAACGAGCATTGCAGCAAGAAGTAGAGAATCCTTTAGCCCAAAAATTGCTGCGAGGTCAATTATTGCCAGGTAAAATGATTAAAGTCGTAGTAGAAGATGGCAAGCTAGCCTTCAATCAATAATGTTATCTAGCATTATCAGCTAACGTTTTTGAACAAAGGGAGCATTAGCTCCCTTTGTTATTATTTATTTTGACAAAATAACCTGACCCGTTCGGTATTTTCAGTAATAGCTGCTTGCCTCTGTTCTTCTGTCATTGAGACAGTTTCACCAGTAGTTTTATCTTGTTGATTTAATTTGCTGTGAGTATTCAATACACTCAGGCTGTGCTTAGCACTTTCACAGATGTCTTTGGCTTGTTGTTTGTCTTTTTCATTAATGATTTTTGCTGATTGTTCTAATTGAGATTCCACGTTAACAGCGGTTTTTTTTTGTGGTGTGTAAGTGCCAATTTTAGCGGGTTCCATATCCTCACTATAAATCTTGCTTGCATCTACATTTAGGGGCTGTTGTTGGCTGTAATGTACAACGCCAGCATCATCCACCCAAGTGTAAATGGTCGCGGCAAATAAACATGTACTAAATGCAAAAGTGACTAAACCAAAAACTAAACGCGTAATTTCCATGTGAGTTTCCCAGAGCTAATTGACGTTATGCTTGAATATTTCAAAATATGCTATCTTTGAGTATAAATCCAACAACTAAAACGATAATGTGTAAAGTGTATGCAAAATTCACCTAATCACCCAGTAAAAAATAAAGGTATTTACCTATTACCTAACTTATTTACTACCGCAGGGCTATTTTCTGGTTTTTATGCTGTCATTTCATCAATGAACGGTCATTTTGAGTTAGCGTCAATTGCTATCTTTATCGCTATGATTTGTGACGGACTAGATGGCAGAGTCGCAAGGTTAACCAATACTCAAAGTGATTTTGGGGCTGAATATGATAGTTTGGCCGATATGGTTTCTTTTGGCATGGCTCCAGCGATCCTTGCTTATAATTGGGCATTGCAAGATTTAGGTAAAGTAGGCTGGTTAGCTGCTTTTATCTACTGTGCTTGTGCAGCATTGAGATTAGCTCGTTTCAATACCCAAGTTGGTGTTGCCGATAAACGTTATTTTCAAGGTTTAGCTAGTCCCGCTGCAGCAGCCTTAATCGCTGGAAGTATTTGGAGCGGTTCTAAATATGAGCTTGACCCTACCGATATAAATTACCTTGCCGCATTGATTACTGCATTAACAGGACTACTCATGGTCAGTAACTTTCGCTATCACTCCTTTAAGGAAGTCGATTGGCGAGGGAAAGTAAATTTCGTGGTGATGTTATTGCTCGTAGGTGTGTTCGTTATTATTTCTGTAGAACCAGCCATCATTCTTTGTCTTGGTTTCTACATATATGCACTATCTGGACCTGTTATCACGATTAAAGCGATTAAGAAGTTAAAAGTGGCCCACATCGTTGGCGATGAATTGAATAAAACAGAGACACAACAACACTCAACCATCGATCACATCAATAGTACTGATATTACCAACGAGAAAAATGAAAGTTAACTATAGAGTGATTTTCTTCAATAGCATCTAACAATAGAGTTTACGTAGTTAGTTCCTCTACTATATAGAGAGCTGAGGTAATCGTTGTGACTTGCCAACATATTCATTAAATCATATCTTTTTTATCTAAATCTTAAATATGTACTATAATTCTTATCCAGTTTTATATTAGTTAATCTACTCCTTTGTATTATCTGAAGCTTAATTGAGCAAAATCGAACGCGGTTGTGTGTTTTTAGTACCGAGTTGTTTGATTAGTATTCGGTTGATTGCTTTTTTGCTAAAAGCTTTAAAAAAGGCCTTGCGCAAAACCGTGTGGTGCCTATAATGCGCATCCACTGACACGGCAGACAGCGCAAGCGGTTA
>NZ_JBEOPL010000014.1:0-152230 GCF_040310065.1 Shewanella sp. TB7-MNA-CIBAN-0143
TGTCCCACCAAAGCAAAAACTGGCACTAGTGGCCTAAGTCTCTACTTTTGACCTCAGCTAAAAATGGGGAGATTACCCCAGAGCGCCAAGGTAGACTACCCCATGTTTGATATTATTTAGGTTCATTCTGCGCCGTTGTTGCGGGAACTAGGGCTGGACTGATATACGAGGGTATGTTATTGGTTATCACAACAGGTTCATTCAACAAAATTTGTTCGAAAATGGTGTTCCTGTCGATGAAACTTTCGCTTACCTAATTGCCACTACACATCGATCCACATGCTTTCGGGAGTATTTTCTGAATTGGATGTGTGCAGTGCATCAGCCCACTCACGGCGAAGTCGTCGCTATTGATGGTAAAACGCTAAGGTGCTCATACAACCTAGAAGATAGGTACAATACTATTCATATGATAAGCGTGTATGCATCAGGTAGAAAACCGGTACTGATACGTATAAAACATCTACAGAAACGATAAGATAACAGTAATCGCGAATTAATTAAGATGCTCGGGCTACGTGGAGTACTTGTGACCATCGATGCTATGGCATGTCACAAAAATATCATCAATCAAGGTGGAGACTTTCTTTTAGCGGAAAAAGGCAACCAAGGAAAGTGAGCCAAAGCTACCCAAAATGCTTTTTCTTGTTATCGTCAGTCGTCGACTGACAATCAAAAAAGGAATACAGAAAAACATCGTGAACGGATAGAGTCACAAACTTGCCACGTGGCTAATGCCTGATTGTTAGAAGGTAATTTCTCTGGCTCGACAGGGCTTAATACTATAGTAATGGTTTAGAACTTCCGAAAAGAAAAAAGTAAAGCAGCAAAGCTGGAATATCGCTATTACATCAGCTCAAAAGATTAACGGCAGAACAAGCAAATATTACGATACGAGCACATTGGAGTGTTTGAATCGATGCATTGGATTTCAGATGTCAGTATTCAATAGAATGCCTGTCAGATTTATCGAGAAAATGCTACTGAAGACCTAGCGGGCCTGAGACACATGTCTTTAAATATGATTCAAAGCGACCCGACCAAGGTAAGCGTTCCGATGAAGCAAAAGCGTTGCATGATGAAACATAAGTTTTTAGAGAGTGCGTTACTGGCTGGATTTGCATCTATGCTTAAAAATTAAACACTCATGCGGAGGCACTGGGTATTTCTGCGTACGGTATTATCGAACGTCTTACTGATCTCACCAATAACGGTGACCTAGTCAACTGGATTCGGTCACCCTAATCAAGTTCGTTAAGCTACTTCTTTTAACGGCTAACCCATACACTAAAATTCATTGGGACTTTGGTAATCAAGGTATGAATGCATTCGCTGGCTGTAGTACCACATTGTGAAGTAATTCATGACATTTTATTGTGCTACATATCGCGTCCGATAATTGCTCCAGTGGACTTGATCCTGTTTCAAGCTACCAAACAAGCTTTCTGCTACTGCATTATTCCAACAACATCCTTTTTACTCATACAGCTTAAAATCCATGTGTTCTCAGTATCCGTCGAAATTGATGACTCGCATATTGAACGCCTTGATCTGAATGTACTATCAACCGGCTTTAGGTTTTCGTTGCCAGATAGCCATTATGAGTGCATCGCAAACAAGTTGCGCTTTCATTCTACTTTCCATGCTCCATCCAGCCACTTTACGGGAAAGAAGGTCAATTACGACGGCTAAATAAAACATCCCTTTGACGTCCATATGTACGTAATATCTTGCACTCACGCTTGATTAGCGCGCTTCCCGTTTGAGTTCATTATCGTATACAGGCTTATTGTGTTCACTATTGGTCGTTGCTTTATATTTCTTATTGTAGCGGACCCAAACGTTTACCTCTTTTATCAATTTTCCTGTTTTCCTGCGGCCAACAGGAAAATCAGGCCCATTTAACGCTTTTTGAATACGCCTTTATCAATAGGTATTATCGTTAAACGCGGCAATAAACATGTATTTTACTTCTTTTCTTTGGCAAAGGAGACCGTGGTTTTTTTAATATTTCACGGTCCATTTCTAAACGTTTCACTTGCGATTTTAGTTGACGGATTTCTTCCTACTCAGGCGTAAGCTTACCGTTTACTCTAAACGCATGACCGTCATCATTTTCAGATTAATTTATCCAGCGGCCAAAGAGTTAAGCACTAACTTCTAGATTTCTTGAGGCATCCATAATGCTGTAATTTTGTTCTCTTACAAGCGAGATGGCATAAAGTTTGAATTCTTTTGAATTGGCTTTACGTTTTTTCATTTAAATCTTCAGTTAAATCAATTATATCTTAACTGGGTTAGTCGGATTAATTAAACCACGTCATCATTATTAGCTGCGAATATTTTAAATAAGCTATACGTATTTAAGGAAAAAGTTCATTTTTGAATTTTAATTCCCTCATAGACACTACCCAATGTAATGCTTTAAGGAAAATTAAACATTACATACTACTACTTATAATGATTTAATCGATATTTTTTAATTTATATTTAAATTTACTCTTGAAACGATGTTTCCTACACAGTATATTATTCAAAATTTCTTATGGAAGAGATATCTTTGGTATTAATTATAAAATCAAAGTCATTATCATGATAGATAAGCATTTGCTACTCTGAAAACTTCCTATTATTTATCTACACACAAGGTAGGCAGTATGTTAAAAAAAACCATTATCACAACTTCATTACTCATAGCCGCAACATTTAGCGTTAACGCTGCAGATATGAAGACCAAAATTGAAATAAAAAAAGCCGAAGAAAATATTGAAGTAGCAAAAGCTAAATTGATATCTGCATGTGGAAATAAAAGTATTGATTTCAATATAGATTGGACAAACTACGACAGCTATGACTATAAAAAATTAAGAAGAACCCCTGAACAAATCGTTCGTTTTAGCGGTGCCTTAATTAACAAGTTAATCGAAGATCTTTCTGAAATATGTTCTCAAGGCGAATATGCCGACATGTACAAGAGTGAATTAACTAAAATTTCCAAGGTCGAAATAACAGGTCATAAAGATCAAGAAACAAGAGATGCTTCATTTAAACTTGACAATGAAGGTACTACACTTGTTATTGCGTTAAATGCTTCATCATCATACGACTCAAAATATTCGAAATTGCTTAAGGCTCTTTGGTAAATAATTTTTATAAATTTCATTTTGAAGGAATAAAATGATAAAAAAACTAATTACAATGATATTTTTTTCAAGTCTAATGGCAAATGCGCATGAAAGTGTATTTGATGTTGACGAAAAAGAAATAAGCACATTGCTAGAACAAGGAGGATATCAGGAAGTAATAAACCTTTTACCCAAAGTCCTTCCTTCTTTACGCTCTTCAGAATGGCAAGCTTCAGCAAAGGCATCATTTACAGAGGTACTGAAACAAAATTTAGCTAGTGGTAATTTTAACGGTAATTTGGAACAAGGAAATGTTATTAAAACTAAGTTTCCTTTATTATTAAACGATGTCGAATTAATGGAAAAAGTACTTCAAAGTGGTTTAGTTGTACATCCTAGTTGTAGAAGTCGTTTTGATAATCAATGTATGTCTATTTTTGGCTATTCTTTAGCATTTAACACCCAAGGACCGAATCAAGCAGCTAGATTATTTGAGGACAATAAAAATCAGATCGCCAGTGAGCAGATAGAACTCATTCAATTCTATGAAATAGCTTCTAGAACACAACGCGACGATATTTGTACAGATCCAAAGCTACAAAATACCATTATTATAGCAGCATCAAGAACCGAGGTCATTTATCAGAAGGCTGCTATTAATATCGTAGTTAAATCTTGCTCAAAATTTAAATTTCCTATTCTAGAGGACAATTTACATCGTGATGATAAAATACAAAATCTGATGTGTGCTCCAATGAGTAAATCTGGACAGCTTGGAAAAATAAGCTCAATGGTTTGTAAAGAAAGAGATTTAATTTAGTAATTAGTGTTATTAGGGGTTTTATGCTGCCACAGTCATATGAATTCTATATTTCTTCATTTTTGAAGATATTGGAAAGAATAAATTCACACAAAAATACTACTCCTCCACAATTAATACTCAAAGATAAGTGTGGAAATAGTTACAGTGGTTCATTAGTCAGCTTAGATATTGATACAAAGATCATTGTATTGTACTCAAGCGATGAAATAATCAGCTATATAATGATAGATAACTTAGCATCTATTAGCTTGAAAAGTGTTAAAGAAAACTTAGAATTATTGTCGAGAAACAATAAAAAAATAAGTAACAACACTTTAGAAGATAACGCTACATTATCACTGGATGAAAGAGTTCAGATGATTGAAGCAGCTATAATAAACAATCTCGGTATTGCAGTAAAGTTTAGATTCTCTAATGTCAATACGCTTGACAATATCGAAACTGAAAATGCTATATCTTTAATCGACAGCACTTTTGAAATACTTTTAGAAATTGCTACTGATGAGTTTGGTAAAGATTTGGTAGGGAAAGTAGAGGAATTTGAATTCACTAATATTGATAGTAACAATTTCTTTATGTTAAAGGACTCTAACCGAATTGTCTTAAAACATTGTTTCGCTCAGAAACTACCTAACGATTATCATTCTTTGATAAAAAGAAAGTTAGAAAAACTTTTATAACGTGTTCAACACTTATTATTTATATGGAGATTACCCATGGGTTTAGCAGAAAGACGTGCAACAAAAGAGTTTGAAAGTAACAGATTAGGATCTTTGAAGGAAAAAATATTTAAAGACTCAGGCTTTGAGTTTGAAATTGAAGTAAACTGGTCAACATTAGAAGTTGATGGTTACAGCCACCTATATGATGAATGTTGGCCTAAAGTTTACTTTCATCCTCTAGCAAAAGCATTTAAAGAAATGTGTTCAGAAGATTTTGCTAGAGACATTATTAAAGAGTCTTTGAAAAAAGTCGTGATTCAAAACTATAGTGATAATCACAGAAGTGATAAATTTGCAGAGTTTAAAAATGGTGTTCTAACTTTAAACCACTCTCCAGTTACCAATGTTGAACAAATAGATGATCGCGCATCTAACATTCAAAAAATTGTAGAAAAAGAATTATAGAAATCAAGGCTCTTAGTTATTACTAAGAGCCTTTTCCCATCATAACCATACGCACTAAAAATAACGCTAATAAATTTAATATCCCCAAGAGATAAACCAACTAAAATGTGAAAATTAATACTTTTCGCCATTCATTAAACACACTTATGCGCTATTTTTAATTTCATTGAAAATGTCCAAATACGTAATGTTGTAGTTCGAGTAGAGCGGATCATGCCAATAGTCACAATTTCTAGCTACGAATTGGTTATAAGGTTCATACTTAAATTTTAGCTCACCGCTGAATTAATGTCTGAGTCAAGTAATCAACCCTGAGCCAATCATTGTTCGTGGGGTAATAAAATTGTTGCGTAATTTCACTTCAAGCACTTGCTTGGCACACTGAATACGTATGCAAATCTTTGCTGTATAAACGAAAAGCGTCATATATTACTTGTTCTAAAGATAAAATAATAATCAACAAGGACATGCTATGGCGCGCGTTTTATTTAACGGAGCAAATCCGCTATCCACACAGTCACACTTTGCACTTAATGTTATCGCAGTAGCTTGTGCTGTCGCGTTATCAACCATTCCCAGTCTCGCTCAAGCTAAAACCATTAATGTCGCCTCGCCTGACAAGCACATCAACATCAGCTTGACCGATGATAATGGCCGTCCTGAATACCAAGTAAAATTTAATGACAATATTGTTATTAACCCAAGTAAATTAGGGTTGGTATTTCAACAGTTAGGTGAATTAGGTACTGATTTTAACATTAAACATGTGACTAACAGCAGCGTAGACCAAACATGGCAGCAACCTTGGGGTGAACGTGAAAATATCCGCGATCATTACAACCGCGTGGTCGCCACTCTGAGTAACGGCAAAATTGACTTTGATATCGAATTTAAAGCGTTTAATGATGGTATTGGCTTTCGTTACCTAGTGCCAAAACAAACCGGGTTGGCTAACACACCAAAACTCGATATTACCGATGAATTGACTGAATTTTCCATCCCAGATCCACAACACACAACCGCATGGTGGATCCCCGGGCGCGGCTGGAACCGATACGAATATTTATACCGTACAACCTCACTTGATAAAATCGACCGAGCCCACACACCTATGACTTTTAGAACGGCTGATGGCGTGCATTTAAGCATTCATGAAGCCGCCCTCACCGATTATGCCGCAATGGTGCTTAATCAAGGGCGTGACGGTATTTTACGTGCTGATTTAACCCCCTGGTCGGATGGTATTCGAGTGAAGACTCAACCTGGCTTTTCAACACCTTGGCGTACGATTCAAATTGCTAAAGATGCCCCAGGCTTACTTAACTCAGATCTTATCCTTAATCTTAATGAACCCAATAAACTAGGTGATGTGTCTTGGGTGCAACCGGGTAAATACGTCGGCATTTGGTGGGGAATGCACCTCAATGAAAACACCTGGGGAAGCGGCCCTAAGCATGGTGCGACCACCAGCGAAACTAAGCGTTATATGGACTTTGCCGCCCAATATGGGTTTGATGGGGTATTGGTTGAAGGTTGGAATGAAGGCTGGGATGGTAGTTGGTTCGATAACGGCGACGTGTTTAGCTTTACTAAAGCTTATCCTGATTTTGACATTGATGAGATAACTCAATATGGACACAGTAAAAATGTCCGTTTAATTGGCCATCATGAAACCTCAGGTTCAGTGACTAATTACCGAAATCAAATGAGTGATGCTTATGATTTATATAAAAAACATGGCGTGACTCAAGTTAAAACCGGTTACGTAGCAGACGGTGGTGACATTAAGCGCGTTGATGAAAATGGTATAGTGCGCCATGAATGGCACGACGGCCAATTTATGGTTAACGAATATCTACATAGCGTTACCGAAGCCGCAAAACGTGGTATTAGCATTAATACTCACGAGCCGATTAAAGATACCGGTTTACGTCGTACTTACCCAAATTGGATAGCACGCGAAGGCGCTCGAGGCCAAGAGTTTAATGCATGGGGAAGCCCACCTAATACTCCAGAACATACAGCAATTCTACCTTATACCCGAATGCTGGCTGGGCCGATGGACTTCACCCCTGGGATCTTTAATTTAGCGCCTGAAGGTCTAGATGCGGTTAACCGCGTAAAAACCACACTCACAAAGCAATTAGCCTTGTATGTCGTGTTGTACAGCCCTATTCAAATGGCTGCAGACTTACCGCGTAACTATGTGCAACGTCTCGATGCCTTCCAGTTTATTGAAGATGTACCAACAGATTGGAGCGACAGTATCGCCCTTGCAGGTGAAGTTGGCGACTATGTTGCCTTTGCAAGAAAACAGCGCGGTGCAGAAGACTGGTATCTAGGCGCATTAACAGATGAAGAATCACGGAAATTGACGCTAAAATTAGACTTCCTCACGCCAGGGAAACGCTACCAAGCCCAAATTTATCGTGACGGTGATAAAGCGGATTGGCTAAC
The DNA here is from genome assembly GCF_040310065.1 of Shewanella sp. TB7-MNA-CIBAN-0143. NCBI lineage: Bacteria > Pseudomonadati > Pseudomonadota > Gammaproteobacteria > Alteromonadales > Shewanellaceae > Shewanella > Shewanella sp. TB7-MNA-CIBAN-0143. The sequence goes on from NZ_JBEOPL010000014.1 coordinate 7,533, forward strand.
AAACCCTTATGATTACGTGATTGAAACCAAAATCGTTACTGCAAAAGACGCGCTGACACTTAACCTCGCAGCCAGTGGGGGTACCGCGATTCGTTTTAAAGCCCTGTAACGCTAGAATGTTACATAAGTGTTCGCATTAGGTTGCTCACATAGCATGAATACGTATGTAGTCAGTTGTACCAAGAACAAGCTCGAGGATACTATAAAACATGCTATTTCGTTTCTAATTGCAGGATGGAATGGTTTAGGTCGTTTCTGGTGTGTCTTCGGCCATGGAGACCATCAGCTTTAGAGTACCTTGATTAACTTTATCCACTGATTATTTGACGAAAGTCGCTAATGGATAAAGCGTAGGTTTTGGCGAATACCCGTCTTAGGGAGATGCGTATTCGCCATTTTTTTAACTATTAATATGTAACGTAGCCAACCTAATGGTTACCAATGAATTCGCCATAAGCAATAAAATTAAAAGAAGTAAGCACAACGACTTACCAAAAAGGATGTCACATGTCTGACAATAATCATAAAAACGTCACCCAACAACCGCAGCTTAATTTTTGGCAAATCTTCAATATGTGTTTTGGATTTTTGGGGATCCAATTTGGTTTCGCACTGCAAAACGCCAATGTCAGCCGTATCTTTCAAACCTTAGGTGCATCTATTGATGATATTCCCATTTTATGGATTGCCGCACCGCTCACGGGTCTCATTGTACAACCTATTATTGGTTACTTAAGTGACAATACTTGGAATAGCCTTGGCCGTCGTCGCCCCTATTTTTTAATTGGCGCCATACTAACCACCTTGTCGCTATTTATCATGCCGCACTCACCTACGTTATGGATTGCGGCGGGTATGTTGTGGATTATGGATGCCTCAATCAATATCGCCATGGAACCGTTTCGTGCTTTTGTCGGCGATAATCTACCCAAAAACCAACGGACCCAAGGCTATGCAATGCAGAGCTTTTTCATTGGTATTGGTGCGGTGGTGGCATCTGCCTTGCCATATATTTTAACCAATGTATTTGATGTCGAAAATACCGCCCCAGCGGGCGAAATTGCCGACTCTGTACGCTATGCATTTTACTTTGGTGGCGCGGTACTAATGTTGGCCGTGGGTTGGACCATTATTTCAACCAAAGAATACTCTCCAGAGCAATTGGCTGAATTTTATCAACAAGACACTACTGATGCACAAGACACTAACGCCAATACGCGTACAGTCAAACAATATCAACATGGTGCCATTATATGGATGGCGATTGGCGCCATTTTCACTCTCGCAATTGTAAGCCTAGACCTAGATAAGCAACTTTATATTTTAAGTTTGGGTATTTTTACCTTCGGACCGCTGCAACTATACTGCTCGCGTAAGTTAGCCAAACTGTCAAACAATAACGCTGAATCGTCAGCAACACGCGACGGCTTAGGCATGACGTTTAATGTTGTCGATGATTTGTTTCATATGCCTAAAGCCATGCGTCAGCTAGCGCTGGTACAGTTTTTTGCTTGGTTTGCCCTATTTGCAATGTGGATTTACACCACAGCGGCCGTTACTTCGTACCATTACGGCACCACTGATGTGGTATCACAAGCCTATAATGATGGTGCAGATTGGGTCGGTATCTTATTCGCGTCATATAACGGCTTTGCTGCAATTGCTGCGATTATTATTCCGTTTCTAGCCAAAGCCGTCGGCATTAAGCTCACCCATACCATCAACATGTTTATTGGCGGTGCGGGTCTCATCAGCTTTATGTTTATTGAAAACCCTAACCTGTTGTGGATACCGATGATTGGCGTTGGTTTTGCTTGGGCATCCATTCTATCGGTACCTTACGCCATGTTATCAGGTGTATTACCCCCGAAAAAAATGGGCGTTTACATGGGGATTTTTAACTTCTTCATTGTGATCCCACAGCTGTTAGCGGCCAGTATTCTTGGCTTATTGCTTAAGGTATTTTTTGATGGACAACCTATTTACGCGTTAGTACTAGGCGGGATATTTATGATGTTGTCGGGCATTGCGGTGTTATTTGTCGATCAAGACAAGCAAACACAATAAGAATTACCAGTCTTTGTCACTGGTAACTAGGGTCTGTTGATCTTTGCAGGTTAAATTTTGTTCGAGATAAAAACGTTTTAATCGAGGCGAGCGGATTGCTGCCTAGCAATCTAAGCTACTTTTACTTAACGAAGAGTAACTCAACAAAGAGTAAAACGTTTTTAGCCGAACCCTTCGGGCAGCGTTTGTTGGTCATTTTTACTGCGTTATCGACTTTTTATGTAGAATAACTACACCACAAAGTCTCTGCCTTGTACAAATGACCAACAATTTGCTGCAAAAACAACCTTGAAAGATCAACAGGCCCTAAATTAAGATCATTATTTTGGGGAATTCCATGTTAAAACCACATTTACTCACGCATCGCAGCATCATAGCGAAAGCTGTCACAACTAGCATGATGGCACTAGCCTTAAGTGCATGCTCACCAGCTGATACTCAAGTAAACACACAAGCTCAGGTTATTAACGTCGCACCTGGTACGCCGGGCATAGAACCTACTTGGGCTTTCTCAGGAAAAACTGGCATAGGCACATCTTACGAGCCCTATGTTAACGGCCATTATCAAGACACAGCTGCAAACCCTGTCAGTAAAGTGTGGTTTTCGATAGCTCAAGGCGTATTAACCGAAACCATGTTTGGCCTTATTCACAATGCCCAGATTAAAGAACTGCAATTTATTATCTCTGGCAATGGCTTTGTCGATACTGAAAAAGACCACACTATCAGCACTATTGAGTATTTAGATACCGATGATATGGGACGACCATTATCCCTGGCTTATAAAGTCATTAATAAAGATGTTGAAGGTAAATACCAAATAGAAAAACATATTTTTACCGATCCCGATAGAAATAGCTTGATGATGAAAGTCACCTTTACTGCTTTTGAGGCTGGCATTACGCCACACCTTTATGTCAATCCGCACATTGATAACAGTGGTTCAAATGACATTGCTAGTGTTGAAGGCCAATCGCTAGTGGCTTACACCAGTGACACTAATTCAACGGTAATGACCGTTAAAACAGATGTTGATTTTGTCGCTGCAAGCGCTGGGTTTGTCGGCACATCAGATGGTATTGTCGATTTACAAGATAACGGTAAACTTGACTCTCATTACCAAACCACTAGCGACACCAATCAAGGCGGCAACGTAGCCCTAACCGCACAATACCCTACCCTCACCAATGCTAATGACAGCCTAAGCTTTAATTTGGTTATTGGTTTTGGCAAAGACAAAGCAAGCAGCTTAGCCAACACTCAAGCGACATTAGATGCGGGTTATGACGCCGTTAAACAAGCGTATTTAGGCGACGATAAACATCTTGGCTGGAAAGATTACTTAGCCTCGCTGAAGCCATTAAATGACATGAGCAGCAACACTACAGATAACGGTAAGTTACTCTATGCCAGCGCCTTAGTGTTAAAAGCTCAAGAAGATAAAACCCATGCTGGTGCGTTAATCGCATCACTTTCAAATCCTTGGGGCGACACCGTTTCAGCTAAAGTCGGTAGCACAGGCTATAAAGCCGTATGGCCACGTGATTTTTACCAATGTGCAATGGCATTTTTAGCCATGGGCGATATTCAAACACCAAAAGTGGCTTTTGAATATTTAAAGCAGGTTCAAGTTCAACAACAAACACCTGGTTTTGCAGGTACTCCTGGATGGTTTTTACAGAAAACCCATGTCGATGGTGAAATTGAATGGGTTGGCGTGCAGTTAGATCAAACCGCTATGCCAATCATGCTCGGCTGGAAACTGTGGCAAGCAGGTGTGCTTAGCGATGCAGAAATAATCCAATGGTATAACGACATGCTTAAACCAGCCGCTGACTTTTTAGTTAAAGGCGGCAAAGTAAAACTGGATTGGAATGACACTGAAATTAACCCTCCTAGTACCCAACAAGAACGCTGGGAAGAACAAGCAGGATTTTCTCCATCCACAACTGCAGCCGTAATTGCGGGTTTAGTGGCTGCCAGTGATATCGGAGCGCTAGCCAAAGATGAACAAGGACCTGAATATGCCGATTTAGCGCGTAAGCTACAAAGTCAGCTCGAAACAACGATGGTCACCACCACTGGCTTATTAGGTGAAACAGATGCCAAAGGTAAAGTTGCACCTTATTATGTGCGCATTAGCCCAAATGGTAACCCTAATAACACCGATAAGCTCATCGATAACAATGGTAAACCTGGTTTAGATCAGCGCATGATCCTCGATGGTGGTTTTTTAGAATTAGTCCGTTATGGTGTGGTTAACGCCCAAGACCCTGTTATTAAAAACAGCGTCATGCTAATAGACAACCAAGGTCTTGAAGATAACTTACGAGTTAAATACCTATTTACCGCTAAAGATGGCAGTAAAGTACCAGGATACCGCCGCTATGGTAACGATGGATATGGTGAAGACACTGTCACAGGTCTTAGCTACGCTGAAAAAGGCGACACCGAAAATCAACGAGGTCGAGTATGGCCTTTCTTTACCGGTGAACGCGGTCATTACGAATTAGCCTTAGCAAAAGCGAATGACACCTTAACCCCTGACACGAAGAAAGTATTAATCAATACCTATGTTCAAGGCATGGAAACCTTTGCTAACCAAGGGTTAATGTTGCCAGAGCAAGCTTGGGACGGCGTAGGCAACGCGACTCGTTATAATTACAAAATGGGCCAAGGTACCAACTCAGCAACACCGCTAGCGTGGACCCATGCTGAATACGTTAAATTGGTGCGTTCGATGACCGATGAAAAAGTATGGGACTTTTACCCTGTTGTACAACAAACACTCGCTAAATAGCACTGTATTAATCACAGTGTATTGATAGCACTGTATTAGCTTGTTCAATAAGCCGTTGTGACTCACAACGGCTTTATTTTTTGTGTGTATGTTGAATAAACCTTGTTAATTCAACACTATCTTGTTACAAATAAACCGGATTAATAAAAGTTAACGTTAAGGAACAACAAATGGATTGGTATGTAAAAGTATTGAAGCAGTATTTTGATTTTAGCGGCCGTGCACGTCGTAAAGAATACTGGATGTTTGGATTAATCAGTGCGGTGATCAGTATCGTACTGACGCTATTAGACATGGGTGTCGGTTTTTACAGCGACGTCTACGGTGCAGGGGTATTAAGCTCAATTTATTCACTCGCCATCATGATCCCAAGTATCGCTGTGAGTGTCCGTCGTTTACACGACACAGACCATTCTGGTTGGTGGTTATTATTGATATTTATTCCATTGCTTGGCATATTAATTTTACTGGTTGTGATGTGCTTTAACAGTAAAGATGACAACGAATATGGGCCAAATCCAAAAACAGTACCAAATCCAGACAGTCCCGATAATTTAACGGTTTAGTCCTAAGAGACTTATTAACATCGTCGTTATCGTCAATACCACGAAAAAAGCATAGTCATGGACTATGCTTTTTTCGTATGTTTTTACCCATCATTGCTTACCACAACAAATACTTGGATTAACTAACTTTTTGCTGGCATTAACTAGTTTTTTGCAGGCAGTAACTAATCTTTTGCAGGCAGTAACTTGGTCACACCATTCATAAATAATACCGCCAAACCACCAGCAACAACACCAAATAGTGCATTCAACACGCTTGGGGTTAATAGCCCTAAAACGTCACCAACAACACTCACTTGGCTTACCAGCGTTTCTGCATGCACAATCCATTCAGACACCACATGAATTCCGTGAGTTAAAATACCGCCACCGACCATAAACATGGCAATAGTGCCGACAAATGTCAGGACCTTCATTAAGTAAGGGGCAGCAGATACTAATCCTAAACCCAATTTATGCCCTATTCCACTTGGCTTACGCTGAGCCAGAAACAAACCAAGATCATCGATTTTAACAATCCCTGCTACTAAACCGTATACCCCTACCGTAATCACAATGGCAATAACACATAAGGTTAAAAATTGCCCCATTAGATCCATGTGTGCAGCCACACCTAAACTAATAGCGATGATCTCAGCCGATAAGACAAAATCGGTACGAATAGCCCCTTTTATTTTTTCTTTTTCGAATGCGGCTAAATCTTCGATATCCGCTTTTGCTTTGGCGACTACCGCATCGTCATCGATCACAGGAGCACGCTTATGTGTTAGTGAATGATAGACTTTTTCAAAGCCCTCATAACATAAAAACAAACCACCAAACATTAATAAAGGCGTTATAGCCCATGGAATAAATGCGCTGATCAGCATGGCCATCGGCACTAAAATCACTTTATTTTTAAATGATCCCATCGCCACCGCAAATACCACAGGCAGTTCACGATCAGAAGCAACACCCGACACTTGTTGTGCATTTAAGGCTAAATCATCACCCAGAACGCCCGCAGTTTTGCGTGCAGCCACTTTACTCATTGCCGCCACATCATCCAGAATAGTCGCAATATCATCTAATAGGGTTAATAAACTGGCACCGGCCATAAAAAACTTATCCTTTAAAAACAATTGAATAGCAGGAATTACACACATATTTGAAAGCGATTTAATGATATGAGCACGTAAGTTGTTACTGTAAAATAAGTGATCTTAACTCAGAGCATTAGTTTGCCAAGCTTCTGTAAATAAACAAAAATAGCACTACATAAAGTATTCAATGCACTTAATATCAATTATCTAATTATCTTCAACATTTGCACCACATGAACTACGCACCACTAAATGGGTCTTGATTAATCGCTGGCTAACTTCTTGACCACGGATTAACTTCAACACACTTTCGACAAGTATTTCACCTGCGAACTGAGTATCTTGCTTTATGGTTGTTAACGCCGGATTGGCAAAACTGGCCACTGGAATATCATCGTATCCCACTACAGCAACTTGATCTGGCACTACAACACCGCGCTTTTTCAATGCACGAATGGCCCCTATCGCAATAAGATCACTCGCAGTAAAAATAGCATCAAATGACACGCCGCTATCTAATAATACGTTGGCGGCATTATAACCAGAGGCTTCGGTATTAATAGCGTCATGCTGTAACTGTTTGTCGGCTTCGATACCGGTAGATTTTAAAGCATCAACATGACCTAAATACCTGTCGCGAAATTCAGGGCTGCGACTTGACGAGTCACCTAAAAACGCAATGTGTTTATGCCCTAACCCGAGCAAATGCTCCGTGGCCACAAAACCACCTTGATGATTATCGCAACCAATAGACAACACCGCTTTATTGTTATGCTCAGCTCCCCAGATAACAAAGTGAGTATTTTTTTCGATAAGCTTATCAAGTTTATGGGCATAATCCATATAATCGCCATAACCTAATAAAATAATACCATCGGCTTTATTGCTGTCTTCATAATCTGCATGCCAATCCGTTGAAAGCTGCTGAAATGACACCAATAAATCATAACCTTGACGGGCGGTTGCTCGAGTAATCGAACCCAGCATAGAGAGAAAAAATGGGTTGATCATCGACTCATCGTTAGTAGGATCTTCACAAATTAGCAATGCTAACGTATGGCTATTTTGCATGCGTAAGTTACTGGCATTTTTATCGACTTTATAATTGAGTTCTTTTGCAATGGCTTGAATACGCTGCCGCGTTTCTAAATTTACCAACGGACTGTTTCTTAACGCGCGAGACACAGTCGATTGCGACACGCCTGCACGGTAAGCTATATCAATAGAAGTCGCTTTAGATGTCATTTCTCTGCATCGCCTTTAGTTAATGGGTGAAGGTTTGAAACTGAAAGTACCTGCATATACCTTTAATAATGATTTAAAAAAATAGTTAGCCTCTACTATTATGAAATTTATAAATATTGTAGTTTATTCGCTTAAAATATTTATTCATACCTCTATCATTTCATAGTAATGAGCCTACTTAGGCTAGCTGAATACGTAAATGGGGGTAGTTAACTTCATCATTTTCATTGCTTTTAAGCACCTATAATCACATGTTAAGTTATGTTATCAGTAATTACTATGGGTAATTTTTTTAACCTTAAGAAGGTGGTATTGTTAATTATTCATTTAATAAGACTGAGTAACAGTCTTATTCAATTTAATAAATTATGGGTTAACCATCCTTATCCCAGCAACCCTTGCGACAAAACATTATTCGCTAATCAATGTGCTATCCGTATGGGTGTGTCATTAGTGGTGTCTGTAATCGACATTTCATCTTTTGATAAAATGTATCCTCAACGTCGCTGTTATCCTAGTTTAAAACATACACCAAGGCATATCCTTGCTGCACAAGAACTTGCAAATTGGATTGACTCTGCAAACTGTAGATTTTTTGGTAACAAACAAGTCCTTAAAAACGATGCTCTATCTGTTTTAAAAGATAAAAAAGGCATTGTTTTTATAATGAATGGTTTGGGAAATACTGATCATATTGATTTATGGGATGGTGAATATTTAAAGGCTGGAGATCCTGACTGGCTTAATTTAGGAGAGCAAATATGGTTCTGGGAAATGTCAGCATGATTCGACCATTTGGTTTACTCGGATCATTATTGTTAATGTCATGTGCTAACGCTCATGTCAGTTTGAACGATGATTCAGGGCAATGCGTTTTCGATAAAGATACTCAACGTATTGCATTACAACTAAAAACACCATGTTCTCTCGTAAAGGTTAATGACGATGGGCGTTATTTTTATCAATACAATAATGTGAAAGTTTATATTGTTGCTGGTGCGCCTGCAGCTTTAGATGAACTCAAAAGATGGCAAGTGAAAGCGATTGATAAATGCTCATTACAATCACAAGCAGTGTTTATCACTGATGGCAAGATGACTGTTTCAACTGTAAGAGATAAAGGGTTAACGTGTCCAACAATTGGCCTAGATGAAAAGGTCTACCGTCACTTCTTAAATAATAAACAATAAATTTTTCTGGTAATAAGATTCTAACGCTATAAGTTGAATGTCTTTAAAGAGCTTCAATAAAGAAATTAACAACCAAGATGGCCTAAATCGAGAGAAACAACCAAGAAGAATTGCTTATTTGGTTATTTCTCTCAATCTGCATTACTTATAATCCAAGTTCACTAAGCAAGTCATCTGCGTCATCGACAACAATGCCTTTAATATTGGGATCATTTAATACGTCTTTTGATTTTGCAGTGCTGACTTGCGCTGCTTTACCATGAGTTTCAATTAACGAATCTAAATCAAACTCTTCGTCCATTTCAAAATCAGCAGAACGAATAAACTCGGTTTTATCCATGGCGAATTCGAGATAAAAGATATGATTGTTTTCAGTCTTAAATGACACTCGTCTGGCAACTGCATTATCGAGGTTTGTATCGATAGAAATAGTTAACTCTTTATTGATAACCAACATTTTAGGTTGACTTTGGCTAATTGATGTTTGCAATTCTTTCGATATTTTACCAATAAAATCACCCAAAATTTGGTTCATTAATTCGCCCATAACATTACTGACATCATCAGAAGTATGTGAAAACGCGAGTTCTGTTTCAGGCATGCCCATGTTGATCATATAGCGGCGATAAATTTCAATAGCCGCAGCAGCTGAAAAATTGATAACAACTAGACCTGAAAAGCCGCCGTCGAAAATGGAAAAACACGCCAAATCAGGCTTTAAACGGGTACGAGAAATACTTTGAACCATCCCAGCATGACTAATATGGCTCGCACTAGTGCTAGACAGAACATGAGAAACAGAATGACAAAGTTTAAGTAAAATGTCGTCATTTTTGACTGTAGAAGATGAATTCATAACGTAGGTACCTTATCCATTAATTAAGCTAATCTTGCGGGTAAATCAAAAAAAAATCAAAATTAAAACAATCGATTAGCATGCTAATTAACCAATCAAACTTAATGGTACACTAATCATTTGATAATCAATAATTTTTTACAAATAAACACATTCAATTAACAAATGTAAAAATCAGCTGTTTGCTCACAAAAACAATCTTTCAAGCTTATGTTTTTTCATATTTTCATTATAATCGCACAACTTTGTATGGATTGTTTGAATTAGGACTGATGATGATTGGATTATTAAGACGCTTAACCATTTTAAAGCGCTTATTCATTATGTTAGCTTTAGCTGCTGTAGGCACTGTGGTTTTCGGTTCTTTTTCAATTAAAGAACAATATAATCATTTAATTGAGGAAAAATATAAGCAGATAAGTGGACAAGTCAGCCAATTAAGTAGCACTCTTGATGCGTTTAAATTGGCTAAGCCGGACGCTACGGTTGAAATATTAAGCCAATTTGCCAGTCAAATTGAGGTTAATGATCATCAAGCTTTTATCATTGTTGATAACCAAGACCGCATTATTGTTAATCCGCTTAATCAAAACTCTATCGGTAAACCACTTGCCAATTTAGAAACATTCAACGGTTCTAATTCATATCAACAATTGATCGCTAACGCCAAAAAAAACAACATCGCACAAAATGAACTTGCTATTGTCGACCAACAAAATCAGCCTCAAACAGTATTAGTCGCAGCGCAGTATTATTCAGCCCTTGATTGGACCTTAATCACTCAAGCTAACGTCAACGATGTTAATGAAAGCATGACGGGTATCATTATTGACTATTTTATTATCATGATGATTATTTCAGTGCCTATTTTTGCATTCTTTTTATTGTTGAATCATTCCATTACCCAACCTCTTAACGTCACTATCGATGCGATGGAACAGATAGCCAAAGGTGAAGGTGACTTGACCCAGCGTTTGTCGACTGAAGGTAACGACGAAGTGGCTAAATTGGCTGATGCATTCAATCAATTTGTGATTAAAATTGCCAATATGGTGGCTAATTTGCAACCGCTCGGGCATACCTTAAATGATGAAGCCATACATTTATTAGACACCGTAAAGTCATCTAATCAAAGCGCGAATCAAGTGCATAGTGAAACCCAAAGTGTCGCCGCGGCTATCAACCAGATGTTATCGACTAGCCAAGAAATGGCACGAAATACACAAGATGCAGCTGACGGTGCCGCTAATGTAAAACATCAAGCGGAACAGAATCAAAAATTGATGCAACAAACCGTTGAACAAACACAAAGTTTAGTCCATGAATTACATCAAGCTGAAACAGTGTCACTAACACTGAGTCATTCATCTGCTGAGATTGGCAGTATTCTTGATGTTATTGGCAGTATTGCAGATCAAACTAACCTGCTTGCGCTCAATGCCGCCATTGAAGCAGCACGAGCCGGTGAACATGGTCGAGGCTTTGCTGTAGTGGCAGATGAAGTACGAGCACTCGCGAATAGAACTCAGTCATCGACTAATGAAATCAATAAAATTATTAGTCAGATCCAAACGGGTATTCAATCGGTTATCGACAGCATTACTCATACCCAACGGGAGTCTGCTCAGTTACAGTCAAAAGCCGTACAGTCAAGCGATGCAATTATCGAAATTCTAGCACTCATCGATAATATTAGTGGCATGACAGCACAACTTGCTAGTGCCACTGAAGAACAAGCATTGGTTACCGAAGACATCAATGTCAACGTCAATACCATTTCTGAACTCACCGAACAGTCGTTGACCGCTAACGAAACCCACAGCCAGGCAGCGCAATCGTTGCAAGCCATTAGTGTTGATATGAGCAAAACACTAGGGCAATTTAAAATATAATTAATAAAACGATTTATTTACTAAGGCTTGTCAGGCGGAGCATTGCAAATGTCAGCCCCAAAAGCCTTCGTTTTTTACCTGTTAAACCCTCTCATTCTTAGCACTGCCAATATTGGCTTATATCCCTGATGATTACATCGCCGATCATTTCGAGTCGAACATCACTTTTAGCCCTTCTGACTTTAGGGTATATTGTCTCCATCAGATTAAAAACTTGGGTTCTACAAGCATTTTTCAACCAAATGGCTAGTGAGTACTTTCGACTAGCTTATTGAAATATTGATACTTAATCCGATGAGTATTTAGTTGTCATTCATTACAGAGTATGTTGTTTATGTATCAAAAAACGGTCACCATTGTTGCTCCTCACGGTATTCACACCCGTCCAGCGGCATTACTGGTAAAAGAGGCAAAAGAGTTTGATTGCGACATTATGGTCGAATGTAATGGAAAACAAGCCAGTGCGAAAAGTTTATTTAAGTTGCAAACATTAGGCCTTTACCAAGGCATGTCTGTGACGGTGTTAGCGTCAGGTGAACACGGCCAAGCAGCCGTTGACAAAATAGCCTCAATGCTGATTACGCTTAGTTAATAGGACAACGTTATGTCAATCAATGGAATCGTTGTATCTGCAGGTATCGCTTTTGGTAAAGCATTAACTATTACCACCCAACTGCCACCACTCGATTTTAAACTGCTTTCTATTGAACAAATTGGCCAGCAACAGCAACAGTTAACCCAGGCAATTAATCACTTGATTGCACATTTACAACACTGCCAACATCACCTGTGCCCAGATTGTGATAATTTCCAACTGATTGATAGCGATATTATGTTGCTTGAAGATGAGGAGCTGCAGCAGCAACTACATCAACATATTGAGCAATTTAGAGTCTGCGCAGCTGTCGCGGTTGATCGTATTTTTAATCAACATGCTGCAGAAATGTTGTCATTAGACGATCCTTATTTGGCCAATCGTAGCGGTGATATAATTTGTTTGGCTAAACGCCTCACCAGTGCTTTGCATGGCCATTTGCAATGGGATTTATCAACACTCACTGAAGACACTATTTTACTCGCTGATGACTTAACCCCTGCTGAATTTGCCATATTGCCATTAACCCACATTACTGGACTTATTCTCGAATCTGGAGGCCTAACAAGCCATACTGCCATTTTGGCTCGGGCAGCAGGAATTCCTGCATTACTCAATTATCAGTTTTCACAATCTGAAGACCCTATTACAGATGGCTCGCAGCTTATTTTAGATGGAATGTCTGGTGAGTTACATATCGCCCCATCACCTGAACTTTTCGACCAATTAAAGCAAAAACAACAACAAGAGTTACTGCGTCGCCAAGCGTTAATGATTTATAAAGATAAGCCCAGTCAAACCAATGATGGTCATCTGGTCACTTTGCTGGCCAATGTGGGTAATCTGAGTGAAATATCTCATACAGCCGAAGTCGGAGCACAAGGCATTGGCTTGTTTCGTACTGAATTTTTATTGATGAATGCCAAAGCGCTACCTAATGAGCAGCAACAATATAAACTCTATTGTGACGCCCTTCATAGCTTACAAGGTGACGTACTGACCATTCGAACATTTGATATCGGCGCAGATAAAGAGATCCCTTGTTTGCCGCAAAGCAACGAAGATAATCCAGCTCTTGGCATTCGTGGTATTCGCTATAGTTTGGCGCACCCAGAGACCTTTATCACCCAGGTAAAAGCGATACTTCGGGCGGCGAATCATGGCCAGGTTCGATTAATGTTTCCGATGGTAAGCCAGGTTGAAGAACTTGACGCCGCATTTTTATTAATTGAACGTGCCAAAGCAGAATTAATTGAACAAGAAAAAGGTTTTGGTACCCTGAGTTACGGCATTGTGGTTGAAACCCCAGCAGCGGTATTGAACCTACCCAGCATGCTGCCACTGCTCGATTTTGTCAGTATCGGCACCAATGATTTAACTCAATATACTTTAGCGGCCGATAGAACTAATCCACATTTAGCCAAACAATATCCACCTTTATCACCTGCTGTTATTCAATTAATTTCCATCACCATAAACCACTGTAAACAGGCAAATGTTAAAGTCTCTTTATGTGGTGAACTTGGCAGCGATCCATACGTCTTACCTTTGTTAGTCGGACTTGGGCTTGATGAGTTGAGTATCAACCCGGCTAATTTATTAGACGTAAAAGTGGCATTGATTAAAGGTAATTACACAAAATTTGTCCGCCATGCACAACACATTGCTTTGTTAACTCGAATTACTGAAATTCGTAAAGCCATTAACGCTTTTGCACATGATTGCGATTAATCACACGAATAAAGTTGGTAAAGTTGACAGAGCCGTTTACAATTAAGCGCATAAAAATATTAATAAAAGGGGCTTGTTCTTATGGGATTTTTAAGCCGCATTAGACGACTTATTTCCGGCCAACCACCATTAACGGGTGGTATTGCCATTTATGCACCTGTATCGGGTGATATTGTTGCAATTGAAAAAGTACCCGACGTGGTATTTGCTGAAAAAATTGTTGGTGATGGGATTGCTATCGACCCTAAGGGCGAATTTATTGTTGCCCCGATTGATGGCACTATAGGTAAAATTTTTGAAACCAACCACGCATTTAGTATTGAGTCTCCACAAGGGCTTGAGCTGTTTGTGCATTTTGGGGTTGGTACCGTTGAACTTAGAGGCAATGGTTTTAAGCGTTTAGCCGAGGAAGGTCAGCAAGTTAAAGCCGGTGAACCGATTTTGTCTTTCGATTTAGCTTACTTACGCGGAAAAGTTGATAGTTTGCTCACTCCGGTAGTGCTGGCCAATATGGAAGACGTTAAACAATTAGATAAGGCCCAAGGCAGCGTTATTGCGGGTAAAGATATTATTTTTACGGTGCAAATGTAACATCAAATTGGTTCGATTTATTTAATACCTCTACTCAATCGTGTCGTAAACTATTACGCCACGATAATATGCAACCTTCAGCTTAAGTGAGCGTAGGTTGCATATTATGAAATCTTTTCAAAACACAGTCTTCGGCTTGTCCAAGCCGCTTCACAATGCCACAATGTTGTTAAATGCATTCAATGATATCAATGTTACATAAGGCACTTTTTCAGGCTTATCTATAGAGCCAAGCCTCTACATGACAACCCTACCGACATTAATGGAGTATTCTTTTGACTTTATACGGCATAAAAAATTGCGATACCGTTCGTAAAGCGCGCAAATGGCTTGAAGCCGAAAAAATTGATTACACGTTTCACGACTTCCGTGAAGATGGCCTAAATGAAGCCATGGTTACGCAGTGGGCTGATGTTGTAGGTTGGGAAACCTTGTTTAACAAACGTAGCACCAGTTTTCGTGGTTTATCTGATGCAGATAAAACGGATATCACTCAAGACAAAGCCATTGCCTTAATGGTGCAACATCCAACATTAATTAAGCGCCCTGTTCTCGTCAATAACGATAAATTACTGGTTGGTTTTAACCTAGCTCAATACCAAGCGTGGTTCGCATGATGAATAATGATGTAGTTGAATTAGCAAAAGATCTGATTTCACGTCCATCGGTAACACCATTGGATGAAGGTTGCCAAACCTTAATGGCCAATCGCCTTGCCGCCATTGGTTTTAACATTGAACCAATGGTTTTTGAAGACACCACCAATATGTGGGCAAGAAGAGGGAACAGTGATCCGGTTTTCTGCTTTGCAGGTCATACCGATGTGGTGCCTACTGGTGATCTTAACCGTTGGCATACTCCTCCGTTTGAACCGACCATCATTGATAACTATTTACATGGTCGCGGTGCAGCAGACATGAAAGGATCGTTAGCCGCGATGATTATCGCGACTGAACGTTTTGTTGCTAAGCATCCAGACCACAACGGCTCTATTGCTTATTTAATTACCAGTGACGAAGAAGGTCCTTTTATTAACGGTACCACTCGGGTTATTGATACGCTCGAAGCTCGTAATGAAAAAATGACATGGGCGCTAGTTGGCGAACCTTCATCAACGCATAAATTGGGTGATGTCGTCAAAAATGGTCGTCGTGGCAGCTTAACGGGCAACTTAACCGTTAACGGAATTCAAGGCCATGTTGCCTATCCACATTTAGCCGACAACCCTATTCATAACGCGGTTCCAGCACTAACTGAACTCGCACAAATGCATTGGGATAACGGTAATGAGTTTTTCCCACCAACCAGTTTCCAAATTGCTAATATAAATGGCGGTACAGGGGCATCTAATGTTATCCCCGGTGAATTAACCGTGATGTTTAACTTCCGTTACTCAACCGAAGTGACCGCTGAAGAGTTAATCCAACGGGTGGTAAGTATTCTTGATGCCCATGGCTTAGATTATGATATCAGCTGGATATTTAATGGTTTACCGTTTCTAACGGGTGACGGTCCACTGCTTGATGCAACACGGGAAGCGATTCGCGAAGTCACAGGTTATGAAACCGACCCCCAAACCTCAGGTGGTACCTCAGATGGTCGCTTTATCGCACCAACTGGCGCACAAGTGTTGGAGTTAGGCCCAGTCAACGCGACAATTCATAAAGTGAATGAATGTGTCAACGTGGCCGACTTAGAAATATTAGCTAATTGCTATGAACGCATTTTGGAAAAGCTATTGTGCAAATAAGCTCACTGCTTTGTTCGATTGATATCCCTAACGAGCAAGCTAAACTATACGGTTTAGACGATCGTCATTTAGTTTCAGTAGGACAGTTTTTGCTTGAACAACGCACTGCAACTGCATTTCAGCTGTTGCAGAACGCGGCATCTGCTGCGGGGTTTAATGTACAAATATGTTCTGCATATAGACCATTTGATCGTCAATTGAGTATTTGGAACGCCAAAGCCACAGGTCAGCGACCATTACTCGACCAAGACTCAAATCCAGTTGAGTTTACGTCACTCACGCCCCAACAGCTGATTGATACCATTTTGATATGGTCTGCACTCCCTGGCGCATCTCGGCATCATTGGGGCACCGATTTCGATATATATGATGCGAATAACATTAGCAAACAAGCACTGCAGTTAATCACTTCAGAATATACCGCCGATGGCCCTTGTGCTCCTCTACATCAATGGCTTATCTCGCATGCTGCTGAGTTTGGATTTTATTTCCCCTATCAACCTGATTTAAGTGGCGTTAGTCCTGAGCCATGGCACATGAGCTATTTTCCTGTCGCTAATGAGTTGTTGGAGCAATTTAGCGCAGATGAATTTGCAAAAGTGTTGTCTGCGGCAGAAATATCGTTAAAATCACCCTTAATTGAACGGCTAACAGAGTTAGTTAATCATTATGTTTTCTTTGTTGCGCCATCTCCGGCTTAATGTTTGCGCGCATTTCCTCTTTGAATGAGTTTGTTATGTCCACTTTAATGCATCACATAGAAATTGATAATCAACCACTGTATTACTTAGATGAAGGACATGGACCTGTTGTTATTCTTTGTCATGGCTTACTCACCAATAGCACTATGTGGCGATCGCAAATTGACCAACTGTCATCACAGTATCGATGTATTGCCATCGACTTTTGGGGCCATGGTCAAACAACCACTATCCCAGAATCTGTTGAAAATTTACAAGATGTGGCCCAAAACGTATTAACGTTAATGGATAAGCTTGAAATCAACTCTGCCGCCATCGTAGGTCATGGTAGTGGCGGTGCAATTGCGGCAGAGCTTATATTACATGCACCGGCTCGCATTAATGGCTTGGTGATGTTAAACAGTTTTGTGGGATTTGAACCGCAAGTTAATTGCGTTAAATACCAAGGGTTAATGGCTCAAGTTGCCAACGACCAAGCTATATCATCAGACCTTGCACAAACCATTAGCACATTATATTTTAGTAAAGAAATTGAGCAATTAGTCAACCAAGACCCCAATCTAGCTAATACTGTTGCACAATTTAGCGCTGAATTAACGTCTTACTCTGGCGCCCAACTTACTGCGTTACTTAAATTTGCCAATATGGCCATATTCAAACGTGACACACTCGAATCGGTTGAGTTATTAACATTACCGACTTTGGTGGCCGTAGGATTAAGTGGTTATTTGCGTACCGCACTGGAAAGTTATTTAATGCATGACTGTATTGATGGCAGTCAATTATTGCACATTGAACAAGCTGGTCACTTAGCTAACATCGAAAAACCAGCCATTTTTAATCAGCATCTTGTTGATTTTTTGAGTAAATTTAATTTTAATTAATCACCTCAATGGATAGACCAGATCCGTCGGCATTGCTGATATACTCATTACAAAATGACATATTACCTGTAATACCTTACCGGTAAAAAACGACCTAATTCGAGCGCTCATGAAACTTCTTAAACCATTATTTGATAATAATCGCCGTTGGGCTGAACGGATCAATAAAGAAGATCCTACCTTTTTTGCGCAACTGGCAAAACAACAAAACCCAGAATACTTATGGATTGGTTGCTCAGATAGCCGAGTGCCTTCTAATCAGATTATCGACTTATTACCCGGTGAAGTGTTTGTTCACCGTAACATCGCTAATATGGTCATTCACACAGATTTAAATTGTTTATCAGTGCTGCAATATGCTGTCGATGTACTAAAAGTAAAGCACATCATGGTCGTTGGGCATTATGGCTGTGGTGGTGTTCGTGCAGCAATGAATAAAGAGCGACTGGGCCTGATTGACAATTGGCTCGGACATTTACGTGACATTTATCGTATTCACGAGGATGCTCTTGAATCGATGAGTGAACAAGGGCGTTTTGATCGCCTGTGTGAGCTTAATGTGATGGAACAAGTGTCAAATGTTGTGTCGACCAACATCGTTCAAGAAGCATGGGATCGTGGCCAAGATGTTGCAATACATGGTTGGATTTACGGAATTAATAACGGATTACTCACAGATTTAGACGTGACAATCGACCGTCTTCATGGGCGCAATTTAGCTTAACCTTGCCTTCTATCTCCATTTACACTTTTAATAGGCCTGTTATTTAGCAGGCCTTTGTTTATTGTTATTAAAAATATGCAATAAAAGTCGCGAACCACCACTGAAGAACGTTATAATCATCCAGTTTATTTAGCGCTACTATGCGCAGAATTTTTAGGAGATGATTTCCATGCCTGGTTTTGAATTATTTGGTCCTGAAGAAAAGCAGGAAGTTGCTGACGTAATGGAGAACGGTTTTACCTTCCGTTATAACTTCGACCATATGCGTAATGATCGCTGGAAAACCCGCGACATGGAGCAACTACTTTGCGAAAAAATGAACGTGAAACACGCTCATTTAGTATCAAGCGGTACTGCTGCATTACAAACTGCAATGGCAGCAGCGGGCATTGGTGCTGGCGATGAAGTTATTGTGCCTCCATTTACCTTCGTAGCCTCTGTTGAAGCCGTGTTTATGGCCGGTGCTGTCCCTATTTTTGCTGAAATTGACGAAACATTATGTTTATCTCCAGAAGGTATTGAAGCTGTCATCACACCACGTACCAAGGCTATTAACCTTGTTCATATGTGTGGTTCTATGGCGAAGATGGACGAAATCAAAGCGGTGTGTAAAAAGCATAACTTGGTGATTTTAGAAGATGCATGTCAAGCCATCGGTGGCAGTTATAAAGGCCAAGCATTGGGCACTATTGGTGATGTAGGTTGTTATTCATTTGACTCAGTTAAAACCATCACCTGTGGTGAGGGTGGCGCGATTGTCACTAACAATAGCGAAATTTATAACCACTCACACATGTTTTCAGATCACGGTCATGACCATGTTGGTAATGATCGTGGTGCAGAATCACACCCAATTATGGGTTTGAATTTCCGAATTTCAGAAATGAATGCAGCAATGGGTTTAGCACAATTACGTAAGCTTGATAAAATCATTGCTATTCAGCGTAAAAATAAGAAAACCATTAAAGATGCTATGGCGTCTATTGCTGAAATCACCTTCCGTGAAATTCCAGATCCAGACGGCGATTCTGCAGGCTTCTTAACATTTATGATGCCAACAGAAGAACGCACTCAAGAAATTAATAAAAAGCTGGCTGCCAACAAAGTTGATGGTTGTTTTTACTGGTATGTTAACAACTGGCATTACCTTAAAAATTGGAAACACATCCAAGAACTTAAAGCACCTGCCGCATTACCTATTATGCTAATCGCTGATCGCCCTGACTACACTAAAGTGCTGACACCTAAATCTGACGCTATCATGAGCCGAACGATTTCGATGTTGATCAAGTTGTCTTGGACTGATGAGCAAATAGCTGAACGTATTGAAAATATCAAACGCGCTTTTGCCTAGCATTGATGCCTCTCGGTCAGTGATGGCTCAGAGCACTTTTTACAGTACTTATCTCAATGGAGACTGTTGTAATGAGTTTTAAAAATTTTAAATGTGTACCAAAAATGATCTTTGGCCGTGGTTCATTTGTACAACTTGATGTTGTATTAGGTCAAGAACGCCAAGATGCTAACGATTTTGTCGTTTTCCTTGTCGATGATGTACATCAAGGTAAACCGCTAGCTGACCGCGTGCCAACTCAAGCGCACGACCTACTGATTTACGTAAACGTAGATGATGAGCCAACAACTGAACAAGTTGATGCGTTAACGGCGCAAGTTAACGCATTTAACACTAAGTTACCAGTGAGCGTAGTTGGTTTAGGCGGCGGTTCAACGATGGACTTAGCCAAAGCCGTATCACTAATGCTCACTAACCCTGGTAGTTCTTCTGAATACCAAGGTTGGGATTTAATTAAAAATCCTGCAATACATCATATTGGTATTCCAACAGTGTCTGGCACGGGTGCTGAAGCATCACGTACTGCAGTATTGTGCGGACCCGTTCGTAAGCTAGGTTTAAACTCAGATTACACCGTGTTTGATCAAATCATCATGGACTCTGAATTAATTGCAGGGGTTCCGACTGATCAGTGGTTCTATACTGGTATGGATTGTTTTATCCATTGTGTAGAATCATTACAAGGCACATACCTCAACGAGTTTGCTAAAGCATTTGCCGAAAAATCAATGGATTTATGTCGTCAAGTGTTCTTAGACGACCACGCAGAAAAAGACGACAAGTTAATGATGGCGTCATACATGGGCGGTATGAGCATTGCTTATAGCCAAGTCGGTGCATGTCATGCGGTATCTTACGGTTTAGGTTATGTACTGGGTTATCACCACGGTATTGGTAACTGTTTAGCCTTTGACGTGCTGGAAGAATTCTATCCAGAAGGTGTGACTGAATTCCGTAAAATGATGAAAATTCATAACATCACTCTGCCTAAAAACATCTGTAAAGATTTGCCAGATGA
Source organism: Shewanella sp. TB7-MNA-CIBAN-0143 (assembly GCF_040310065.1). Taxonomy (NCBI): domain Bacteria; kingdom Pseudomonadati; phylum Pseudomonadota; class Gammaproteobacteria; order Alteromonadales; family Shewanellaceae; genus Shewanella; species Shewanella sp. TB7-MNA-CIBAN-0143. The sequence goes on from NZ_JBEOPL010000014.1 coordinate 28,579, forward strand.
AACTATCGCTAAGATGGTTGCCGTGACTAAGAGCATGGGTCCACTTTGGGACAACGTGTACGGTAAAGGCTGGGAAGAGAAAGTTACCGATGAAATGCTGACTAAGTTATTCCGTCGTATATAATAAACGACAGATTAAGTCATAAAGGGCTCTTATGAGCCCTTTTATTTATTGTCTATATTATTGTCACAACCACAAGTAGGTCATATTAATGAAAGTTACTCTATTAATCCCGGCACGTTATGGTTCAAGCCGTTTCCCGGGCAAGCCGCTAGCCCCGATTAATGGTAAACCCATGATCCAACACGTTTATGAACGTGCATCATTAGCAAAAGGCCTCGATAGCATCTATGTTGCTACAGATGACGACCGCATTAAAGATGCCGTTGAATCCTTTGGTGGTAAAGTCGTAATGACCAGCCCTGATGCCGCCTCTGGTACCGACCGTATTAATGATGCCATTGCATTGCTTGGTCTTAACGATGACGATTTAGTGATTAATTTACAAGGCGATCAACCGCTGATTGATCCTATCTCAATCGAACAAATCATAAGTCTATTTGAACGTCACCCTGGTGAATTCGAAATGGCGACATTAGGATTTGAAATCGTCGATAAAAGAGAATTAGACGACCCTATGCACGTTAAAATGGTATTTGATAATGACCATAATGCATTGTATTTCTCTCGCTCTCGTATCCCCTTTGGTCGCGATACCAATGACTATCCGGTTTACAAGCATTTAGGTGTTTATGGCTACACTAAGCGTTTTGTGAATGCCTTTGCTAAGTTACCTTTAGGTAGACTTGAAGATCTCGAAAAATTAGAACAGCTACGCGCACTCGAATACGGCCACAAAATTAAAATTGCTATCAGCGCATTTGACTCTCCAGAAGTCGATACCCCTGAAGATATTCGCAAATGTGAACTACGTTTAGCCGTCGACTAACCAAACATATATGCTTATAGCTGGTGTTTTCTTAACAACATCAGCTATAAAATTGCAGGTTAAAAGGAGTTTCCAATGAGTCTAGAAGGTTATGAAGTTTGGCTAATTATCATTTTAGTCATCGGCGTTATTGCAAGTAACATTGCGGTGTTGAAATATTCTGCCAAATTTAAAATGCCTCAATTTGGTGAACATAAAGACCGAGAGCAAAATCCTGAAAAAGAAACCAGTTCACCAGAATCTGAACAAAAACTGACTGAAGAACCTTCAGACGAGAAAGACAACGGCAGCAAAGACAGCAAAGACAAAACGTTATAATGCTCAATGTACCTATCTATAAAATGAGCCTATCTATAATTTAGTGGGTTGCAAATAGCAAAACGCCCATGTTGGCCTATCTTCTCGTTCTTAATCGTTGTTATTTGCCTAGCAGTTATTTTATATCTGTATTTCCATTAGTCATAACCTCTATATGGCGCAACTTAAGCTAATAATAAAAAAGCTAACCTCATAATGGGGTTAGCTTAATGTATCCAACGGCTCTGTTGCTATACTGATGTTTTAATACCACAGGCAAGTGTTACTCACTGTCAAGTGTGACTCGTTGTTGCTCTTGGTTATTAGGCCAAGCATTAATGACTGCTTTTACTAGCGATGCTAGTGGTATGGCAAAAAAGACTCCCCAAACGCCCCATAAGCCCCCAAAGACTAACACGGCGGCAATAATCACAACCGGGTGTAGATCAACCGCATCAGAAAACAATAGCGGTACCAATACATTGCCATCTAGCGCCTGAATAATCCCATAACCTAACATTAAGTAACCAAACTCAGCACTAAAACCCCATTGAAAAAATGCGACTAATGCAATCGGCAATGTAACCAAAGTAGCGCCAACATATGGGATCAATACCGACAAGCCTGTCAATACACCTAGTAGTGCTGAGTAACGCAGCCCCATGATAGCAAAAAAGATATAACTGGCTACGCCAACAATAACAATTTCAATCACTTTACCACGAATATAATTAAAGATTTGTTGGTCCATTTCAAACCAAACTTTTCTCGCTAGACCACGGTTAGACGGGAAAAATCGTTTGCTGCCGTTTAATAAAAAGTCTTTGTCTTTTAAAAAGAAAAATACCAACAATGGCACTAAAATGGCGTACACCATTAATACTAATAATGACGCAGAATAACCTAAAATTTGTTTCCCTAAATCAATAAGGTGCTGTGTATCAAGCATCTTATTAATTTCTTCCATCATCGAATCAAGTTGTGATGCACTCACAAACTGCGGGTAATCAGCGCTAAACTCGCGCACAATTAGCATGCCCTTATCAATCATTGAGGGTAAATCAGTAACCAATGACACCCCTTGACGCCAAATACTGGGCACCAAACCAAACATCAAAATAATCATCACCCCTAAAAATACCACCAACACGATTGTTGCCGCAGCGGTTCGGCTTATACCCAGTCGCGACATTTGTGCTACCGGCCACTCCAGTAAAAACGCTAACACCAAAGCAACCAGCAAAGGCGCAAGCAATCCAGAACCGAAGTACAATGCAAGACCAATCCCAATAATAATAAACATTAACGTTATGGCTTGTGGATCACTAAAACGGGTTTTGTACCAATCAGTTAAAATTTCCAGCATTGAAAAACCTTTTATATAAACAATATCAATTTGTTTTGGTGATGATAAATGACAAACAATGCGGTTGATCAGCAATGATTTCAATACCAAAACCCATTTTTTTTATCAACAAGGGAACATCTCGGCGTGAACCAGGGTCAGATAAGAGTACATGTAATTTTTCATCCACATCCATCTGTTTTAGTAAAAGTTTCACTTTTACTAAAGGATAAGGACAAACATAGGGTGTTAAATCAATTAAAATCATTATCAACTTGCTTTAAACAATCTAGGGCTATTATCCTAGCTTGTACAATAAACCACAAGCAATGTAACTTAAGCAAACTTGCTGGTTAAGCTTAAATTTTCGATTCAATCATCATTAAAGGTTCCGCTTGAGTAAATTATCATTATCGACCTTTTCAAAATCACTGGCTGCTAGCGCTATTAGTGTGCTTTTTGCTGCCAGTATTGGCCACAGTTTTGCCAATAATGATCTTCCAGATCTAGGTACCGCAGCGGTCAATACTTTTAGTTTAGAAAAAGAAACTGTCTACGGAGACGCTTATATGCGCGTTATTCGTTCATCGGCACCGGTACTCAGTGATCCAGTGTTAACCCAATATTTATCTGAACTGGGTAACAAACTAGTTGCTAATGCTACGGGGGTAAAGACACCATTTTATTTCTTTTTACTCCGCAATGATGAAATCAACGCGTTTGCTTTTTTTGGTGGTCATGTTGGCGTACATACGGGGTTATTTTTAAATGCCGACAACGAAAGTGAACTTGCATCGGTATTAGCCCACGAAATTACCCACGTCACTCAACGCCATTTAGCACGATCTCTTGAGGCACAACAAAAAAGCTCAACTGCCACAATTGTGGGAATGTTAGGGGCTATTTTATTAACGATTGCTGCACCACAAGCCGGTATGGCAGCCTTAGCAACCACTCAGGCCTTAGCAACACAATCTAAAATTAACTATACCCGCTTACATGAAAAAGAAGCTGATCGTATTGGAATGCAAATTCTTGTCGATGCCGGATTTGATCCTAATGCTGCCGCTACATTTTTTGGTCAACTGGCAATTCGTTATCGTTTTACCACAACACCGCCGCAAATGTTGTTGACGCATCCATTGCCAGAATCACGTATTACCGAGGCACGTAACCGCGCGGCTCAGTACCCTAAAAGTAATGTCCCTAACAGCCTTAACTTTCAGCTAGCTAAAGCGCGTATCCAAGTACGCTTTTCAAGTTTTAGTGATGATGCCGCGTTATCTTTGTTTGATCAACAACTCAAAAAGAATGAGTATTCGTTTAAACAGGCCGCGCTCTATGGCAAAGCTTTAGCGCTTTTCCGTTTAGAAAAATTTGCACAAGCTGAAGTGATCATTGATGATTTACTAAAACAAGATGACAATAATCTGTTCTACATCGACACCAAAACAGATTTATTAGATCAGAAAAAAGATTTTGCAGGTGCAATAGCATTATTAGAAGCTCAACGGAAATTAAAACCGACCTCACAAGTGGTCAACGCTAACTTAGCCAATATTTATGTTCAGGCAGATCAGCCTAAAAAAGCTATCCCGCTGTTAGAAGAACTGATATTTTTCGATAAGCAAAATATGCTGCCGTATCAAATTATGGCTGATGCATATCGTAAGCTAGACAATAAAGCACTTGAGTATTATAGCAATGCTGAACTCATGGCCTTATCGGCTAACTACAAAGGTGCAATTGACCAACTCAATTATGCATATCGCTATTCTGATGGCCAAAACCTACAAATGGCACGAATTGAAGCAAGAATAAGACAATTCAGACAAGCAGATAGGGCAATGGAAGAATTAAAATAGCCGCGATAATCTAACCTTACAAGCTATTCTTTGATAGAATAATGGCAAACAATAAATCTACTTATTGTTTGCCATTTTTTAATGACGGACTATGACAATGACAACCACCAAAACAACGATATACCATAACCCTCGCTGTTCAAAAAGCCGTGAGACGCTCGCATTGTTGCAAGCTAATGCAGTAGATGTCACTGTCGTTGAATACTTAAAGACGCCACCTACAGCCGCTGAAATTCAGACTATTTTGCAACAACTTGGTTTAACAGCTCGCCAGCTTATGCGCACTAAAGAAGACGAATATAAAGCTCAAAATTTGGCTGACACATCGTTATCGGAAGATCAGCTCATCGCTGCAATGGTAGCAACACCTAAATTAATTGAACGTCCTATCGTGCTAGCCAACAACAAAGCAGCCATTGGTCGTCCACCAGAAAATGTTTTGTCTATTCTTTAACGAGTAAAATAATGACTTCACAAACCTTGTTTCAACTAAGTCGAATTGGTTACCTTGCATTACTCCTGCTGCTCAGCGGCTGGTTTATTCAACAAGGCATGAATGGCACCTACTCGCTAGGATTCAGCTTAATATGGATTGTACCTCTACTGTTTCCGCTTAAAGGCATCTTAACCGGTAACCCATATACATATGCATGGGCCAGTTTTATTCTGTGTGTATACTTATTACATGGCTTAACCCTTGCTTATGTCACCACTGATGCGCTGGTATTTGCACTGATTGAATCAGTATTGATTTGTGTCTTGTTGGTGAGTTTTCCATTCTATGCTCGTAAACGCGGCCGAGAACTGGGATTAGGGTTGAAGAAAAAGTCTGAACAACAATAAACAACCTTCATTTTTGTTGCCTCACTAAGCGCCTTCGGGCGCTTTTTTGTTAGTTGCATTTAACCAAAACAGCGTGCTACATTATTTTGCAAACAAGATGTTATAAAAATGTATTGTTAAACAATAATAAAATAGACATGGAGTCGCTTAATGAAGTTATCGCAAAATTTAGGGATCTATAGCCTTTTAGCCAGTGCCATATTAGTTAGCGCCTGCGGAGGAGATTCAGACAATAACGATCAAGGTGTGCCTACCTCATCCACTTTCGAAATCTGCAGTGAAAGTTTAACTTATTCAATTACCGACACAAACTCTCAATTGACTTTTACCCTTGAACAGCATTATGCCAAAGACAAGCCTGGCAGCATTATTGCCAACCTTAATGAACAAGACACTATTGGCAAATCATTTTTGTGGCAGCAGATATCAGGACCCAGTCTTGAACTAGCTGCAGTTAATAGCCAAGTATTAGCATTCACACCCACAAGTAACCAAGATTACGCTTTTAAGGTGACTGTCTCTGGCGGTAATATCAACATTGAAGAAACGATATCAATTACTGCCGATTCTAATGACAATATTTTACGCATTAATAGCGATCATCAAATGGTGAATAGAACTGATGCGAGTTTACGTATACAAAATATAAACGGCCAAGTACCTGAAAATATTAGTTGGTGCATGTATCCGAGTGCTAATAATAAAGCCTTTACCAACGTGGATTTGAGTGACATAAATAGGCCACTTTTTGTTGCGCCAAACGTCGATACCGATCAATTATTCAGTCTTAAAGCCACTGCCACATTTGATGGCCAAACCATTAGTGATGACGTCAATTTACTCGTAACCAAAGAAAAAAACGCCCCATCGGACGCCTACTTCAGCTACCCCATTGCACGAATGCACCCTTACAAGCCTAACTCACCTTATGCTAATAATCTGGCCTATTGTGTTTACTCGAACCAACTAGTCAATCAATGTAATATTCTTAACGAGCTGCCCTTTATTAGCCAAGATACTAAGCCAGATACGATTGATACTATTATGGACAGAGTACTGGTGTCGCACGACTGGATGGGGGCAAACTTTGAAGCCTATTTACGCGCACAAACACATAATGACTTTGTAGAATTGTTGCAATCAGTGACGGCTGTGGTCATCAGTTACGATATCAGACCAGCCTTTTATGCTGGTTTTATTGGAGCAATATATCTTGACCCTGAATACCTGTGGTTGACTACTGCTCAGCGAGATACAATTAATGAAACCCCTGATTATCGCAGCAACTTTGGTGAAGACCTGAATTATTTATCTCCCTATCGTTATGTTAAAGATAATGCTTATGCAAGTGAATACATAGAAAAAAGTAATCGCATCAACCGCACGATTGACAGCATGTCTTATGATTTAGCTGATTTGCTCTATCATGAGCTGGCTCATGCAAATGATTTTTATCCACAAAAAATGCATGCCAATATTCAAGGCCCTACTTTAAAAGACGAATTTAATCGTCGTTTTGATGGTAAAGAGATGACATCAGACCAACTTAACATCCGCTATCCATTAACCAGTACTGAAATGTACGCTCTTGCTAGCGTTCAATACTCTGGTGAAAATGCAAATAACACCCAAAAAGCCTATACTCCAAGTGATGTAGCGCTATTTTTCTCAAGTGACCTCGCCAACGATGATTATGCTTATTCATCAACACGAGAAGATGTTGCCATGTTGTTTGAAGAAGTGATGATGAGCCATCGATATGGTATTTTGCGTGATATCGCCATTACTGACAAACCAGAAATTGAGACGAGCTCGACGATTGTGGTTGAATGGGGCCAACGCGGCCGAGTCGGTCAACCTGAGTTATACGATCGCGCTAGCTACGTCTTGAGCCAAATACTGCCTGAAGTTGATGTTAGCCAAGTGATGGACGGTTTACCTGCACCAGTAGCGTTAGTTAAAGGCCAAACCTGGGCACAAAACTTGGTGCTAACAACTGATCCATCAAAATCACCACAGAAAATCTCATCACAAACTGAAAAAAACACTGCTGAGACTAGACCATTGCAATTTAGTGGCAGTGATCACGTGAAGCAATAAACCATTGACTCACACAATAAAAAACGCCAAATGAATTCATTTGGCGTTTTTTATTGTGTAATTGCGTAGACTGATGACGATAATTTTTGCCTAAAGAATTAAAACCTAAGGTATTAAAGTCTCAACATCTCTTTTATAAACGGAATAGTCAGTTTACGCTGATGTACCATAGAAGCTTTATCGAGTTTATCGAGTACATCAAACAAGGTGCGTAAATCACGCGCCATTCGCGTCAGTAAAAAGCGCCCTACTTCATCAGACAACTGCAAACCACGCATTGCCGCTCGGCGCTGCAAGGCCACGAGCTTTTCATCGTCTGCCATTGGTTGTAATTGATAGATTAATCCCCATTGCATACGAGAAACCAAATCTGGCAATAAAAACCCCGTTTCAGAAGGTGATGCCTTTCCGCTAACTATTAAACGGCAATCTTGTTGCTCAGCTATACGATTGTATAGATGAAAAATAGCTTCTTCCCATACAGGATGACCCGCTATGGCTTCTATATCATCAATACAAATCAATTCCAGAGATTCTAGGCCCTCAAATAATGCCGGTGAAATACTGGCATGAATGCCTAATGGGATATAGAGAGTGCGGCGTTCTAGGTCATTGGCAAGGGCACAAGCTGCATGCATTAAATGCGTGCGGCCTGATTTTTCTGGGCCATATACATACAAAGAAGACGCTAGATTGCCTTCAGCGCTAGCTTGAAGTTTCTGGATCAACTCATCATTACCCGAAGCAGGATAATAACTCTGAAAGGTTTCATCGTCAGGTAGATAAACGGGTAAAGATAATTGTCTTGGTGAGTTTTGTGTCACTCAGATAGGTCTCAAAATCATAAACTAACTAACGTTATTATACCTAAATCCGTCAATTATGCGAGTATCAGCAAGAATCCTGCACATAAAGATCACCTCGGTATAGCATTTCACGCTGTACAATTAAAGTGTACAGCGCACCTTTTGATAATACTTATTGGCCCAACCATTGATAAAGTAATTTAGGCGTAGAATTGTCGGCCTTAGACTCATAAAATGACTCCACACTGCCAACGGTATCTAATTTTGATAACCGACTATCAATATTAAGCAATCGTTGCAAATCATCTACACTGCTAAACAATTCTATCGTATAAGTGGCTGCTTCACCCTTAAACTGACTAAGTTTCAGGGATTTCACCGCACTAAGCTGACGAAGATAGGTTTCAATATTTACCACTTGAGTCATGTTGTTTAACCCAGTAAAGCTGACTTGGGTAGCTACATCACTGCCTGTAGAGGCTATGGCAAACTGGCTAATATAATAATCGGCCAGAATGTTCATCATTCGCTTCGTGGCTTGTTGATAATCCGTCGCTTCACCCTGTTGTGAAATTAACGGCTGTAGTACACCATTAGTTCTATTTTTATCAAATAATTTGATGGTGAAATGAACGTTACTGCTTTGAGTATCCAAATTGGCAATAGCGAAGTAATCAGCTTGATAACGGGTAGATGCATTAGCTAACACATCAGTAAACATTCCACGTACATCAGTGATACTCACTTGCATCACATCATCCAAATCCATAATCGGCAGCAATAACGGAATGCCTTTATTATTAGACTCTTGAGCCAACTCTGATCGAATATCGGCTGAAGAAGCATCAGCTAAAATAGACGGTTCATTATTTTCATCAACCGACATCCATAACAGGGTTAATGGTCGTTGACTGCCCCAAACAGGTAAACCGGCTTGACGTAACGTTGAAATAACCCGTTGATGGTCAAAGCTGGCTTTGAGCATGAGTTCGCCATTTTTCTCATAATAACCATATTGAGTCAAAATGACTTCTGGGTTATTAATTTGGTCTTTTACCAATGGGTTTAATACTACACTCGGCAGACCAGAGTTTTTTAAGAAAACGGCAGCTAATGCCTCTTTAAGGGCGTTATTTTTCACATCGTTTGCGCGTGAAGCTACCGTAATATCGGCTTCATCAAGCTTGCTCACTTCAGCAGCATGTACAAGCGTAATCGAGGTTAACGCAATTAGTGGTAACGTAATGAGATTAATTAGTTTTTTCAGCATCTGATAACATAAACGCAGCAAATATAAGTGAACAAATTATATCATAATAAAATTCTATCGAGTAATGGATAACGAAAACTCTTTTTTACTGCCGCCAAATTGACCCAGTATTGTAGCCATATCAAATAACAATAATCGCTACAGCGTCCTCAAAGTTGTTATGCATATTATCGCTTTTATGTGACAATTCGCGCCGTTTAATCACACGCTAACTTTCTAAATAATGATGGAGAACAATATGAAACGCGTGTTAATTCCGCTTCAAGGCGCACAAATGCTATTTGTCGCTTTTGGGGCACTCGTGCTAATGCCGTTATTAACGGGTTTAGACACCAGTGTCGCATTATTTACAGCCGGTTTCGGTACCCTACTGTTTCAATTAGTCACTAAACGTCAAGTACCTGTATTCCTCGCTTCTTCCTTTGCCTTTATTGCGCCCATTTTATATGGCGTACAAACATGGGGTATTCCTGCCACCATGGGCGGTTTAATGGCTGCTGGCGTGGTGTATATGCTACTTGGATTAACAGTAAAACTTCGTGGCACTGGATTTATACATACTTTATTACCTCCGGTTGTTGTCGGCCCAGTCATTATGATCATTGGCTTAGGCTTAGCGCCTGTAGCCGTCAATATGGCATTAGGTAAAAGTGGTGATGGAAGCTTGATCATCGTAGAGCAAAATGTCGCGCTAACGATTTCACTTTCGGCATTAATGACCACCATAATCGTAGCGATTTTTGCTAAAGGATTGGTCCGACTAATGCCTATTCTGGCGGGTATATTGGTTGGCTATGGTGTGAGCTTAGCCTTTGGTGTTGTCGATTTCACCCCAGTTACTCAAGCGGCTTGGTTAGCCATGCCAAACTTTGTCGCCCCAGAATTTAACTGGCATGCGATTCTATTTATGATCCCAGTTGCCATTGCACCAGCGGTTGAACATATCGGCGATATTTTAGCCATTTCTAACGTGACGGGTAAAGACTATTTTAAAAAGCCTGGTTTACATCGCACCCTTACTGGCGATGGTATTGCTACGATAGCAGCGTCGGCATTGGGCGGTCCGCCTAATACCACTTACAGTGAAGTAACCGGTGCGGTTACACTGACCAAAAGTTTTGATCCACGGATCATGACCTGGACAGCCATCACTGCGATAACCCTAGCTTTTGTCGGTAAATTGGGGGCCATGATGCAAACCATACCTGTACCGGTAATGGGCGGTATTATGTGCTTATTATTTGGCTCGATTGCAGCTGTTGGATTAAATACCTTAATTCGTCATCAAGTCGATTTATCTGAACCTCGTAATCTGAGTATTGTCGGGGTAACGTTGGTGTTTGGTATTGGCGGAATGGCGTTTGGTATTGGCTCGTTTAGCTTAACGGGGATAAGTTTGTGCGGTATTGTTGCTATTTTGATGAACTTGATTTTACCTGCCGTGAAAAAGCCACAGGTTGAAAAGTAACTTTCTGTAACCGCATGCAGAAGCACTGCTTTGTAAGTACATGTTTAAAAAATAATAAAAAGCCCCAACAGCCTTTCGCTTTGGGGCTTTTTTTGAGTGCGTAAACACTCAATCATCTGCAATTACTCTGCTGCGTCTTCTGTACGGAATTTATCAGCAGTTGCTTTAATAATTGGTTGAAGTTCACCTTTTTGGAACATTTCAGTGATAATGTCACAGCCACCAATTAACTCGCCTTCTACCCATAATTGTGGGAATGTTGGCCAGTTAGCAAATTTTGGTAATTCAGCACGAATATCTGGATGCTGTAAAATATCTACGAACGCAAATTGTTCACCACAGTTGATCATCACTTGAGCAACTTGAGATGAAAATCCACAGCTTGGTAATTTAGGTGAACCTTTCATGTACACAATAATTGGGTTTTCGGTAATTTGCTGTTTAATCTTTTCTACAGTTTCCATTTGATTTCCTAAGTACGACGACTGAATACATAATGTCTATTGTACGACACCTAGACTAAGAACAAAATGCCACAGTTTGTAGGGTTTATCTAAAATCCATAAAATCGATTACTGCAATCCACATAATTCCCTAAACAATGATTCACATCACAAAAATAATCAGTACAATAGCAATAGAGCAATGTTACCTGATGGGTAAACAAAACGATAACCTGAATCCATGGAGAGATACTAATGGCCTTCGAATTACCAGCATTACCTTATGCAAAGAACGCACTTGAACCACACATTTCTCAAGAAACCATTGAGTTCCATTATGGTAAGCATCACAACACATATGTGGTTAAACTAAACGGTTTAGTTGAAGGAACTGAGTTTGCGGGCAAAACACTAGAAGAAGTTGTTAAAACTTCAACTGGCGGTATGTTCAACAACGCGGCTCAAGTTTGGAACCACACTTTTTACTGGAACTGCTTAGCACCTAATGCTGGCGGCGAAGCAACTGGCGATATCGCTGCTGCTATCAATGCTTCTTTTGGTTCTTTTGAAGAATTCAAAGCTAAATTTACTGATTCTGCAGTAAATAACTTTGGTAGCGCTTGGACATGGTTAGTGAAAAAAGCTGATGGTTCATTAGCGATTGTTAACACTAGCAATGCTGCTACACCGTTAACAGATGAGTCTGTTACGATTCTATTAACTGTAGATGTATGGGAACATGCTTACTACGTTGATTACCGTAACGCACGTCCAGAATATTTAGCTCACTTCTGGCAGCTTGTTAACTGGGAATTTGTTAATAAGAATTTTGCTGCTTAATTTCGATTAACTGCAAAAACTAAAGGAGCCTTATGGCTCCTTTTTTTGTCATTTTATCCGCCTAAAGTACGCTGCCTATCATCAGACTATGTTTGCAACTATTGCAAATGCTACTGTTTGTTATTGTTTTTATTTGATTTATTTTTCATTAAAACTTCGCCAAGTTATTTACCCTGTCCTACACTTTAGTCGTAAAGCCTAATATTGCGCTAACAGATTTAACATTACATTCTTGACCATCGCATTCATCACTCAGGCTTTTCACGTCATACAACTGTACGTTTTGAGGGGGTTACTATGGGCATTTTTGAGCACTATCAACAACGCTATGAAAAAAAACGTGACGAAGAATATACCTTAGAGCAATTTCTCGATATCTGTAAACAAGACAGAAGTGCCTATGTGTCTGCTGCCGAACGGTTACTCATGGCCATTGGTGAACCGCAGATTATTGACACAGCAAAAAATCCAATTTTAAGTCGAATTTTTTCTAATCGTGTTATTGCACAGTATCCCGCATTTAAAGATTTCTATGGCATGGAAGATGCGATTGAACAAATCGTGGCCTACTTGAAACATTCTGCTCAAGGCTTAGAAGAGTCAAAGCAAATATTATATCTCTTAGGCCCTGTCGGTGGCGGTAAATCATCGCTGGCCGAAAAACTCAAAGCATTAATGCAACAAGTGCCGATTTACATATTAACTGCCGATGGCGTTCGTAGTCCTGTCAACGACCACCCATTTTGTCTGTTTGATCCTAAAGAAGACAGTGAACTACTCAAAAACGAATACAACATACCAAGTCGTTATATCAAAACGATTATGTCACCATGGACAGTAAAACGTTTACACCAATATGGTGGTGATATCTCAAAATTTAGAGTCGTAAAAGTGTATCCATCGGTGCTCGATCAAATCGGTATTGCTAAAACAGAACCCGGAGACGAAAATAACCAAGATATTTCTGCTTTGGTGGGTAAAGTTGATATTCGTCAGTTAGAACATTTTTCACAAGATGATGCCGACGCTTATGCTTACTCAGGTGCGTTATGTCGTGCAAACCAAGGGTTGATGGAGTTTGTTGAAATGTTTAAAGCCCCCATTAAGGTACTTCATCCATTATTGACTGCGACTCAGGAAGGCAATTACAACGGTACTGAAGGCTTATCGGCCTTGCCGTATAACGGTATTATTTTGGCCCATTCTAATGAGTCAGAATGGTCCGCGTTTAGGAATAATAAAAATAACGAAGCGTTTTTAGATCGCGTCTATATTGTCAAAGTGCCCTATTGTTTGCGGGTATCTGAAGAAATGGAAATTTATCAAAAATTATTGGCTAATTCTGAATTATCCACTGCATCTTGTGCTCCTGGGACCTTAGAAACCCTGGCACAATTTAGCGTGTTATCGCGTTTAAAAGTGCCCGAAAACTCGTCTATTTATTCTAAAATGCGCGTCTATAACGGTGAAAGCTTAAAAGACACCGATCCCAAAGCGAAATCCTACCAAGAATATCGTGACTATGCTGGCGTAGATGAAGGCATGCAAGGGCTATCGACCCGATTTGCATTTAAGATTTTGTCACGAGTATTCAATTTTGACAGTGCAGAAATCGCCGCAAACCCAGTCCACTTATTTTATGTACTGGAAAAGCAAATTGAACAAGAACAATTTCCTAACGATATAAGTGAGAAATATTTAGAGTTTCTTAAAGGTTATTTAATCCCTAAGTATGTTGAGTTTATCGGTAAAGAGATCCAAACCGCTTACCTTGAGTCGTATTCTGAATACGGACAAAATATTTTCGATCGTTATGTTACCTATGCTGATTTTTGGATCCAAGATCAAGAATATCGCGACCCAGAAACAGGACAACTTTTTGATCGTGGTGCCTTAAATGCTGAATTGGAGAAAATTGAAAAACCAGCGGGGATCAGTAATCCAAAAGATTTCCGCAATGAAATTGTTAACTTCGTCTTACGTGCTCGAGCCAATAATGAAGGCAATAATCCGTTGTGGACTAGCTATGAGAAATTACGCACCGTGATTGAGAAAAAAATGTTTTCCAACACTGAAGATTTGCTGCCCGTTATTTCGTTTAACGGCAAAACATCGAATGACGATCAGCGTAAGCATGATGATTTTGTTAATCGCATGATGGAAAAAGGTTACACCAAAAAACAAGTCAGACTATTGTCAGAATGGTATTTACGAGTGCGTAAATCATCGTAGACACCCAATAATTGGTAGCGCCGCTGACCAGGGCGCTACCAAAAATCAGACTTGGGAGCGACGTATGGCAAATTTTATTGATAGACGACTCAACGCAAAAGGAAAAAGCACTGTTAATCGGCAGCGTTTTATTGAACGCTATAAAAAACAAATCAAAAAAGCTGTCGGTGATGCGGTAACACGCCGAAGTGTTACGGATATTGATAAAGGTGAACAGATTAGTATTCCCAAGCGGGATCTCAGTGAGCCCGTTTTTAGGCAAGGACAAGGTGGAATAAGGGACAGAGTTCATCCTGGCAATGATCAATTTAATCGTGGCGACCAAATTCAACGGCCTAAAGGTGGACAAGGCGGTGCAGGTCAAGGCGATGCCTCAAATAGTGGCGAAGGTGACGACGATTTTGTATTTACTATTTCAAAAGATGAATATTTAGCATTGTTGTTTGAAGATCTCGAACTGCCAAACTTACAGAATAATCGCCTTAATAAATTGGTTGAATATCAAACCTATCGCGCAGGCTTCACCAATGATGGCGTACCCGCCAATATCAATATTGTCAGATCACTGCGTTCATCACTCGCTAGACGCATCGCCATGAGCGGCGGGAAAAAGAAAGCACTACAGGCATTGGAAGCCGAACTTGCGGTATTAGAAGATACTCCTGGCGCTCAAGCCGAGCGGATTATAGCCATCAAAGAGCAAATAACAGTGCTCAAGCAGCAAATCGCTAAAGTACCATTTATCGATACCTTTGATTTACGCTATAACAACTATGCCAAACGCGAAGTCCCTTCTAGTCAAGCGGTGATGTTTTGTTTAATGGATGTGTCAGGTTCGATGGATCAAGCTACCAAAGATATGGCTAAACGTTTTTATATTCTATTGTATCTATTTCTGACCCGCAGTTATCAGAACCTCGAGGTAGTATATATTCGCCACCATACACAGGCAAAAGAAGTCGATGAACACGAATTTTTTTACTCACAAGAAACCGGCGGAACCATAGTATCAAGCGCATTAAAACTGATGCATGAAATACAACAAGCTCGTTACCCTGAAAATGAATGGAATATCTATGCAGCTCAAGCTTCTGATGGCGATAATTGGTCCGACGACTCCCCCACTTGCCATGAAATATTAGCAAAACATATTCTGCCCAAAGTACGCTATTTCAGTTACATCGAAATCAGTCATCGGGCTCATCAAACCTTGTGGCATCAATATGAACAGTTACAACAGCAGTTTGACAACATTGCGGTACAGCATATTCACCAAGTTGAAGATATCTATCCCGTTTTCCGTGAACTCTTTAAAAAACAAGCTATATAGGAGGCTATCATGGTTCAACATAAACGTAACCCGTTAGATGATGGTCCCGAGTGGACATTTGATTTACTGCAACAATATCAATATGAAATTGAACAGGCCGCGGCTTTCTTTAAACTTGATACTTATCCGAATCAAATTGAAATTATTACCGCGGAACAAATGATGGATGCCTATGCAGGGATAGGAATGCCCATTGGTTACACTCATTGGTCATTTGGTAAACGGTTTATCCAAACAGAACAAGGCTACAAGCGCGGCCAAATGGGGTTAGCTTATGAAATTGTGATAAATTCCGACCCCTGCATCGCCTATTTAATGGAAGAAAATACCATCACGATGCAAGCATTGGTTATGGCTCACGCCTGTTATGGCCACAATAGTTTTTTTAAAAATAACTATTTATTTAACACCTGGACCGATGCCAGTTCGATTATTGATTATTTAGTTTTTGCTAAGAATTATATTCGTGAATGTGAATTACGTTATGGTGTAGAGCAAGTTGAACTGACCTTAGACTCTTGCCATGCATTAATGAATTACGGTGTAGACCGCTACAAACGTCCAGCTGAAGTATCACTCAAAGAAGAACAAGCAAGACAACAAGAGCGTGAAGATTATCTGCAAAGCCAAGTGAATGACTTATGGCGAACGCTGCCTACATCGCCACAAACAGACACCCCTGAAACGACGGCTATTTTCCCCAGTGAACCTCAAGAAAACATTTTATATTTTATTGAAAAAAACGCACCATTATTAGCACCTTGGCAACGTGAATTGGTGCGTATAGTACGTAAGATGGCGCAATATTTTTACCCACAAAAGCAAACCCAAGTGATGAACGAAGGCTGGGCAACTTTTTGGCATTACACCATACTTAATCGCTTATATGATACTGATAAAGTTACCGACCGTTTCATGTTGGAATTCTTGCAAAATCACACCGCAGTGGTCGCTCAACCTGCCTATAATAGTCCACATTATAGTGGCATAAACCCCTATGCTTTAGGTTTTGCAATGTTTATCGATATCAGACGCATCTGCGAAACCCCCACTGAAGAAGATCGAAAATGGTTTCCAGACATTGCAGGCAGCGATTGGCTGACAACGGTTCACTTTGCCATGAAACACTTTAAAGATGAGAGTTTTATTAGCCAATATTTATCACCTAAAGTGATTCGTGACTTTAAGCTATTTGGTATTTTAGATAATGAAAAACGCAGTCAACTATCAATATCGGCCATTCATGATGATCAAGGTTACCAAGATATTCGCAACACCCTATCACAACAATATAATCTGTCGAATATCGAGCCCAATATACAAGTACAACAAGTGCAAGTGAACGGTGACAGGTCAATTATCTTACGCTACATACCATTTGACGGCATCCCGCTGGCAGACAACCATCAAGAGGTATTAAAGCATTTACATCGATTATGGGGATTTAATGTCACCTTGGAGCAACTTGATCACTTAGGCATTGTTAGTACCTTATCAATGTGTCCAGAAACAGCAGCATAAAGTCTATCTAGTTTACAGTCTGTGGTTTGAACGAGATGATTTATGCTATAAAAAAAGAGCCAATCGATTTGATTGGCTCTTTTTTAAGTGTAAATGAGAGGTTTTACTCACTAATTCACTAATTCACTAATTCACTAGGATTTATCATGACCCATTTCAGCAGGTAAATCATCACGTAATTTTTGCCACATTTTGCCACTTTCGATACCATTGATACGCATTAATGCTGGTACGTCAGAGTAATTTTTATCTTTAGCTAACTTTTCAAGTTTGACATAAAAACGCATGGTTAATTCACGAGCTTCTTGGCTCGAAAAATAATATCGACCAACACGATTATAAAGACCTTTGAAACCATTTAAAATCAATACATACAATGGATTACCTGATGCAAAAGCTAATGTATGATGCAATTGGTAATCAAATGTAGCATACGCTTCTGCATCATTTTCTAATCTATGAATACCCGCTAATACATCAACTACTTTTTCAGGATTGTGGCGAATGGAGGCCCGAAAATAAATGTTGCTTACGTTACCACGAGCAGCCATTAATTGGTCGACAAGTAGTGGAAAACCATCCGGATTTAAATCAGCAATGGTTTCTAAAATATTTAACCCAGACGTTTCCCAAAAATTATTCACCTGGGTAGGTTTACCATGTTGAATTTTCAACCAACCATCTCGAGCAAGACGTTGTAACACTTCTCTTAACGTTGTTCGAGTAACACCGATAAGTTCAGAGAGCTCACGTTCAGCAGGTAAAATTGATCCCGGTGGAAATTTGTTTTCCCAAATGGAACGAACAATATATTTCTCGGCAAAACTCGCTGGCCCTTTGGCATTGATGATCATCAGCCTTCATATCCTATTGCTAAACAATGGCGAAACTATTGTGACTGATCATACCAGAGCGGTAGAAAATAAAAACCATTGTTTAATCACTACGCTCATTACGATTGATTTTCAAACAACTAAACTGAGCAAAAATCAATAATTGAATATTCATCACATTAAACCACTATAATCATCGACATATCATCAATTTATCTGATAGAACTCTTTAAGTTTAGTATATAATGATGTAGCTAGTTTGTTAACGCCACGTGTTAATTCTAACGACAATAACAGCGTTACAATTCGATTTTTTTTAAGCTACACTAGCGATGAAAATAAGAGCCATACGTAGTTAGTGAGTAAACTATTTTGCTAACACATTGTTTGCTATAACAAGATATCTTTATTCAACAGAGAGTAATTGGCCAAAATACTCAGTTCAATCGAATTGAATTTTAAACTCAATTAACGAAAAATTGATGCTTATCAAGTTTTCTAATCTGAGTTGCCTCTATTCTCCCAAATCTATTTGAAAATAATGATGTATTGTAAGCTATCAAAAAATGGTAACAATACTGCCACAATAACAATATCGGAGAGGCTGATATGCCTGTAACCAAAAGTCAGGCGCTATTTGTAAACTTTTTAGGCAATTCACCTAAATGGTACAAATACGCAATTTTGGCATTTTTAGTAATAAATCCCCTGCTGTTTTTTTATGTCAGTCCATTTATCGCTGGATGGGTGCTAGTCGTTGAATTTATTTTCACTCTAGCAATGGCACTTAAATGTTATCCACTTCAGCCAGGCGGTTTGCTCGCAATTCAAGCCGTATTTATTGGCATGACATCTCCCTCGCAAGTTCTACATGAAATTGAAGCAAACTTAGAAGTATTGTTACTTTTAGTTTTCATGGTCGCTGGTATTTACTTTATGAAGCAGTTATTACTGTTTGTATTTACCAAGATGATTACCAAAGTACGTTCGAAAATCATCGTTTCATTGATGTTTTGTACTGCGTCGGCATTTTTATCTGCGTTCTTAGATGCGTTAACGGTCATCGCGGTTATTATTGCTGTTGCCGTTGGTTTTTACTCTATCTACCACAAAGTGGCTTCAGGAAAGAGTTTTAATGATGGTCACGACCATACATCTGAAACAACTGAACAGTTAAACAATGAAGAATTAGAATCGTTCCGAGCATTCTTACGTAATTTATTAATGCATTCAGGCATTGGTACCGCTCTTGGTGGTGTTTGCACCATGGTTGGCGAACCACAAAACTTAATCATTGCGGCCCAAGCCCATTGGCAGTTTGGTGAGTTTTTCTTACGGATGTCGCCAGTGACAATGCCAGTATTGGTTGCAGGTATATTCACTTGTTTTCTTGTCGAAAAATTCAAAGTCTTTGGTTATGGTGCACAATTACCTGATGCAGTACATAAGATTTTAACTGATTACGCCACTCATGAAGACTCGCACAGAACCAATCAAGATAAAATGAAATTGGTTATCCAAGCCCTTATTGGTATTTGGTTAATTGCTGGTTTAGCACTTCACCTAGCTTCTGTTGGCCTCATTGGTTTATCAGTCATCATCTTAGCCACTGCGTTTAATGGTATAACCGACGAACATTCTTTGGGTAAAGCATTTGAAGAAGCTTTACCTTTCACTGCACTATTGGCGGTATTTTTTGCCATCGTTGGTGTGATTATTGACCAGGAACTGTTTGCTCCAGTGATCCAATGGGCATTAGGTTATGAAGGCAATATGCAGTTAGTGATTTTTTACATCGCTAACGGCTTGTTATCTATGGTCAGTGATAACGTGTTTGTGGGAACTGTTTACATTAATGAAGTGAAAGCAGCATTGATGAGTGGCCAAATCACTCGAGATCAATTTGATTTACTTGCTGTGGCAATTAATACCGGTACTAACCTACCTTCTGTGGCTACGCCGAATGGACAAGCAGCGTTCTTATTCTTGTTAACCTCGGCCATAGCACCGCTTATTCGTTTATCGTACGGCCGTATGGTATGGATGGCGTTGCCTTATACGATTGTATTATCAATTGTGGGCGTGATGGCCATTGAGTCAGGTTTCTTAGTCGACATGACTGATTTACTTTATGAAACTCAATTAATTATCCACCACTCAGCCAAAGACATCAGTGGCGCGGCAATGGGTCATTAATTAAATCAGCTTATTGGACTTAGTAGATAAATTATCTTAAAGTCTCTATTGTTTGTGTAAACACCCTCATTTGAGGGTGTTTTTTTATCTGTTAACACATTTATTAGGAACTGAAATTGTCGCAACTACAGCAGTTTTGCCATAACCGTTTGTCTTGGGGTTTATTATTATTGTCCGCCATTGGATTGGAATTGGCAGCCCTTTTCTTTCAATATGGAATGGATCTAGCGCCGTGTGTCATGTGCATTTATATTCGGGTTGCTGTACTCGGTATTATTCTGGCAGCGCTGATAGGGATACTACAACCGAAAGTGTGGTTGTTACGATTTGTGGGTATGGCTGGATGGTCTGTATCGGCGGTTTGGGGCTTCAAATTAGCTTATGATCTAAACCAGATGCAAGTTAATCCTTCACCGTTTGCGACTTGTTCTTTTTACCCCGAATTCCCCAGTTTTATGCCATTAGACACCTGGTTACCTTCAGTATTCTCGCCAACAGGCATGTGTAGTGACTCACCATGGTCGTGGCTGTCTGTCAGCATGGCACAATGGATGATGCTTGGTTTTGCTGTTTATGGTGTTATTTGGTTGTTGATGTTGTTACCTGCACTTAAATCTGCAAAATAAATCAGCAAAAGTTCGAAATCAAATATAAAAAAGACCTCATTGAGGTCTTTTTTATATTTGAAGAATTGATTATTCAACGTCTAGCATCGGCCACAGTACAATACAGTCTTCCAAATACTTCACTTTCATTTCGTTTACGGTTTTACCTTGTACCGAAATGCCCGATGCATGCATAGCCTGTTTATTTCCAGTCAATAACGGATGCCAGCTAGGTAAGCCTTTACCAACATGCAAACGTCGGTAAGCACAGCTATCGGGTAACCAAGTCAGCTCAGCAATATTCTCAGGCGTAATGGCAGTACATTCAGGCACATAAGTAAAACGATCAGGATATCTACGGCAACCACAAGTATCGTTGTCCAATAGATGGCAGGCGGCATTGGTATAATAAAGTTCATCAGTTTCATCATCGATGATTTTATTTAGACAGCACTTACCGCAGCCGTCACAAAGAGACTCCCATTGTTCGGGGGTCATGTTTTCTAAAGGTGTGGTTATCCAAAACTGAGTCATCATTTTATGTCTAAAGTAGTTTATTGTCTAAATTTTCACGCATTTTACACCTAAAACGGTACAATTTACTGTTTAATTTTCTCAGAAAGGTAGGTTATTGCCAGCGTATCGTACAAAGAATTATTAAATTGATGTAATAATCGAAAATTATTATAAGTTAAATAAAAGCGGCCTTTGGGTCCATCCGGCGCAATTAATGATACTTCCATGTCATTACGTTGGGGTAAATCTGCACCATCAAAACGCCTGACACCATAGGCTTGCCAATCTGGAAATGTGTGATGTGATTGTAAACCAAGTAAGTTTGGATCTAACATCATTGTCGTTTTTACCTGTCTTCCCCACGTAGAATCATATTGCCAATCTTGTTGATGTAACATATTAGCCGTAGATGCAAAGGCATCATCCATACTGTCCCAGACATTAATGATGCCGTCTTTATCGGCATCTATACCGTATTGGAGTATCTGGCTAGGCATCATTTGCATCTGCCCCATCGCCCCTGATGAAGAACTTTGCAATAAATCTTCGGTAATATTTTTTTGTTCGATTAGCTTGAGCGCTGCAATAAATTCATTAATGTAAAAAGCTTCTTTATCGCCTTTATAAGCCAGTGAGGCTAAAACAGATAACCCAGAAAAACGTCCTGTTCGCTCTCCAAAACGAGAGTTCATCCCCCATAATGCCATCAGGAATCGGGACTGAACTTGATAAGTTCGGCTAATATTTTCTATTTGTGATTCATGTTGCTGAAATATTGCTCTGGCTGTACTCACGGTAATTTCAGGTACAGCTTGGGGAATAAAGTGTTCTAATGTTTGTGATTCATCTGAATGGGTATTGAGGCTGGCTTTTTTGAAGATTTTAATATTAGCAATATAGCGTTCTGCTGTCAGTTGATTAACGCCAGTGGCTATTGCCCTTTGTTGTAGTTCCAACAAATAGTCGGAAAATTCGCCACGGCGGTCTTCTGCCATGGCAATATTAGAACAAATGAAGTAACAAAATGCACATAAAATGATTTTTTGAATCATATTCGTCTTGATTACTCCTTTAAGAATGAGCTTATTTCTTAAAAGCTAATTCTTGTTTATGTTGTTCGAGTAAATTAATTTGCGGTGGTGGTATTTGCAAGTAATAGCCTTTTTCTACTAATGCTGACTTAACTTTGTCAATATCAGCGATACCTAAATGATCTCGTTTAGATAAAGGTACAATCATCACTAATGTCTTTGAACCAAACATTTCCATTAACGGTTCAGGAACGTCATCAAATACATCACGTTTTTTGACAAAAAGGTAAGTATCTGCTCTTCGACCGCTTTTATATACTGCACATATCATTTTAGTGTAAATTTCCAAAGGTTCAAACTTGATAGTCAACTAAGCACACTATAACATGGTGGCACAAGAAAATAATTGTAAATCAGTTTATCGCTGAAGTATTGGAGAATCACGCCGGGATGGCTAAACAAAATCTCGAATTAAAGGCCACGTCTTTTACCTTATCAGTACTGCATATCAATCATAACGATCTCGATATCATTGCGGCTGAATTAGACAACAAATTGGCTCAAGCTCCCCAGTTTTTTTTGGGCGCCCCCTTGGTATTAAATTTATCAGCCATTCAGCATACTCACATTGATTTTAATGCACTAAAACAATTATTAATTGACCGAAATCTTATTATTGTAGGCATTACCGATGCCAGCCCAGAACAAATTGAACAAGCAAAAAGCATGGCAATTGCAGTGGTTAAATCGGGTAAACAAGCCCGCAAAGCTGAGTTGCCTGTACGAGCAACTAAAATTGTTAAACAAAATGTGCGTTCTGGACAACAAATATACGCACAAAATGCTGATTTAATCATTTTTGGTGCGGTTGGTAATGGCGCTGAAGTCATTGCTGATGGTAGCATCCATATATATGGTGCTCTTCGTGGGAAAGCCATGGCGGGTGCTGCGGGAGATAATCAAAGTGTGATTATCGCTAACTCGTTAGAAGCAGAATTAGTATCGATTGCTGGACAGTATTGGTTGACAGAACATTTGCAACAATACGATCTAAGTCAAAGAGGCTGTGTTCGCCTTGAAGGCGCATCTCTTACTGTTGAATCATTGCCCCAATAATCGGCAAATACAAGGATATAAATATAAATGGCGCAAATTATTGTTGTCACATCAGGTAAAGGCGGTGTGGGTAAAACAACATCCAGTGCAGCAATTGCCACCGGATTGGCCTTAAAAGGAAAGAAAACTGTCGTTATCGATTTTGATATTGGGTTACGTAATCTTGATTTGATTATGGGTTGTGAACGCAGAGTCGTATATGATTTTGTTAACGTCATTAATGGTGAAGCTAATTTGAACCAAGCGTTAATTAAAGATAAACGCTGCGACAAACTGTTTATCTTACCCGCGTCTCAAACACGCGATAAAGATGCGCTCACTAAAGAAGGCGTTGGCCGGGTACTTGAGAATTTAGCCAAAGATTTCGATTATATTGTTTGTGATTCACCAGCGGGTATTGAACAAGGTGCCATGATGGCGCTTTACTTTGCCGACATCGCGATTGTTACCACTAACCCTGAAGTGAGTTCTGTACGTGACTCAGATCGTATATTAGGCATGCTGCAGAGCCGTTCACGTCGTGCGGAATTGTCTTTAGAGCCCATAAAAGAATATTTATTGTTAACTCGTTACTCCCCTGCGCGGGTCAAAACGGGTGAAATGCTCAGTGTTGAGGATGTGAAGGAAATATTAGCCATTGAATTACTCGGTGTGATCCCTGAGTCTCAATCGGTACTGAAGGCGTCAAACTCTGGTGTACCGGTCATTATTGATCAAGAAAGTGATGCAGGTTTAGCTTATGGCGATACGGTTGCACGCTTATTAGGTGATGATGTACCTGTTCGATTTATTACAGAAGAAAAAAAGGGATTCCTTAAAAGGATATTTGGGAGCTAACTATGTCGATACTTGATTATTTTAGAAGCAGTAAAAAGCCCAATACCGCATCATTGGCAAAAGAACGATTACAAATTATTGTGGCTCATCAACGTGGTGAACGTGGTGCACCTGATTATTTCCCAAAGATGAAACAAGAAATCATCGAAGTGATCCGTAAATATGTGCAAATATCAGATGACCAAGTCTCTGTGCAACTTGACCAAAACGATGACAATTTATCGGTGTTAGAGTTAAACGTTACCTTACCTGATTCAAAGTAATCAGCCAAGGTCACCCTACTCTGCTTAACACAAAAAAGGATACTGGCATTATGCGAGTATCCTTTTTTGGTATGTTGATAAATTGCATTAACTAAAGCTGAATTAACTAAAGCGCACTGGCTCTAGTAAATCACCTACCAACTGCCCACGCCAACCGACCAAGAGTATCGGTGTTGGTGTTTGTTTGTTGTGATACAACCATAATAGAAATTCATGAATATGGCGCTTAGAACCAACAAATTCTAATGCTACATTTTCACGCTCACATAATTCAGTTAAGACTGTTTTAACTTCTTTAAAAGCTGATTTATAACCTGACTTAAGCGCAACAACATCAACTTCTTCAGGTAGATTAATTAAATCTGCCGTCGCCATAACTGTTAATAAATCTTTGCCGTGAATGCGTTTCTCTTGATCTGTTAAGTCATTTAAACTATTCAATTCCGCCAGTGTGATCGGTTGTTTTTTGGCTAATGCAATTAATGCATGGTCTTTTACCACAAAACCCAGCGCTAGATTGCGGCTTACCGCTTTGGCTAGACGCCATTTCGCCAATACTTTTAAATAGGCTAGCTGCTGACTCGATAATTGAAATGCATTTTTGACTTTAAGGTAAACGCTGTCGCCTTCTGGCAATGACATGCGCCCTTCAGTCATACGCTGACCTTCTTCAAACAACCATTCAAGACGATTGTCCGCAGCAAGCTTCTGTTGCAGCTGAGGGTATAATTGATATAAATAAAACACATCATTAGCCGCATACTGTAATTGCGCATCAGACAGTGGACGATTCATCCAATCCGTACGTGATTCGCCTTTATCTATTTCGACTTGCAAGCATGCGTCAACGAGCTTGGCATAACCTAATCCGTGGCCTAAACCAGCAAAGCTTGCCGCTATTTGGCTATCAAATAAAGGGCTTGGTTGGCATTCACCATAATGAGCAAACACCTCGAGATCTTCACTGCATGAATGCACTAATTTGACAATATTTTGGTCAGTTAATAACTGCCAAAATGGGCTTAAATCGGTAATCGCAACCGGATCAATTAAGGCTAAAGTTTTGCCATCATAGGCTTGAATAAGGCCTAATTTAGCATAATAGGTTCGAGTGCGGACAAACTCAGTATCTAGCACCAGCAAGGTGCTTTGTTGGTATTGTTCAACTAATGACAACAGGCTGGCATCATCACTGATATATTCAAACGTTAACAAAATAGGCTCCGCTAAAAAAAGGTGTGAGCAATACGATAAGCTGATAACAACCAAACATAAAAAAGCCGGCTTAGTTGCCGGCTTTGATTTTACGCTTTGTTAACTTCATCTCGAAGTTGTCGGCGTAAAATTTTACCCACATTGGTTTTCGGTAATTCGTCTCTAAATTCTACCAGCTTAGGAACTTTATATCCCGTTAAATGATGACGGCAGTGCTTAATCAGTTCTTCTTCGGTTAATGATTTGTCTTTTGCTACCACAAAAATCTTCACTAACTCGCCACTGGCATCATTGGGAACGCCAACAGCAGCGACTTCGATAACTTTAGGGTGTAGGGCAACAACCTCTTCCACTTCATTCGGAAATACGTTAAAACCTGACACTAAAATCATGTCTTTTTTACGATCGACAATGAAAAAGAAACCTTTTTCATCCATATAACCAATATCACCAGTGGCTAACCAACCGTTTTTATCAATCACACTGGCCGTTTCTTCCGGACGCTGCCAATAGCCTTGCATCACTTGCGGGCCTTGAGCATACAACTCACCAGTTTCACCCTGGGCTAATACTTTACCATCATCATCACGTATCTGAATGAAGGTTGAAGGCGCAGGAAAACCAATAGAGCCATTGTACCCACTGAGATTATAGGGGCAGCATGTGACCAATGGTGATGCTTCAGTTAAACCATAGCCTTCTAGTAAACGTGTCTTAGTAAGGTTTTGCCATTTATCAGCAACGGCGCGCTGCACCGCCATCCCGCCGCCAATAGACAATTTTAAACCAGAAAAATCAAGTTGAGTAAATTCTTCATTATTAACCAAAGCATTGAATAAGGTATTAACACCCGTTAATACCGTAAACGGGTACTTTCTAAGTTCACCCACAAATGCTGGGATATCTCGAGGGTTAGTGATCAGAAGATTTTTACTGCCTTTGTGTAAAAACAATAAACAGTTAACTGTCAGTGCGAAAATATGGTAAAGAGGCAATGCTGTCACCACAAACTCAGCACCATCATCAAGCGTTGGAGAATAAGCGCCACTAGCTTGTAAAACGTTACTTACTACGTTTTTATGGCTTAACATGGCACCTTTAGATACCCCTGTAGTTCCACCGGTATACTGTAAAAAGGCCAAATCCTCGCCGCTAATATCGGCTTTAATGTACTGCAGGCGTCGGCCTTTAGAGAGCGCATCGCGAAATGATAATGCATGCGGTAAATGATATTTTGGTACTAATCTTTTAATGTATTTAACAACAAAATTCACTAAGGTGCGTTTGGGTGCGCTGAGCTGATCACCAAGGTTAGTGATAATGACCGACTCTATTGGTGTTTGATCAACAATTTCTTCTAGAGTGTTAGCAAAGTTAGACACCACAATGATGGCTCTTGCACCCGAATCGACTAATTGATGTTTTAATTCCCGTGGCGTATACAGTGGGTTAACATTAACCACCACCATACCCGCACGTAAAATACCAAACAGAGCAATAGGATATTGCAGCAAATTGGGCATCATAATGGCAACACGGTCGCCTTTATTTAAGTGCAGTTCGTTTTGTAAATATGCAGCAAATGCTCGACTTCGCTCTTCGAGTTTACGGTACGTCATCGTCGCACCCATGTTAATAAATGCAGGTTGGTCAGCATATTTTGCTACTGCATCTTCGAACATGTGTACTAAAGAACTGAATTGAGATGGGTCGATTTCGGCCGGAACATGTTCAGGTAAATTATTAATCCAAGGCTGGTCCACAGGTGTCTCCTAATAATGCCCACTGTGCTAAGACGTGCATTCCCCGTCAGTGGTAAAATATTTTATTGTCTGCGTATCATTAATATTGTTTTCGCAGGCTTTATTATGTTGCTTGTCATGAACTAAATCATACAAGTGTTTTAATTTTCGATCATAATCACATAAATAAACTAAAAATAACAGCGTTTTCACCTATGGCTAGCGGCTATTTAGAATAAATGCTCCAATCGATTTAGCAACCAGGTCAGCATTCCCCATGTGAAGATGATGGTCTCCGGCTAAATGAACGATATCAATATTGGAAAACCATTTATTGGCTTGCTCTGTTGATACTGTTAATTGTTTATAGCCATCATGGCCAACAATGAGTAACGAAGGCGTGTCACTTATTGTCATCAAAGCGTCAACCTGTTCAAAGGTAAAACGGTTAAGTGAATCTAATTTTAACCGAGGATCACTACGCCAAGAATAATGGCCATCAGTGGTAGCCATATTACGTTTGGTGATCATTTCGCACCATGGTAATGCTAATCCAGTGAGTTGATGGCGAGCCTGAATCGCAGTATCCATTGAAGAATACGTTGGAGTGACTCTGGCGAGTTGACGATTAAAGCGTTGTTGTTGCTGTAAGCCTTTTCGTAAGCGATCTTTAGCCTGTGTGGCAGATTCAGATAACGGTGCTAGGGCTTCTATTAATATGAGTTTATGGATGTTGTCAGCAAGACATGCATTGTAAGCTGACGCCACAATGCCGCCGAGCGAATGGCCCAATAAGATAATGGGACCCGTTTCTTGTGACAGGGTATGGATCACGGCTTGCAGATCGTAAATATAATCAACCCAATGCAACGGATAACGCCCTGGGCGATGATCTGATAATCCATGCCCTGGCCAATCGATGCACATCAGTTGAAATTTATCGAATAACCCTTGCTGGGCAAAGGCCTGCGCTAAGGGGATAAAACTGTCGACATTATCAAGCCAACCATGCAAAGCCAAAATCACTGGCTTGTCGGCTTGACCATAACGTTTAGCTGCAAGAGTAATATGAGCCAACGGCAATTGAATTTCTTCTACATCAATGTTCAACATTGTTGGCTCACTTTGCAAAAATTATTTAGCGGCTATTTTGGTAAATTTGATTGTCATACGATCACTTTCACCAATATCAAGATACTTCTGTTTATCTTGATCACCCATAGCTAAACGCGGTGGTAATGTCCACACACCTTTTTGATAATCTTTAGTGTCTTTAGGATTGGCATTCACTTCAGAGCTGCCGGTTAATTCAAAACCGTATTTATTGGCCAACTCAACCATTTGATTTTGATCCATATAGCCACTTTCTGCAGCCATACCGATATTGGCACGATGTTCAACAATGCCTAATGAGCCTCCAACTTTTAACACGTCATGAGCGGCTTTAAACACACCTTCCAACTCTCCTTTCATTGCCCAATTGTGCAAGTTACGGAATGTTAATACGTGGTCTGCAGAATTATCTTTACCCAATGAAAACTTAGCCGGTGGATCAAGCGTTACAAACTGTACATTGCCTACGCTGGCTTTGTTATCGCTAACCCATTTTTCAAACTTCAAACCCGCTGATTTGTAATAAGCACTTTGATTCGTGTCTGTTGCAGGATTAGTTTCAAAATTAGCAGCTACATATTGGCCTTTTTCAGCTAGGTATGGCGCTAAAATTTCAGCATACCAACCACCACCTGGCCATAGTTCAATCACAGTTTGTTCAGGCTTAATATCAAAAAACGCTAATGTTTCAGCAGGATGACGATATTGGTCACGTAGTTTATTATCTGCAGTACGAAACTCGCTGGCCACTGCTTTAGCAAGGGCAGAACTAACCTGCGGTGCCGTCACTTTTTTATCGGGCATACTATCGGCTGCGTATATTGCGGTCGACATACCTAAACTTGATAAGCCAATTAAGGCTCCTAACATCATGTTACGTTTCATTTTGACACTCCCTTTTTTCGATCAACTTTACGCCAACAGAGCAACAACATAAACCCGCTAAAGGCGAGCCATGTTATTACCCATAACCATGCAGGTAGCCAAGTCATTTTAGCTAACATAACCGCATCGCCTTGACCGCTTAACCCCAATAATACCATCGGACTTGCCATGGCATTTAAAATAATCATTAACCCTAATATACGCAGTAAGGTGTTTAACAGACTACTGTTTTTTAATTTAAGTGGTAACAAAAAAAGTATTATCAATACGCTGAGTATAACAATGGTTAACACATCGCGAGCCCAAAAAAGTAACGATGCTGCCACGGTAAACGCGAGTAAAGTCAGGGTAAATCTAATAGTCTGTTTTTGCGTTGCCATCAGAAATATCGAATAACCCCAGAGTGCGGCGCCAAAATAGCCCGCATAAGCGATTAATATACTGCTGCCGCCTTGGCTAAAACAAAAGCCAGCGCCGTTTGGAAATAGCTGAATATGACTGACCGAGCCACCGGTCAATAATGTCGCGATGCCATGAGATAATTCGTGAAAATAACTTTCAAACCATTTAAAAGGTATAGAGATATAAGGGAATCGCGTCAGTAAAAAAGCCAACAGTAATTCAATCACAAAACGGCTACGACTGGGTATTGCAGACAACGGCACATTAGGCATATAAATCAATACCAACCATTTGTTGAATTTCGTCTCTTTTAGCAGAATGCTGTGTCGATAAATACTGAGCTATAGCGCCACGCTGACTGTAAGTCTCACGGTCGTATTCAACACGCGCTTGCTGTTTGGCCGATAAAGTTGAATCATCAACAATGGCCATGTTGCGAGCTTCAATCCCTTGAACCTCAGTTTCTACAGTAGCAGGATTAACAATAATAGGTTCGTGGGCCGCTATGATCGGCCGATTACCGGCAACAGCTTGGCTCAGGCTAATTGGGCCTGATTGATTATTTGCCATTGATAATGCTGAATTTATCGTCATTAACGACACCGTTTACCTATATTTGAATCTTATACTTTATGTCAAATTGTCGTGAATGGCTATTCTCGGCCCGGAAGTTTTTTCCACGTAACAGTATCACGAAGGTACACAGGCGAAAGTTCATCAACAGTAGTATGCAAACCTTGTTGAAAACCTTGTTGTGCAAGAATTAACATGGCTTTCGCATCTGGATAAGTCGCTTGAGTGCATGGTGTCATGTGTGGCGCTATCGTTAATAATTGTGGATAGGCTTCAAAGCCTGTGCCACAAACACTAATGTTTTGTTGTGTATCGAGGGTTAACTCAATCGCTTCTGGCGCGCTAACGTGTTCTTGACCTACTAAGGTAGCAATGCCGTCTTTGGCAATGTATTGGCCCCAATAGACTTCCTTCATACGGGCGTCAATACAGCACAATACTTGCGTAGCACCTTGCTCTGTTATGGCTAATTGGGCCATAGCGGCTAAGGTCGAAATGCCAATAACCGGCAAGTCGAGTCCCAAGGCTAATCCTTGGGTCATGCTGGTACAAATGCGGATACCGGTAAAACTGCCAGGACCGCGGCCATAGGCAATCATGTCCACATCGGCCAGTGTCACTTGGGCTTGGGCTAGCACTTCATCGACCATAGGTAATAATCGTTGACTATGCTCACGTGGTGCATCAGCAATAAGTGCAAACACCTCACCATTAATGGTTAACGCAGCGGAGCAAGTTTCAGTGCAAGTATCAAGAGCGAGGATGGTTAACGGCTTTGGCATTATGATGGGTTACCCAGTAAAAAAACATCAAATAGACTCAATATGATAACTGATGCGTACGGTTTTAAAAAGCTTAAGGGATTTGTTTTAAAAATTGTAATGCACGGTCTAAGTCACGTGTGCGTTGCATGGGTGGCAAAGAATTAATAAACGCCTGGCCATAAGCGCGGTTAACGATGCGGTTATCGCACAAAATAAGCACACCACGGTCTTTCTCATCACGGATTAGCCGCCCGACGCCTTGCTTTAAACTTATGACCGCTTGTGGCAGAGAAATATGGTTAAAGGGGTCAAGCCCTTGACGTTCGGCATTGGCTGAACGGGCTTTGTATAAAGCATCATCTGGCGATACAAACGGCAACTTATCGATAATCACGCAGCTGAGTAACTTACCGCGAACATCGACGCCTTCCCAAAAACTGCTGGTACCGAGTAATACTGCATTACCTAACTGCCTAAATTTATTTAACAAACTTTGTTTACTGGCTTGGCCTTGTACCAGTAAAGGATAAGCGACTTTACCTTGTAAAGCGGATGCAACTTGTTCGAGCATTTGATGGCTAGTAAACAATATGAACGTACGGCCTTGAGCCGCGTTGATAGCTTGAATACACACATCGACTAATTGTTTTACCGTATGTTGCGACTGCCCTACTTTACCTAAATGGCGCGGTACACAAAATACCGCTTGATTAGGGTAATCAAATGGACTGTCTAAAATGATTTGTTGCGCTGATGACAAGCCAAGCTCAGTCGCAAAATGGCCCAAACTTCGGTTTACTTGTAAGGTAGCCGAGGTGAAAATCCAGCGAGTTTTGGCATCAAACAGCTGCTGGCATTGTTTTGCCACATTGATAGGACTCAGTCTTAACAGGATAAAGCGCGGACCTAACTCGACATTATAAGCCGCTTGCATGTCTTTGCATTCAAAATAGTCTTGTAGCTTTTCAGCAAGCTCATGCAATTGTTCAAACGCTAAGTCGAGTTGGTCTTCACGCCCAAGATGATGACGCATTACATTGGTAAGGTCGGTAAGTGCCTGTTGTAGTGCCCACGATACTGTCGCTAAGTGTTTATTGGCGAGTACTTTACGCCAATCAGTTACTTGGTTGTCGTACATAGCGTTGTGCCAGTCACTCAAAGCCAACAGCCCACGTTGCGACAGTTGCTCTATTTGAATACTGTCGCGAATGAGTTGTTTGTGTATTTTAATGATGCCATTAAGCAACTGATCAATTTCGCGACTGGAGATATGGCTGCCAAAGTAGTTAATGCAAATATCTGGCACCAAATGGGCTTCATCAAAAATAACCACATCAGGATCTGGCAATAACTCGGCAAACCCGGTGTCTTTGAGTAAGCGGTCGGCAAAAAATAAATGGTGATTAACCACCACCACTTTTGCCTCCATGGCCCTAATACGTGCTTTACGGGTAAAACACACATCATAATGATCGCATTTTTTACCCGTACAGGTTTCTTTGGTGCTCACAATGCTAGGAATAACCTCTGAATGCTCTGCCACCGAGGTTAAATTGCCGATATCGCCATCTTTGCTTAAATGTGCCCATTGGTTAATCTTGAGTAAATCATCAATATAATATTCGCTAAATTGACTGGCATTTTGCATCTGCTTTTCAAGACGTAACTGACATAAATAATTGTTACGCCCTTTTAATAACGCAATCGGTACATGTACATCTAACATGGCAAGTAATGCGGGGAGATCTTTGAGGAATAGCTGCTCTTGCAGATTTTTACTGCCGGTACTCACAACCACTTGCTTGCCGCTGAGTAAGGCCGGAATTAAATACGCATAGGTTTTACCCACACCAGTACCCGCTTCTAAAATCAGATTATGCTTTTTAGCAATAGCGTCACTGACCGCAACGGCCATATCTGTCTGACTTTGTCGATGGTGGTAATGATGCACATGTTTGGCTAACGCACCGCGATCGCTAAATTCATGGATTACAGATTGGGTAAGTGTAGAGCTCAAAGCATCCTCAAATTATCGCGCTAATGCTGATGTAGTGTGATTTGGGCTATTATGCTTATAACGGCATCATGTTCCAACTGTTTATCACCAAAAGTTGTAAAGGCAGTTGTATAAACAATATCGATGATTTGACTAAATTTAGACCAGAAACAAAAAATGCTGGCCACCAGCGTGACTCAGCATTTCTTGACTCGTATAAAATATAATCAAACGTTTATTTTTTAGTAATTCAGAGAACAGGTTTTGAATGTGGTGTTCAGGGGTGAATTCAAATACCACTTTTTCATTGGTAACCTTGCGTTTAACACTTATGCTCGTGACTTTTTCGGCCGATTTTGACCAAATAAGTCAAATGACAATATATCAGGCATCACAAAATCATCCGTAAAACATATCTTCTATATCCACATTGCCATCTGTTCTTTGGTGGGTTTACTGCCTTTATGGACCACTTTTTCATCAACCACTACCGCTGGCGTACTCATTACGTCATAAGCCATAATTTGCGTCATATCGGTTACTTTTTCTATTTTTATAGCAACACCTTTTTCGTCGGCAACAGCTTGGGCAAGCTCAGCAGTTTCAAGACACTTTTTACAACCTGAACCTAATACTTTAATGATTTTCATTTATTGTTCCTTGTGACTAATTCGTAGATGATAGCAACGGAGCAAATGCATTAAATATCCACCCCACTAAAGTGAATGAAACTAATAGAAGGCTAAATAATATTGCCAGTAAACGCCATTGCATGACTTGCTTTAACAAAATAAATTCAGGAAAACTGGCCGCTACAGTGCTCATACAAAATGCTAATGTGGTACCTATTGGTAAACCATTGATAATAAGGCTTTCCATAATCGGAATAACACCTGTCGCATTGGAATAAAGTGGAATGCCGAGCAACACCGCAGCAGGAACAGACCACCATTGTCCGTCGCCCAAATGCGCTTCAATCCAACCGTCTGGTACAAAGCCATGCAGCGCCGCGCCCAAACCCACCCCAATGATGACCCATTTCCACACTCGGCCGAATATATCTAGCATCTCAGTTTTGGCAAATTGATGCCTTTGTGGCAATGACATAGTTTGCACTTTGCCACTATCATCAGCAGTATTGCCAACCCCCTTCTGCTGACCACGTTTTAAGGCTTCGGCCGCAAACGACTGTAGCCAACGTTCAGCCTTAATACTGTCAAGAAACAGGCCGCCTAACATTCCCACACTCATTCCAACGGCAATATACAATAAGGTAAATTTGAGCCCCAATAAGCTCATAAGCAGTAATATTGCGACTTCGTTGATTAAAGGCGAGGTAATCAAAAAGCTCATGGTGATCCCTAATGGGATCCCGGCAGAGGTAAAACCTAAAAAAACAGGAATGCTCGAACAAGAACAGAATGGCGTTATGACACCAAAACCTGATCCCATTAAATAACCTAATCCTCGGTGTTTACCTGCTAAATAATCTCTGACACGCTCAACATTTAACGAAGCCCGGATGAGGGCAATGAAATAAATCATCACCAGCAGTAAAGCAAAAATTTTAGTGACGTCTTCAACAAAAAAATGCAGCGCATCTCCGAGTTTGGTCTCTGGCGACAACCCCAATAAACTGTATATAAGCCAAGATGCAAAATCAGAAAAAATCTGAAACATAAGTTATTGCTCTATAAAAACACTACTGTAAAGATAGCCTTATTTTTAGTCGCAATATAAGATCCAGGTCTCGATTTTGTTGATGATAAAAATAAACATAGATTATCCGAAATAATATCGGGTTAATTTTTTGTCTAAGTGGAATGTCTTGTTTTTGTCAGTTTTACCTATGATGACTTATTCAAACTCAAAATTTAAATGTCGATGATAAATTAATATAAAAATTAGTCAGTTAAACTCGTTTTTATTAAATCTATTACTGAATAATTCGTTGCAATGTTAACGGCATCATAATAACGTAGCCCTAGAGATCTTTGAACACAGTCAATAAGCTTAAGGAAAAGCAATAATGAAATGGTTAATTGTAGTGGTTATAAGTTGGTGTATCGGGTTTATCAGTTATCCGCTGATATGGCCTAGTGACACCCCAGACACTACCGAACATGCCGATTTATTGTCCAAAACACCACAAGGCAACACTTCAAAGTTTGTCTCTGCAGGTCAAGCTAATCTTACTTCGGTAAATGATGTAACCCAGAACACTCACGACCGAGAAGCATTTAAGGCATCGTTAGGCAATGATGAAACGCCTTACATGTCGATTTTTCGCATCATGCAACTGGCCGAACAAGACCCTCTAGAAGCATTACTCGTTGCCGAAGAAACGCAACATGAAGACTTATATGGATTAATTTTAGAAATAGCGGGGAAAATGCAATTTTCAAATGTCATTTCATGGCTAGAACAGCAAAAGTCGACTGAACAATATGAATCATTACTCGACGGTTATTTACGTGGTTTAGCGTCTGTAAATCCGCAACAAGCATTAAGCGATGTAGAGTTATTAGCAGTAGAACCAATGAAGTCGTCGATCATCATGTCGATTGTCGACTCATGGGCCAACACCGATGCAATAGCCGCATTTGAATGGTTAAAATTGCAAACAGAAACTCAATCAACGTTAAAAATGTACTTAAATACCATGTATTACTACATTGAACAGTCACCTAACGAAGCCGCCAATCTCATTTCATCACTGCCATTAAATGAGTCGACTAATTATCTTATTACATCGATGGTATATCAGTTGGTTGAAAAGAATACTCAAGATGCTGTCGATTGGTTAGATACTATTGCCGTAGAGCAACGTGCCAGCGGGATATATATTGTTTCTCGAAAAATGGCAGAAACAGATCCTGAGGCTGCTTTAGTATTTTTAAACAATCAAAAACAAGCTTACGATTTAAATCAAGATTATTTCAACAGTGCCTTAGCTGAAATAGCCAGTGTGGAACCCAATATGATGCTAGCGCGAATAGACAATTATGAAGCGAATGTTCAGCGGGATATTATCATTAACGCTAGCTACGCCCTCGCAGAAAATTCGGAAGTCGATTTTTTGCAGGTAATTAACTCGCTGTCCGATGACAACAAAGATATTGCTTTTCGTCAACGATCAGCCCAGTTGAGCCAAACAGATCCACAACAAGCGTTTAATGTAGCCGAACGCATTAATGATACCACGACTCGATTAGAATCTATTGCCAGTACCGTCAATGTCTGGAGTGGGTTTGACAAACGAGCAGCGATGACAGCAATTGATAACTCAACCCTCTTAACAGCCAGTCAAAAAGCCGAAATAAGCAGTCAAATACAATTGCAGCTGACATCATCGAATATTATTTACCCTTGAGTAGCCATTTGATTATTTGGCTAACGAGCTTGTTCTATTGATTGCCACGGCAATTAACATCTTGTTATAGAAATAAGCAATCCACACAGATGCACACAGTCGTTAAGTTGATTATGATGATGACATTAAATAGTAAGTTAATGCCTACCAAAAAGGCCACATAATGCAACGCAGACTGTTTTTAAAAGTGGGAATGTTAGGCGCTGCGGTAGGATTAACTGGTGCCAGTGCATTATGGTTAAGCCAAGGCAATGATCCAACACAACTGAACATTGCTGCACTATTAGCCAAGTTGAATAAGTTAACGATGTTATCAACCGAACAACTTGCAGGTTTAAGCACTGGCAAGTGGAACAGTGCTGAAGTGTTTACACATTGCGCGCAAAGTGTTGAATTTTCAATGAGCGGGTTTCCAGAGCATAAATCAGCACTCTTTAAACAAACTGTCGGGGCGCTGGCATTCACCGTATTTGCCACTAAAGGCGCAATGTCTCATAACTTAGCCGAACCAATCCCTGCTGCGCCAGAGTTAGACCGCAGTGTTGATGTTAATCAAGCACTCGCTAGGCTGATACAATCTTTAAAAGATTTTCAACAATATCAAACTGATTTGGCACCACATTTTGCTTATGGTGAATTAAACAAAGCAGATTACGAGCTTGCCCATGTACTGCATTTTTATAATCACCAACAGAACTTTAATCTAATGAGTTAACGGTTAAAAATTAACATTAAATATCAAGTGTTTAAACAAAACCCCAATGCAACGTTAATGCAGCTTAGATAGCCCGTTTTTATCGATACTACTGGCATTATGTAATCGCAACGCCCAATTACCATGATGTTGCTGATCACAAGCAGTTTCAGTATCAAAGCTAACATGTTGATTAATATCTTTGAGATCAATCTGGTATTGAGCAAGGGTGCGTTGAATTAGCGTTAACAGTAGCGCTTTATGACCACTTTGATTAAATTGCGTTAGTTGTGTTTCAGTATCAAATATACAAATAATTCGTAAGCTCTTGGGGAATGTCGTGTAATCAACGACGTGCGTAATCCATGCAAAACCAGGATAGCTATCCAGTGCATGTTCGCATACGACGGTTAACCCCTCTCTTAATTTATTATCGATTTTTTTATCGGTTTTTCGCATACTAAAATGTTCTTCCTAATCTGTACAACTAGATGAATACATCATCATATTAAAAGCTATCGAGTACATTATGTTTTTATGCGCAGACATATCGTTAACCATAGTTCTGGTGACCATTAATGATGAACGGCTATTTCGTTACATAACTCTTGTTAAAGTTTGAGCTAATGACGAGGGCCTGTTTATCTTTGCAAAAACAGCCTTGAAAGATCAACAGGCCCTAAACCGTAACCCTACTTAAGATGGTCTACACCATTATCGATCCGGTTCCCTCCAGCATTTTTTGCTCTATACATAGCTTGATCTGCATATTGAATTAATTGCTGCTCATCAGCACCATTATCGGGATAACGAGCGACACCAATACTCGGTGAAAGTTGCAAATTAAGGCTATCAAATTGATAAGTTTTCTCCAGTTCAACTCGAATATTCTCTGCAATAAACAACACACTATCAACTGAATCAATACCGTTTAGTACAACGACAAATTCATCGCCACCAAAACGTCCAACCGTATCTGATTTACGAACGCAATCACGCAAACGCTGAGCGATATTCTTAAGTAGCTTGTCACCAACAAGATGCCCATAGCTGTCATTAACATGTTTAAACCCATCAATGTCGATAAATAACAAAGAAAGATGAGAGCCTTCGCGACGCGCCAGTCCAAGCGATGTTTGTAAACGCCCAAACAACAATGCTCTATTAGGTAATTCTGTTAATGGATCATGTCCTGCAATGTAATGAAGTTGCTGCTCCATTAATTTTCGTTCAGTAATATCGTGAGCAACTGCAATTCTAAACTGGTGATCTTCTGACCATCGTGCCGACCAAAGAATATCAATTATTTTGCCATCTTTACGAACCCAACGATTTTCAAAGCGAGGTAGTTTTTTGCCACTCAGCAATGATTCAACGACTTTAAGTGTCTTTATACCGTCTTCAGGATAAACATGGTCAAGCATAGGTTTGCCTATCACTTCGTCAGGAGAGTATCCAAAAATATCTTCAAATGCAGCACTAACAAACACAAAATTTCCTGCTTTATCAACCACACAAACTGCATCGAGCATTAAGTCCATAACATCTCTAAGCGCCACTACATCAATGGTCTTCATACTGTGCGTACCTCGAGAAGTTAGCTAAATTAATAAAGCGTAATACACGCCAGCTTATAAGTAGCGTCCAATAAACTCAATGGCTTATAACGATATGATTTAAACATTGCGATTCATAAAGACTAAAGGAACAAGTTTCATCACACTAAAACATCATTTATCCCTTGAATAATCGACTAGCACACGGCTCTTGTTGCATAAGAATCAAGCAATTGAACGGTATCATTAACCTAAGTGATATAGAGTGCCAAATGGGAGGCGTCATTACGCTAACGGTCTACCCTTTGTATTTATTGAGTTCTCAAAGTCATTTATCGACAAACAACAAGTAGAGGTTAATCCCCAAGGGCATTGATAGCTAAAATATTAAGCAGTTGTGTTGTTAACGCTTTCTTAATCGGCTCTAATGATCACAAACAGACAAGAAAGCATATCTTATGCAAAAAATATGGTAATTAAATAACATTAATGCTTTATCCGCTCTTGCAAACAAGCATAAATGCGGTTAAGTTAACTGCAAGTCGATATACACGACATCAGATGAGTGCATAATCCTTCATTTGAACTGATTTACTAATATCAAATAAAGAGTACTGAAATGAACATCCAAGTGACTACAATCCACCATCATCACCATATGCGGTAGCCTTCGGATGCTAACTGCCGAAGGACGATATCCTTCTGGTGGTGAACAATTATTCACATAAACCCCTGGAAGGAATTTCAGGGGTTTTTTGTTTCTAAATTTTTATTTTTATTTAAGCAGTTAAATTTACACATTTTATATTTAATACATAAGGAATTATCACATGAGTGAGTCAAAGCGTTTACGTATAGCCATCCAGAAATCAGGCCGTTTATCTAAAGAATCTCAACAATTGCTGAAAAGCTGTGGCGTTAAATTTAACGTTAATGAGCAACGCTTGATTGCACACGCAGACAACATGCCAATCGACTTATTACGCGTTCGTGATGATGATATTCCAGGCCTAGTAATGGATGGAGTTGTCGACCTAGGTATTATCGGTGAAAACGTTCTAGAAGAAGAACAAATAGAGCGCCAACTAGCAGGTAAACCGGCTGAATGCACTAAATTACGTGAATTAGATTTTGGTTCATGTCGTTTATCACTTGCGGTACCTAATGAGTTTGAATATAAAGATGCCAACTCACTAGAAGGTCTGCGCATCGCGACATCTTACCCGAACTTACTGCGCCGTTTTATGCTAGAAAAAGGCATTAACTACAGCGACTGTATGCTTAAAGGTTCTGTTGAAGTCGCGCCACGGGCAGGATTGTCAGATGGCATTTGTGATTTAGTCTCGACCGGTGCAACCCTTGAAGCGAACGGCTTGTATGAAACCGAAGTCATTTACCGCTCAATGGCTTGCATTATTCAATCAAACAAAACTCAATCTACTGAAAAACAAGCTCTAATCAACAAAATCTTATCGCGTATTAATGGCGTTATCCGTGCCCGTGAAAGTAAGTACATCTTATTGCACGCTCCAATTGAAACGTTAGATCAAATCGTTGCCCTACTCCCAGGCGCTGAAAACCCAACCGTATTACCACTTAATGACGACACTAATCGTGTGGCTATTCACGTAGTAAGCACAGAAGATTTATTCTGGGACACTATGGAAGAATTAACCGCACTAGGTGCAAGCTCAATTCTGGTCATGCCTATTGAAAAAATGATGGGGTAACACAAATGCAAATTCTCGATTGGGCTTCTTTATCTACTGAACAACAACGACAAACGTTAGCGCGTTCGCCATTAATTGGTGATGCAAGTGTAGAGCAACGTGTTCGTGACATTATTGAGCAAGTCAACGCTCAAGGTGATAGCGCATTACTGGCTTATAACAAGCAATTTGACGGTGTTGAACTGACTGAGCTCGCATTATCAACTGACGCCATTGCGGCAGCATGTGCACGTGTAGGTGACGACGTCAAACAAGCTGTTGCGCAAGCGGTGAACAACATTGAAACCTTTCACAAGGCGCAGGTGTTTCAGGGTGTTGATATAGAAACTCAAGCGGGAATTCGTTGTGAATTGCGCAGTGAACCCATCGAGCGAGTCGGCTTATATATTCCCGGTGGTACAGCTCCATTAATATCCACAGTAATGATGTTGGCGTTACCAGCAAGAATTGCCGGTTGCGAAAAGCGTGTGTTAGTCAGTCCACCGCCGATTAATGATGCGATTATTTATGCCGCCAATGTCTGTGGTATTACTGATATTTTCCAGGTGGGTGGTGCCCAAGCCATTGCGGCATTAGCATTTGGGACAGAGTCGGTGCCGAACGTAGATAAAATATTTGGTCCGGGTAATCGTTATGTGACTGAAGCAAAACGATTAGTGTCACAAGACAGCCGTATTAGTGTGTCAATAGACATGCCTGCAGGTCCGTCTGAAGTGTTAGTGATTGCCGACAAAGATGCAAATCCTGGTTTTGTTGCGGCCGATTTATTATCCCAAGCAGAACATGGTGTTGACTCGCAAGTAATGTTAGTGACTGACTCATTAACACTGGCAGAGCAAGTCAACCAAGCGTTAACTGAACAATTAGCACAGTTGAGCCGTAAAGACATCGCCGCACAAGCGCTAGAATGCAGCCGCAGTATTATTGTTAGCGATATGGTGCAAGCTGCAAAAGTGTCTAATTTGTATGGCCCAGAACATTTAATTATTCAAACTACTGCCCCACGTGACGTGCTTAGGCAAGTTCGCGGTGCCGGCTCCGTCTTTTTAGGCGCTTATACCCCAGAGTCTGTGGGCGATTATGCTAGTGGTACTAACCATGTTTTACCGACTTATGGTTATAGCCGTTCAGTTTCAAGTTTGTCATTAGCCGATTTTAGTCGACGTTTTACAGTGCAAGAGCTCAGCCAACAAGGGCTTAAAACTTTAGGTAACACTGTGATGGTGTTGGCAGAAAATGAATTATTAGATGCACATAAAAATGCTATCGCCATTCGTTTAGCCAGTTTTTAGTCGTTAGCAGTAAATAGTATGTCAGCGCTATAGCTAAGAGCTAGTTAGCACCCTATTAGAGTAGAAAGTAGAGAACACAGCCATGAGCCAGACCGTAGCAGCGTCTTTTGATCCAAAGCAGTTGGCTAGACCCGAATTACTTACATTAACGCCCTATCAAAGTGCCAGACGAATTGGTGGTCGCGGTGATATTTGGATTAACGCCAATGAATCGCCATTCAATAATAGCCCGCTTGATAAAGTGAATCGTTACCCAGAATGCCAACCTGCTGAACTCATCAATGCTTACAGCCGTTACTCAGGCGTTAAGGCAAGTAATATTATTGCCAGTCGCGGTGCCGACGAAGCGATCGAATTACTCATTCGTACATTTTGTATCCCTGCTGTCGACAGTATTGCTTGTTTTGGTCCAACTTATGGGATGTATTCAATTAGTGCTGCAACCTTTAATGTAGCTGTCACAGCGTTAAGTTTAACAGATGAATATCAGTTACCGGATGCGTGGCCAACACAAATCGGCAATGCCAAAATTGT
Source organism: Shewanella sp. TB7-MNA-CIBAN-0143 (assembly GCF_040310065.1). Taxonomy (NCBI): domain Bacteria; kingdom Pseudomonadati; phylum Pseudomonadota; class Gammaproteobacteria; order Alteromonadales; family Shewanellaceae; genus Shewanella; species Shewanella sp. TB7-MNA-CIBAN-0143. The sequence continues at coordinate 71,155 of NZ_JBEOPL010000014.1, forward strand.
ATTTATTTGTAACCCAAATAACCCAACCGGCACCGTGATTGCAAAAGACAAAATTGAACAAGCTATTAACGCAGCACCTAAAGCTATTGTGGTGGTAGACGAAGCCTACATTGAGTTTTGCCCAGACTACAGCGTGGCAGATTTACTTGGCACCTACCCTAACCTTGTGGTGTTGCGCACATTATCAAAAGCATTTGCTTTAGCAGGTGCACGTTGTGGCTTTATGCTCGCCAGTGATGACATTATTGACTTAGTCATGCGAGTCATCGCCCCTTACCCGGTGCCATTACCGGTGTCAGACCTTGCGGTAAAAGCGTTAAGTCCTGCTGGCATTGACACTATGCGAACTCAAGTCGCCAGTTTAATTGAACAAGGCAAACGCTTAAGCGTTGCATTAACAGCCTATGGCGCTAAGGTGTTACCTGCCAACGGTAACTATGTTTTAGCCCAATTTGACGATGTACAAGCAGCCGCTAAACGATTAAGCGATTCCGGCGTGGTTGCTCGTGCATACAAAGACCCACGCCTTGCTGATGCGATTCGTTTTAGCTTTACATCAGCCAAACAAACCGATGTGATTATTCAGTTATTTGGTTAATGCGTTAGTGCGTTAGTGCGTTAGTGCGTTAGTGCACGTTGCATATCGGTCAATACCCTATACATCATAAATAAGAATTAGATATCACCATTAAGGTAGTTAGCATGAAACAGAAAATCCTTTTTATCGACCGCGACGGTACATTAGTTGAAGAGCCAGCCATCGATAAACAACTCGATAGTTTAGCTAAATTAGTGTTTGAACCACAAGTGATCCCAGCGTTACTTAAATTGCATAAAGCCGGTTTCCGTTTAGTCATGGTCAGCAATCAAGACGGTTTGGGCACTCCTTCGTTTCCAAAAGCAGACTTTGATGCCCCGCACGACATGATGATGCAAATTTTTTCAAGCCAAGGTGTCGTTTTTGACGATGTGGTTATCTGTCCACACTTTAATGATGAAAACTGCAGCTGTCGTAAGCCTAAACTTGGTTTAGTAAAAGACTACTTAACCCAAGGTAAAGTAGATTTTACTGAATCAGCGGTAATTGGCGATCGTGAAACTGACGTTGAGCTCGCTAATGCCATGGGCATTAAAAGCTTTAAATATAATCGTCAAACACTCGACTGGGATGCTATAACCAGCGCTTTATTAAGTAAAGGTCGCGTGGCAACGGTAGTGCGTACCACCAAAGAAACCGACATCAAAGTCACCATCGACTTAGACAACCAAAGCAAAGGTAAGATTGAAACCGGGATTGGCTTTTTTGACCATATGCTGGATCAAATTCAAACCCACGGTAATTTTAAAATGGACGTGCATGTTGACGGCGACCTAGAAATTGACGACCACCACAGCGTAGAAGACACGGCCCTCGCTATTGGCGATGCCATTCGCCAGGCCTTAGGCGACAAGCGCGGTATCGCTCGTTTTGGTTTTAGCTTACCTATGGATGAAGCCAGTGGCGAATGTTTAATGGACATTTCTGGTCGTCCATTCATAAAATTCAATGCTGACTTTGATCGCGAAATGGTCGGTGAAATGGCTATCGAAATGGTGCCTCACTTCTTCCGCTCATTCGCTGATGGCCTACGTTGCACTTTACACATTGGATCGAAAGGCGATAACGATCACCACAAAGTAGAAGCACTGTTTAAAGTGTTAGGCCGTACGCTTCGCCAAGCGGTGAAAGTCGAAGGTGACATACTGCCATCAAGCAAAGGTGTGCTGTAAGGAGTTCATGTGACACAAGTATCGAATACTTCAAACGCTAGCAATGATCTTACCGTGATTATTGATACCGGCTGTGCCAATTTAAGCTCTGTACGGTTTGCTTTTGAGCGCCTGAATGCCAATGTCTTAGTCAGTGCTGACTTTGATGTCATCCGCAGCGCCGCAAGAGTGGTACTACCGGGTGTTGGCACCGCTGGTGCGGCCATGGATGCCCTAAAACAAAAGAACCTTATCGAGCTAATTAAAAGCTTAACGCAACCTGTTATGGGCGTGTGTTTAGGCATGCAAATGCTGGCATCATTGTCTAATGAACATGGCGGCCGCAGCGAGCAAAATATCACCTGTCTAGGATTAGTGCCGACAGACATTGGCGACCTAGACAGTAAAGGCTTACCGCTGCCACACATGGGCTGGAATCAAATAGAGGTGAGCGATCACCCATTATTTGTTGGCATTGAAAATGGCAGCTACGTGTATTTTGTTCACAGCTACCGTGCGCCAATCAGTGAGTACACCCTAGCCAGCAGCACTTATGGCGAGTCATTCAGTGCCGCCATTGGTAAAGGTAACTTTTTTGGGGTGCAATTCCACCCAGAAAAAAGTGCCAAAGTAGGCGCACAAATTTTACAGAACTTCTTAAACATGGGGACACCACAGTGATTATTCCTGCCATTGATTTAATTGACGGCCAAGTGGTGCGCTTGTACCAAGGTGACTATGACAAACAGACCACCTTTGACTTAAGTCCACTGGTACAATTGCAGTCTTATCAAGCCCAAGGGGCAAAATTGCTGCATATCGTTGACTTAACGGGTGCTAAAGATCCGAATAAACGCCAAACTCAATTAATTGCTGAACTTGCTGCGGGACTTGATGTTGATATTCAAGTCGGCGGCGGTATTCGCAGCGAAGAGCAAGTCGCGGAATTATTAGCCATTGGGGTTAAACGTGTGGTGATAGGCTCTCTTGCAGTCAAAGAGCCTGAACTGGTCAAAAGTTGGTTTGTAAAATACGGCAGCGATGCTATTTGTTTAGCTCTTGATGTCAATATTAACGATAACGGCGACAAAATTGTCGCGGTATCGGGCTGGCAATCGGGTGGCGGTAAGTCATTAGAGTCGTTAGTGGCTGAATTTGAAACCGTCGGCCTTAAGCATGCTTTAGTGACTGATATCAGCCGTGATGGCACCTTAACAGGCGCCAATACCGAGCTCTACACAGAACTTGCCGCAACGTATCCCCATATCCTTTGGCAAGCCTCTGGTGGCATTGCAACACTTGACAATGTTGCCGCTGTACGCGACAGCAAAGCATCGGGCATTATTATCGGTAAAGCTTTACTGATTAACCAATTTACCGTGAAGGAGGCAATACAATGCTGGCCAAACGCATAGTTCCGTGTCTTGATGTACGCGAAGGTAAAGTGGTTAAAGGGGTGCAGTTTCGCAATCACGAGATTGTTGGAGACATCGTTCCCCTCGCCGCCCGTTATGCAGAAGAAGGCGCTGATGAGTTAGTGTTTTATGACATTACCGCCAGCGCGCACGACCGCGTTATCGATAAATCTTGGGTTAGCCGCGTAGCTGAACAAATTGATATTCCGTTTTGTGTCGCCGGGGGCATTAAAACCATCGAGCAAGCACGCGAAAAACTCGCCTTTGGTGCTGATAAAATATCGATTAACTCGCCTGCATTAAGCGACCCGAGTTTAATATCACGCCTACAAGATGAGTTTGGCCGCCAGTGTATCGTTATCGGCATTGACTCATTTTACGATGCTGTCAGCGATAGTTACAAAGTAAAACAGTTTACCGGGGATGAAGCCGCTACCAAAGACACTCAATGGTATACTCAGGATTGGGTTGAAGAAGTGCAAAAACGCGGTTGTGGCGAGATTGTATTGAACGTCATGAACCAAGACGGCGTGCGCGGTGGTTATGACATCAAACAACTCAGCATAGTACGCGCCATTTGCGATGTACCGTTAATTGCTTCTGGCGGTGCGGGCACCATGGAGCACTTTAAAGAAGTGTTTGAACTTGCCAAGGTTGATGCCGCATTAGCAGCAAGCGTGTTTCATAAAGGCATCATTGATATTGGTGAGTTAAAACAATACTTGCACGCCAATAACATCGCGATTCGTTTATAGGCTTAGACTTTTACGAAACTAGAAAATAGCCTTACCCAAAAAGAGATTACAGATGACAGACATCAAATTTGATAGCACAGGCGTAGATTGGGACAAGCAACAAGGCTTGATCCCAGCGGTTGTACAGCACCACCTAACGGGCAAAGTCCTCATGCTAGGTTACATGGACCAAGCTGCATTAGAGAAAACCTTAGCCACCAAACAAGTCACTTTTTTTAGTCGTTCTAAACAACGTTTATGGACCAAAGGCGAAACCTCAGGCAACACGCTTGATCTCATTGCTATCGACAAAGATTGCGACAACGACAGTTTTCTAGTTCAAGTTATTCCTAACGGCCCAACGTGTCACACTGGGACAGAAAGCTGCTGGAAAGATGGTAACGCGCATCCTTTTATCGATAATCTAACCAAGTTGATTATTTCACGTAAAGGCCAAAGTGCTGAGTCAAGCTATACTGCCTCGCTATTTGAACGTGGTACTAAGCGTATCGCCCAAAAAGTCGGTGAGGAAGGTTTAGAAACTGCACTTGCTGCTGCGACTCATGATAAAGAGGAGCTTGTGAATGAAGCTTCTGATTTGATGTATCACTTAATCGTGTTACTTGAAGACCAAGGCTTATCAATGGCTGATATTAATAAAAACCTATTAGATCGCCACAATAAAGCCAAGTAGTTTTAGAGTCCTTCTGCATTAAATAGAAAAAGACGCTACGGCGTCTTTTTTGTTGATATACATTGATATAAAAATGGTTTTATTTACATTTTATGACTTTGAGTTACCGTCAAATTACCATTAACATGCAAATCACGTTGTGGGTATGCTATCACCACATTATTCTCGTTAAATAGTTCATACATTCTAAAACGAATTTCGCTACGACGGCGGCGGATATCCGTTTCTGACACTGCACTAACCCAGAATATTAAGTCAAAAATCAATGCGTTGTCGCCAAAGTCCTCAAATAAGACTGAAGGTTTAGGTTGCGGCAGAATATCATCCCGTTCAGCAATAACTTGATAAATCAGCTCACGCACTTTAATCACATCCGAACCGTAAGCCACACCTACACGAACAAATGTACGTGCATTTTTATCGATCAAGGTCCAATTAGTTACGGTATTTTCCAGTAACTGACTGTTAGGCACTAGCATGTGCACCCCGTCATTTCGGCGTATCAAGGTTGAGCGAGTATTAATACATTCCACTACTCCACGGGCTTCACCGACTTCTAAAAAGTCACCAATACGGATTGGCCGTTCCCACATTAAAATCCAACCACTGATAAAGTTATTGATAATGTTTTGTGCACCAAAACCGACCCCAATGGCTATCGCACCAGACACAAACGCAAATGCCGTTAATGGAATATTTAAAATTTCCATACTGGTAAACACCAGCACCGCAATACTGATAATAAAATACATGCGAGTGAACAAGTGAATGGCATCTGCGCCCACTTTTCGACGTTTTAGTGCTTTAACAATCAATCGCCCAACACGAGTGATAATAAACCACGCTAAAAATATGTAGAGAGGCACTTGCAACAGCTGCAATAAGGTGATGTGATGATTATCATAAGTGAACACCACAAACGATAAAGCCGCTAATAACTCATTAAAATCCATATAAACCTCTTATTATTATTGTGTTCATATCATGGTAGTCGTTATATTTTAGTAAAATTCTTGCTCGCCTGGAGGACGAGTTTTAAGTAATTTCAAAAACCACATATATTGCTCTGGATAAGCATTAATGACTTGTTCAACCACTTTGTTTAATGCGATAGCTTCGTTTTCTTTGCCAATCATTTCATCAGGATTCACCGCTGGCATCACTGTCATAATAAATTGTTTAGCTTGTTGATCGTATCCTATTTTAACAGGCATAACTTGTGCGTTGCCGGCTTGAGCTAAGCGCCCTACTACGGGTAACGTCGCTTTAACAGTACCCATAAAAGGTGCAAACACACTCTGTTCAGGGCCTAAGTCTTCATCTGGTAAATAGAAAAAACTGTTATCATTTTTTAACTCTGCTAACAATGCTCTGATGCCTGCTTCACGCATATACACGCGACCATTTTGACTGCTGCGCATCCGGTTACTAAACCAATTAAATAACCCATTGCGATGAGCCTTAGCCATAGTCACTAAAGGTATTTCCATGTTAATACGAAGACCGGCGTACTCCATCGGCCATACATGCGGCATGATGAAAATAATCGGCTGCTTAGCATCGCGAGCTGCTTTAACATGCTCAAAACCGTTAAGTTGAATACGTCGTTTAAGGTGCGCGGTAGAACGAATAAGCAGCTCTGCTTGCGATAATAAAGTAATGACAAATGTCTCAACATTTTTTTTGATTAATTCATCGACTTGTTCAGCTGATTTTTCTGGAAAACAATGGGTAATGTTCACCTTTGCTATTCGCAATGGTTTTTTGGCCACTTTCATCACGACTCGAGCCAATAGTCTCGCAATGGGATCTCTTACGCTTGCGGGAAGTACGCCAAATAGAAACAACACAGCGATAGCTAGCCATGTTCCCCAGTAACGAGGATGCAATAGTGATTTATTAAAGCGAGTATCAAAATATTTTGCTTGTCGTGCCAAAAGAAACTCCAAATAAACTGACCGTGACCCACGGTAAAAAATCATATTATAACGAAGGCATTATACTAGTGATTAATGAGTGTGAAACAGAAATTATACCAGACAATAGCAAACGTCTTTGTTGCACAGCTTACTCACACCTATTTTAGAACAGCCTGGGCAAGATTTATCGAATACACTGGTTACCATGCCAATATCAAGCTGATGCAGCAAACGGTGGGTTACATTCACCAAATTCAAAAACAAAAGAGCCACTCAATTAAGAGTGGCTCTTCGTAATACAGATCCGTTCGGATTGGCGTATTAACTAGTGAACTATTTTTTACCCGAGTTTGCCGCTTCGACACGTGATTTTAACTTCTGTCCAGGACGGAAGGTAACAACACGGCGTGCAGAAATCGGAATATCTTCACCAGTTTTCGGGTTCCTTCCCGGTCTTTGATTCTTGTCCCTAAGGTCAAAGTTGCCAAAGCCAGATAACTTGACCTGCTCACCACTTTCGAGTGCTTCACGAATTTCTTCAAAAAAAGACTCAACCATCTCTTTAGCCACACGTTTGTTAATGCCCAATGTTTCAAAAAGATGTTCTGCCATTTCGGCTTTGGTAAGTGCCATACTTTAATCCCTCAACGATGCGTTGAACTCGGTCTTTAGAGCCGATACCACTGATTCCATAGTCTCAGTAATATCTTTATCTTCAAGTGTACGAGTAGTGTCTTGTAACGTAAGTGCGATGGCTAGGCTCTTTTTGCCTGGCTCAACACCTTTACCTTGGTATACATCGAACAAGTTTAAGCCAACCAACTGATTTTCGCCAACTTTTCTTATCAAATTCATAACATCAGTTGCAGAAACTGTTTCATCTACTACTACCGCGATGTCGCGACGATTGGCAGGAAACTTAGATACAGCTTGGGCTAGCGGCAAACGGGCGTGCAATAATGCATCCAGTTCTAACTCAAAAACAATTGTTTTTCCATTGAGTCCAAACGGCTTTTCCAAACTAGGATGGATAGCACCGATGTAACCAATGACTCGATTATTTCGTAATATTTCAGCACATTGACCTGGATGCAGCGCAGGATGTGTTGCCCCTCTAAAGCTAAATTCTGTAGCGGCAACTGTCAAGCCGATTATTGCTTCTAAATCACCTTTTAAATCAAAGAAGTCGACAGTTTTCGATTCCATTGACCAATGTTCTTCGTTTTGAACACCGGAAATAACCGCGCCCAGCATAGCTTGTTGACGAACTCCAGAATCTGCTTGTGCATCAGGAACAAAGCGTAAACCGGTCTCAAATAAACGTACTCTATTTTGCTGACGGCTCTGGTTATAGCCTACTGCGGTCAATAATCCAGTAAACATTGATAAGCGCATTGCTGACATTTCGACAGAAATCGGGTTAGGCAATACCATGGCTTCTTCGCCAGGATGAACAATGTTCTGCATCTTAGGGTCGACAAAGCTGTAGGTCACCGCTTCTTGGAAACCACGAGCCACAAATATACTGCGCACACGTTTTAACGAAATATCCGCTTCTTTGTGATCTGGCATGCTTAACGCCGCTTGAGGGGCGATATTAGGAATGTTGTTGTAGCCGTAAATGCGGGCGACTTCTTCGATTAAATCTTCTTCAATCGCCATATCAAAGCGATAGGTAGCCGTTGTCACATGCCATACATCACCGCTGGTCTGCACGCTAAAACCTAAACGTTCTAGAATTTCAACCACGTCAGAATCTGGAATAAAGTGACCTAAGCTTTTATCTAACTTGCTACGACGCAAAGTGATATTAGCGGCTGCGGGCAAATGCTCAGCAGACACGGCTTCAATCACCTGCCCGGCTTCACCACCACAAATATCTAATACAAGGCGTGTAGCGCGGTCCATAACCTTATGTTGCAACTCAGGGTCTACACCACGTTCAAAACGGTGTGACGCGTCTGTGTGTAAGCCTAAGCGACGAGATTTACCCATAATGGCTAATGGTGCAAAGAAAGCGCACTCTAAAAGAATGTCTTGGGTGTTTTCATTCACACCGGTACTTTCGCCGCCAAACACACCCGCAAGCGCAACCGCTTGTTTGTCGTCTGCAATCACTAAGGTATCGCTTGGAACGGTAATTTCGTTGCTATCCAGTAAGGTTAGCTTTTCAACACCATCAGCTAAACGCACGGTAATACCGCCGTTTAAGGCATTTAAATCAAACGCATGCATTGGCTGACCAAATTCGATCAACACATAGTTGGTGATATCAACGATGGGATCAATTGAGCGAATACCACTACGACGCAATTTTTCTTGCATCCATAATGGCGTAGCAGCCTTGACATTGATGTTTTTAACCACACGTCCTAAGTAACGTGGGCACAAATCTGGTGCAACAACATTTATGCTAAACGGCGCGTCGATAGTGGCCGTTACCGCTTCCCAGGAAGGCTCTGTCACTGCTTGGCGATTTAATACACCCACTTCGCGTGCAAGCCCTGCCATGCCTAAACAATCAGCGCGGTTAGCCGTTAAATCAACATCAATAATGGCGTCATCTAATTGCAAGTATTCACGCACATTGACGCCTAAAGGCGCATCTTGTGGTAATTCGATAATGCCATCACTTTCGATGTCCATACCTAACTCGCCATACGAGCACAACATGCCCATTGACGGTTGTCCACGTAACTTGGCTTTTTTAATTTTAAAATCGCCAGGTAACACAGCGCCAACCATTGCTACAGCCACTTTTAAGCCTAAACGGCAGTTTGGTGCTCCACAAACAATGTCAATAAGCTCATCGCCGCCAACATTGATTTTGGTGACGCGTAATTTGTCTGCATCTGGGTGTTGGCCACATTCAACCACTTCGCCAATAATAACACCGCTAAAATCGGCAGCTACGGCATCAATACCGTCAACTTCAAGACCGGCCATGGTGATTTGGTGTGATAATGCGTCACGACTTACTGATGGGTTAACCCACTCACGAAGCCAAGATTCACTGAATTTCATCTACTTTTTGCTCCGTTATTTGAATTGCTTAAGAAAACGTAAATCGTTTTCGAAGAAGGCACGTAAATCATTTACGCCATAGCGCAACATGGTTAAACGCTCAACACCCATACCAAAAGCAAAACCAGAGTATTTTTCAGGGTCAATACCCACACTGCGCAATACATTTGGATGTACCATGCCACAGCCTAATACTTCTAACCACTTACCGTTTTTTCCCATCACGTCTACTTCGGCTGAAGGTTCTGTAAATGGAAAGTAAGATGGGCGGAAACGTACTTCTAAGTCTTCTTCAAAGAAGTTACGTAAAAAATCATGCAAAATGCCCTTAAGCTCGGCAAAGTTAACGTTTTCAGCAACCATTAACCCTTCAACTTGGTGGAACATTGGCGTGTGAGTTTGGTCGTAATCATTACGATAAACACGGCCTGGAGAAATGATCCTAAGTGGCGGCTTTTCATGTTCCATCGTGCGAATTTGTACGCCCGATGTTTGGGTGCGTAACATCACTTTAGGATTAAAGTAAAAAGTGTCATGATCAGCACGAGCAGGATGATGCTCAGAAATATTTAACGCATCGAAATTATGGAAATCATCTTCGATTTCAGGACCTTGCTTAACAACAAAGCCTAACTCACCAAAGAAGGTTTCAATACGTTCGATAGTACGCGTAACCGGATGTAAACCACCGATATCTAAGGTACGACCAGGTAAAGTCACATCAATATTTTCAGCAATTAATTTGGCTTCTAACTCAGATGCTTTTAATCCGTCAATACGCTCAGTCAACTGCTGTTGAACGGCTTGTTTAGCTTGATTGACTGCGGCACCAAAGGCAGGTTTTTCTTCTGCACTTAATGATCCCATCATTTTCATCATGTCAGTGATTTTACCTTTTTTACCAAGGTAATCGACACGGATATCATCCAATGTCTTTAGATCACTGGCCTTATCAATGACTTCTAAGGCTTGTTCTACGATCTCGGTTAACTGCTGCATGTTATCATCCACTGCATTTTTGCATTTAAATGCGATTGGGCGTCTTGTCGGCTATGCGAGTACACAAAAGTGATAACCCGGTAGTGAGTGACGACGCGGTAGTTTGACGCTTATTATGACAAATAAACCATCAAAACTGGGGTTAAAATAAAAGAGTGAAATTTTACGTTAGCGAGTCTAAATTTACTAGTCATTATTGGTATATTTAATGGCAAATAGTTGTATTTAACTACAATTACCCCTCTTAGTGTGTATCGGTGACGACAAGTAATAAGCTAACAGTCTTGCTAAGCAAAATCGTCGGTCTGCTGATGGTGAGAATAGATGAATGTCTATTGAGCTTGCATGCAACAATTTAGTGCCGTTGAACAGTCATCATAAAGGTCGGTTTACGCGGATAAAACACAATAAAAAAGGCGCATGTTGCGCCTTCCTCATTATTTTTCGTGAATATTTATTCACATATCGACAATATTTACCTATCTAAAATTGAGTGTTGCAGTGTCTTTTTCATCGTTATTATCGACTACCGTCAGTGACACAGCTTTATCGCGACGACTGAAACTAAACGCGATTGGCCCATGTGCTTTTCGACCATTATTAAATAGCCAGTTTTGACGTTTAATAAAACCGTCTTGGTCATAGCTCGTTGAAATAAATAATTTCATAAACCATAAGTTAACCAAGTGTATTTGTGCAGTTGGCGCTATATTAGCCGGTTCAACAAGCACATTTATGGTTTTCACGGTTGTCACAACCTCACCTTTATTGTCAGTAACAGTAAGCTGAACTTGATAATTACCTGATTGCAGATATTGATGTGAAGCCGTTTCTACATTAGCAACAGTACCATTAACGATAGTACCATCACCAAAATCCCATTCTAATGACGTAATATCACCATCATTATCAACAGAGGTAGACTGAACCTGTAGTTGGCTACCATTGATTTGATGATCAAAACTGGCGATTGGGAGCTCATTTTTCACCTCAAATTGCAGTGAAACAATCACAGGATCATGGTCTGAAGAGCGGAAGCCATCAGCTTGATACAAATCTTGTATCTGAGCAGCAGATTTAAACTCTTGGTTATAATCAAGGATCCTTGGCTCGTCAGCATTGATGTGCCATTCCGTTATGGCTAATACATTATCCAATAACGCTTGGTTTGCTAATGCATGGTCTAATTGGCCTGACTCACCCGAGAACACATAGGAGTATGAATTAACACTGCCAAGATGCTCATTTAATTCGCTATAGCCATGGCTGGCAAGTTGAGTGAGTGGATTTTCTTTGGCATAAGCATTTAAATCACCCATTACCAAGATTTTTTGCTCTGGATACTGCTCCATTAACCATTGCCCAATAGCATCTGTTGCCCGGGTACGGGTTAAATTACAGTTACCTTGGCCATCCAATAAATCAGGATCATTGTTACTGTCGCAACTACTTCCTTTTGATTTTAAATGGTTTACGGCGACAACAATGCTGCCCTCACGGCCATTGAGCATAAATGATTGCGTTAACATCGGACGGTTTTTACCGTCATCAAACAATGCCGCGCCATTTCCATCAACAGGCGAATTAGCTGAAGATAATATTTGAGCATCACCTGTTGGAGTGATTTTATCAGCACGGTAGATCATTCCCACAGCAATTGCATCGGAACCTATTTGTGCCACTGAAGGCACAACATAAGCGTATACCTCCGCTCCCATAGCTTGGTTTAATCCGCTGACTAAGTCGTTAATGGCTGAATCACTACCATAGCCGTCATTTTCAATTTCCATTAAACCAAATACATCAGCGTTAATGGCATGCATTGCACTGATAATTTTCACGCGTTGACGCTCAAATTCAGATAATGTGTCGGCGCCGCGATCAGTCGGAAATCCATTGCCGTTGCCATCACCGTTGAAATAATTAAGCACATTGAAACTGGCGACACGAAGATCTGCGCCAAGCGCTAACTCTGGAGTAGATTGTCGCGGGTTACTTTGCACTACATTGACCACTTGAGTTGGCATCACACGATATTGGCTAAAGCCATAATGCATAATACCCTCGAGCCCGGTAACAGAATCGCCTACCCGTAAGGTATTTGAGGCTGATAACCCAGGAGCTGGATAAGGTATCTGTTCAGGATTTTGGCTGGTTAAGCCATCATCCAACAAAATACTATCTCTGGCATTCGCTTCAGTCACTGCCAGCGCTGCTGCACCAGGTAAAGCAACTTGAGTACCGATAAAATGGCGACTACTGCCTAATGATACTTCACCATAACGGCCTAAGTTATACACTTCATTGACCACCAGAGATTGATCGAATATTACTCGCATGCCTTCAACACGCTCAAGTTGTTGATTGTCGGCTAACGGCAATGTGACAGTAGCAACCACAGGCAATGATAGGTTAGTACCACATAATGCAAATTGAGTCACATTAGACAACTGAGTTGTGCCTTGATATTCGGCAACAGAAGCTTGTAAACGAATTCTATCACCGGCATTCACGTCAAGTGATTGATTACCGCTGTAAACAAAAATACCTTCTGAGGTGTTAATGTCAGCATCAACTTCGCTGTCGGCCATTTGGATAAATATACCCTTTAGCCCAGCTTGTTGATTACTCGTCACAATCGCTTCAACCACCACGTCTGAACCCACTAGAGGGCTTGTGTCATCCATCCCTTGAATGTCATGGATTGCGACTGCGCTTTGTGAACAGACAAATTCTATTGGGTCAGTTGGATCTACTGGGTCTACTGGATCTGTTGGACCTGAATCATTACCCGCGAAAACACCTAAATCGCTGATGTCATCTTGAGCAAAACCTTGCCAGCCAGTAAATGTGACTTCGTCGTCAATGATGGTATCGGCAATTAATTGAGTGGCGTCACGACGAAGAGTATTGTTTTGGGTCGATAAATCACCTGCTCCCCATTGTGAACCGGGGTCTGTACCCACTTGTCCTAAAGAGTCGATCACTACGCTATTGTGACTGAGTACAATGGCATCATCACCATTAAAAAAGCTCGCTGTACTCGTCTGTTGAGCAAGCGCAAGGATCTCTGCAGATGCATCATTATCGGCGATAACAAACGTTGAGTTGGCTGCAATATTGCCATCCAATGCAATATTGGTTGTCGCTGCGGTATTGCCATTAAAATAAAACGACAACACATAATTACTCAAATCTATCGCTATCGAACTTGGATTGTACAATTCAATTGCTTTGTTATTACTGCTGCCTTCTATGTACTCTGAAATAAGCACATCTTGAGCAGCAACATTGAATACCATTAAAGATGATATCGCGAGCAACGACTTTTGAACTAACATAGTGAACCCCTATTCATTATCCATAAATCCAATGAGTTAATTTAATTATTCAATTGATATTTTATTGCTTGGTATAACCTCAGCTCGGAATAACCGTTGTAATAAACAGATAAAGATCCGTTTATGTTCAAATCATCAATATCAAGCTTGCCATTGTTTTGCTAACAAACCGTATTGACGAATCAATAGTGTGCGAGTTGTAAGTTGATACAACAGCGATAGCGAAATAAGCGCATGTTTGATAAGCATTTATGATCCCGCGTTGAGGCTACATAGCTCAATCAGCGCTTACTATAACGATTACGGATGACAATAAGGTTGCAAAGATGTTGCAGTGAATACAAAAGCAATTTCAGTCAACAACCGCGCCTAACTACCGCTTATTCACACACCTCTTTCTACGATCTTTTTTGGTTACCTAGGCGTGAAAAACAGCCAAAAAAATACCGCTCATATTGAGCGGTATTGTTAGCTGATGTTATTGAACGATGTTATTGACCAGCGTTATTGACCGATGTTATTGACCGATAATAAGCAATTAATGCTTTTTAGACACATCAACCATATAGTGACCTTGTAACCAATTTCGGCCAATTAATAATTTATAACCCATTTTGGTACGGTCTTTAAGATTCACATCGACTATAAATTCATGACGAGGCTCACCAACACTTAACCTCACCATGTAACGCCTTTCTGTACCTTGTGCATTACGAATTAACGATGTGCCCCGAATTTTGGTGCGAACATCAGCTTTTTCGCCTTTTTCATTCGCTGTGGTGAACGTAATCATCTTACCAATGTTATTTTCAATGTTCACTTTGTCTTCATTCTCGACTCGAATATTAACTGCATGTAATGAGTTTTCAACGGCGCCGGTATCTATACGCGTATTATACATTAAGCCAGTTTGCTTAATGCTCAGATCTGCTAAAGGACCAATGGTCTTTTTGTCAGAAACATCCACAATGTAGTTATGTTTTAAAAAGTTACGCCCAATAAGTAATTTGTAATTCATGTGGCTACGATCGCGTAAGTTAACATGAATATTATGCAATTGATCAGGAAAACCTATATCAAGCTTCACCATGTAACGAGTTTCAATTCCTTGAGAGTTTTTCACCCTTGAAGTACTGACAATTTCGGCTTGAATGCGTTTTTTATCACCACGTTCATTTTCAGTAGTGAATTCAACAATTTTACCAACATTGCTTTTCATTTTTTTGGATGCACCGCCAAGGATTTCTAAATTGACAGCGTGCAGTGAAGTGTTCACGGCACCTGTATCAATGCGAGCATTATATTGTAGTCCTGACTTAGCGACGGTCATGGTTTCAACTTGACTTAAAACGGTTTTATCACTCGCAAAAACAGATATAGAAAGCAAACACAGCAGAGTCGAAATCACAATTCTTTTAAACATGATCAATCCCAAAAAATCCACAAATCGCTTTAGTAGCGGCCAGTTTTATGTACGTTTATTGCAATAAATGATCAACTTCTTGATCGAATAAATTTTTAATCAGTCCTGAAAACTCAGTAATAAAAATGCTTTGTTCGGGGGTGGCTTGTTGATTAGCTACAGAGGCTAAAATCTCTTCTAAGTCATATACAATTGCGTCAATTTCGCGGATCACCATATTACGTTGTGCAAATGATAATTGCGGGTTTTGCCCACATACCATAATGATCTGAGCAGATAACTGCTCTTCAAACAATTCCATGACAGTTTCCGTTGCAGCGGCATTACTCTCAGACGACTCAAATAGCCCTAAATGTTCAGTTAAATACTGAATTAAATGCATGTATCCGTCTTTGTCAGTAACCATTTCATACCACCTTTCTTAAAAACGACTTAACAGGAAATGGCTCCCAACCTGATGATTGAAAACCATTAATAACCACATATAACTATTGCGCTAAGGTTAGCACAAATGACACTGGCACCGCTAAGCTGATACTCGGCAATCCCGCCATTTCTTTAAGTTTTTCGACACCGGACACTAAACCAAATTCACTTGCTTGAACAATCACTGGCGCTAAGCTTGAAATCACCATTTTCTTATCCGACAATTTAGCGACTAACACATCAAAGCTCTTTTGTTGTTTCTGACCATGTAGCTTAATGGTTGCTTCAACTTGCGTCGTTAGCGTGTCACCGACTTTTAATCCGGCTAGCAATTTAGGGTTAACCACTGCATCCAAGGTTAACTTAGGAAACTGTGCCACTTCAAATAACACTGCTTGCATTCGTTGATCTCGAATTTCTATTCCGGTATCAACACTGGTTAAATCAATCGATAAAGAAAATGCACCAGCATCCGTTAATGAACCTGCAACTTGTTTAAAATGATGCACTTCAGCAACATCGGCTTTCTTAATCGAAATGAAGCTCACCCGAGAATGATCTTGATTGACTTGCCAATCGCCTGCCATCACTGATGTACTCAGCAAGCTCGCGGCTAATAATGGTAACCATTTTTTCATCGTAAAGTCCTTTGTATAGAAAGTAAGATTAACAATAAATAAGTATAGAGTAATCTTTGGTTATATCTTGCTGGGGATCAATCTAGCCAGCCATTTGTCTAACGCTTGTGCAAAAGCATGTTTATCCGTTTGCGAAAAACTGTTCGGACCACCAGTATGGATGCCACTGCTGCGCATTTCTTCCATAAAATCGCGCATCGTCAGAATCTGTTTAATATTTTCAGCTGTATACACCGTACCACGAGGGTTTAATACTAGTGCGCCTTTATCAACCGCATCAGATGCCAGAGGAATATCAGCAGTGACGACTAAGTCCCCTTTGACGACTTGTTCCACAATGTAGTTATCTGCTTCATCAAAACCCGAACTCACCCGTATCATGCTAACTAAGGGCGAAATAGGCACTTTAATCATTTGATTGGCCACTAACACTAATCGAACCGATTTACGCTCAGATGCCCTAAATAACATTTCTTTAACTGGGTTGGGGCAAGCATCAGCATCAACCCAGATTTTATTGGTTATCACCGCAAAATGCTCCACTTCATTAACACTCATTAAGGTGCCAACCGATCAATATTCCAATCCGCATCGGTTTTAGTGTAAATAAATCGGTCGTGTAACCGATGTTCACCACCCTGCCAAAACTCAATGCTAGCTGGTCGCACCAAATATCCACCCCAAAACTTAGGTAATGGAACCTCACCTTGGGCAAATTTAGCTTTCATTTCAGCAAATTTACCTTCTAACGCCTGTCGTGCGCTAATCTTGCTTGATTGTTTAGATACCCAGGCAGCAATTTGGCTATCTTTTGGTCTAGACATAAAATATTTCGCCACGTCCAACATAGATAATGGCTCCGCTTGCCCTAATACAGCCACTTGACGTTCAAGTGGATGCCAAGGAAACAGTAAACTGACTTTACTGTTAGTGGCAATTTGTTTTGCTTTGCGGCTTTCTAAATTAGTAAAAAACACAAAACCGTTATCATCAAACTTTTTTAATAACACAATACGTTGAAATGGCTGGCCATCTTCGTCCACCGTCGCGACACACATGGCCGTTGGGTCAGTAAGTTGGGCATCTTTTGCCTGTTGCATCCATTGTTCGAATAGATCCATTGGGTTAACAGGCAAATTCGCTCGTCTTAATCCGCCCTGGGTATATTCACGGCGAATATCACTTAAATCACTCATATTGGTTCCTCATTAAACCTTGCTGGACCTATTCTACGCTGAGCAGACACAAAAAAGCCAACGTCAACTCGTTGGCTAATGTGTTTAATTACAAAGTTGAAATTACTTTTTAATTAAGCCTTTACCTTCAGCCCACACCTGTAGCATTTCAAGGCCCAGTGTTGCTGCAGCTAGCGGGGTAACATCTGTATAATCATAAAAGAATGCTAGTTCTACAACATCCATGCCGACAATATTTAAACCACGTAAGCCACGAATGATCTCGCTAGTGAACTTACCACAAAAGGGCGTAGCTGTAGCGGTTGCAAAAGCCGGGTCTAAACATAAACAGTCAATATCGAATATCGAATGTCGAATGCGACGTATAACGGCATATCGCCAACACGCATAATTAACTGTTCAACCATTTGTTGAGCGGTTAAGTTATTGGCGAATCACTTCAAAGCCATGACCTTTTTTGTGCTATTCAGTACAAATAGCAATTTGCATTGAATGCTCAACATCAATAAACCCCTCACGCAGCGCATAGTAAAACATTGTCCCGTAGTCGTACCGTACTTACTGCCTTGGCGGTATCTGTGTGGGCATCAAAAGGTAAACCAATAACAACGTCTGCGTCAGACTCTGCGGGTTTGAAATCAAGCGGTTGGCGTAAATTGCCACATGGGTTTGAATAATACGAATAATCTAATTTTTCTACGAAAGTAGTTATAAACGATCAAAAGATGGCAACTGTTGATAATTATAATAGTGTAGGGCTCAGCAGTTCTGAGCAATCTTGCTGATAGTGGTTAAAGTGTATAGTGAAACCTTGCTCGATTGGCATCGCGCAATGGCTTAAACACAAATAATTTAAAAAGGGTTTATTGGCAATATGACTATTAAAGCCAATAATGTCACAGCTACTAGGCTGCAATAATCTTACCAGTTCAGCAAAAACATCAACCGGCGTTGAGCTAAGATCAATGTTAGTTTCAACACTCACATATGAGCTATTTTCTTGTGGTGTAATGTGTATTGTAAAATATTCAGCACCGCGAATACCGTTTATTGAATAACCTAACGGACTGAATAAATACTGATCAATACTAAAACCATTAAATAATTGTTCCAGTTGCAGCATCTGACTAATTTGAACAGTTGATTGCTGCTCACCACGTAAATAATCAGCTACTGCACCAGAAATATGGTACATCAGCAGTTCATTGGTAGTATCGAGCTGGCTAGCTTGATAGTCTTTGTTGGTCGAAAATATATAGTGATGATGGCTATCTAAATGACCCATTCGATAGGCCTGCCCAGCAATAAACTGCCTTAATCTAAACACATCATCGATAAAGGAAGTTGCTTGTAAATGGGCATAGTATTCATTTTTGCGTTGATAACAAATGTACGCAATCGCCTGTTCACTTAAATGTTCAATGCAGTAGCATGCAGATTCTACCAACGTGCTAGCCCCGCAAGTGAGCATAACGATACGATCATCCCAAACAAATAAACTCGATTCACTCAGCAAATAAGCATCACAATATTCATTACTTATGGAAGATAAAATGTCTGCATTTGAGGCAGCAACGAGCCCCAGCCAAAATGTTCGATCTAAGGATCGTAATTTAGGCGCTGATTCATTAACAATAATCTCTAACTTTTTCTCTGAACCTTCAAAAAACATGTGTAACTACTCAGCACTTATTCTAATTAGAGATGTTTGTATAAAAATGTAATGTCTCATGGTTAAGCCATATATGCGCAGTTAAAAGAGAAAAAAGCGTAGTTTAGCGGTTTAAATAAGCATTTCCCAACGATAAAATAGGCTTAAATAGAACTGCCTGAATAATTACAAATATGTTAGCAACTTAAAAGCCTAGCGACCTGAGATCGCTAGGCTTTTTTAATAACAAGCTAACATCACTTAGTCGATAAGATTAAAAATCTTCTAAGTAAGTGTAACCCTTAAGCCCTAACTGTAACTCTTCTAGAATACTGGCACGCTCTTCTTCAACAATATGCTGATTTACAAGCTCTTCATAAGTGCGCATAAAGTCAACCGCATCTAAGTTTACATAACGTAAAACGTCAGCTACCGTATCGCCTTCTAAAACAGATTCAATCTGGCTTAATCCACGCTCATCAATGCGAACAACAGCAGAGTTAGTATCACCAAACAAGTTATGCATATCACCCAAAATTTCTTGGTATGCACCCACCATAAAGAAACCAATCAAATATGGGCTGTCGGCACTCCATGCTGGGACGGGCAATGTGGTTTCAATTCCCTGACCGTCTACGTATTGGTCAACAATACCGTCTGAGTCACAGGTAATATCTAACATAACCGCACGGCGCTCAGGTGCTTTATCTAAACCCGATAACGGCAACACTGGGAACACTTGATCAATACCCCATGCATCAGGTAATGACTGGAATAAAGAGAAGTTAACGAAAAACTTATCAGCTAACTTTTCATTTAATTCGTCAATCACTGGACGGTGATAGCGGTTATTGTTGCTTAATAGTCCCTTCACTTCATGGCAAACACGTAAATTAGCTTGTTCTGCCCAAGCTCGGTCAGCCAAACTTAATTGACCCACAGCAAACAATGAGTGTGCTTCAGAAATATCACTTTGACTATCATGGTAAATTTCAATAATTGCACGTTGATCATATCGACCGCTGATTTCTAACCAAGATTGCCACATATTGTGGAGCAATTGCGGCGCCTCTTCACTTGGTTCCTGAATATTTTCTGGTTGATACGCTTCAGTACCAATAACATCAGTAATTAACACCGCATGATGCGCCGTTAAATGGCGACCAGATTCAGAAATAATACGCGGCATTGGTTGCTCGTACTCATTACATAAATCGGTTAATACGTTGACGATATTGTTAGCATACTCATTTAAACCATAGTTCATTGAGTTATTGCTCTGGCTACGAGTACCGTCGTAGTCAACCGCTAACCCGCCGCCCACATCGAAACAATCAATGCTGGCACCAAGTTGGCGCAATTCACAGTAAAAACGGCCAGCTTCACTTACGCCTTGGCGAATGTCGCGAATATTGGCAATTTGCGAACCTAAATGGAAGTGCAATAGCTGCAGAGAATCAAGCATATTAGCACTTTTTAATTCAGCTATAACTTTCAACACTTGTGCTGCAGACAAACCAAATTTAGACTTTTCACCACCGCTGGCTTGCCATTTGCCTTTGCCCTGGAAAGCCAAACGCACACGTAAACCTAAACGAGGTGTAATACCAAGCTTTTCAGCTTCAATTAATACCATTTTAAGTTCTGACATTTTTTCCAGAACGATATACACCTTATGGCCAAGCTTTTCGCCGATAAGTGCTAAACGAATGTATTCTTTATCTTTGTAACCATTACATACAATGACTGAACTGGCTTTTTGTGCCATGGCAAGTACAGCCATTAACTCTGGCTTACTACCGGCTTCAAGTCCTAACTGAGGGACTTCTTTAGATTTTTGGCTAGCTAAAATTTCTTCAACTACCGTTTTCTGTTGGTTTACTTTAATTGGGTAAACTAACAAGTAATCATTTTGATAATCGTACTTCTTAATTGCATCATTAAATGCTTCGCATAAACTTTCCACTCTATGGTGTAAGATTTGCGGGAAACGGACTAATACCGGTAACGAGACGCCTGCTTCGACCATACTTTTGGCTAGTTCATTTAAGCCGACTTTATGATCAGGATTTTGTGGGTTAGGTGACACTGTCACTTCGCCATCTTCACGAATACCATAAAAACCTTGGCTCCAGTGAGTCACGTTATAACCCGAGCGAGCATCTTCGATAGACCAATCAGACATAATTATTTTCCGTATTTGTATCAAAGTTAGCAGTTGACCAAAAGTGGCTTCTGCTTGTTAAAAATCCAGATAACACAACAATGCTATCCAAGAAATAAAAATGGTTTATTCAGCACTATGATTATGGCTGTAAAACCTGTGACAGACAAAATGGAGGCCCTATAAATTGGCTCGACATCATATCGTCATTGTTATCATGTTTCGCATCTGCTTATATAGAACATCTTACGCAGAAATCCACAAAGCATGCAAATTTTGGCTGCTGAACATCAGTTCGCTGCTGTAACAAGTATTTTACTGATTACGCCTGCAGTTAGTTCACTTTTTAATTGCTAACCAACCACATTTTTAGCCTTTATAAAAACGGCGCAATTAAAACCTGCAATGATGTGTAATGCAAGTTAATTACCGATTAATTACTATAAAAAATC
Organism: Shewanella sp. TB7-MNA-CIBAN-0143; assembly: GCF_040310065.1. Taxonomy (NCBI): domain Bacteria; kingdom Pseudomonadati; phylum Pseudomonadota; class Gammaproteobacteria; order Alteromonadales; family Shewanellaceae; genus Shewanella; species Shewanella sp. TB7-MNA-CIBAN-0143. Next base: position 92,980 of record NZ_JBEOPL010000014.1, read on the forward strand.
ATCTACAATTGTTGTCATAAACCTCAACAAACAAGGCGATAAGCCTAAATGATTTTCGATAGCGCTTAATTGGCACAACGTGAGCTTAATTTACGTGTATAATTACGTGTTTTTCTTAAGATCATCTTTTTCATTTTTAATTAAAGTAGAGTCATTCATGATACAAATCGGTAAACGTTATTCATTAGAAGTTGTTAAACAAGTTAATTTTGGGGTTTATCTAAATGCTCAAGAGCTTGGACAAGTCTTGCTTCCTAATAAATTTGTCCCTACCGGTTGTAATGTCGGTGATATGGTAGATGTGTTTCTTTACCTAGACTCTGAAGACATTGTGATTGCTACTACCCAAAAGTCGTTAGCTCAAGTGGGTGAATATGCTTATTTAAAAGTAATCGCCACGGGCCCATTCGGCGCATTTTTAGATTGGGGCTTAGACAAAGATTTACTACTCCCTTTTGGCGAGCAACATAAACCGGCAGAAGAAGGCCACTCATATTTAGTTTATGTCCATGCTAACCATGCCGACGAACGTATTATGGCATCGTCAAAACTGGATAAGTTTGTCGATAAAACAGAAGCGCATTATACCGAAGGTGAACAGGTTAATTTAATCATCGGTGGCACTACAGAGTTGGGTTACAAAGCCATTATTAACAACCTGCATTGGGGCGTAATTTACACTAATGAAGTTTTCCAAAAATTGCGATTTGGTCAAAAAGTGACTGGTTATATCAAAACGATTCGCAGTGATGGCAAAATTGATCTTGTACTGCAAAAAGGTGATAAAGACGAGCTAGACAAAAATGCCCGGTTGATCATTAATAAATTGCGTAGCGCTAATGGTTTTTTACCTCTACATGACAAAACTGATGCTGATGTCATTTATGACAAACTCGGCATGAGTAAAAAAGCCTTTAAGAAATCAATTGGTGGTTTATTTAAAGCAGGTGAAATCACAATCGAAAGTGAAGGTATTCGCCTAACTGTGTGAACAATAATCGATTAGCCTCGGTAAACTAGTCCAATCCTTTGAGAAAAAGCATGCCTCTGTTATAAAAGTAATAGAATCATGCTTTTTATTAAAAGGATACTGTGTATGGAATTAACCTCACTAGAAGCTAGAGTTATCGGATGTTTACTCGAAAAAGAACTCACGACTCCAGATCAATATCCTCTGTCATTAAATTCACTCGCCTTAGCATGTAATCAAAAAAGCAGCCGCGAACCTGTGCTGTCACTGAGCGAATCTCAAGTAAAAACAGTATTAGACGATCTTACCAAAAAACGCTTACTCAGCGAGCAATCTGGTTTCGGTAGTCGAGTCGAAAAATATAAGCATCGCTTTTGTAATACTGAATTCAGTGAATTGCAGTTAAGCAGTGCGGAAGTCGCTATAATTTGTGTGTTGTTATTGCGGGGACCGCAAACACCAGGCGAACTCAAAACTCGTACCAATCGACTCCATGAATTCACTGATGTCTCACAGGTTGAAACAGCATTACTGGCATTAAGCCAACGTGAAAAGCCTTTAGTAGTTCAACTTGCTCGAGAAGCGAATAAACGTGATTGTCGCTTCCTTGAGTGCTTTAGTGGCAACGTTGATGATTATGATGTGAACAGCTGTGATGCCATTGTCGTGTCGACTCACACTCAACAAACTGTACAGCAAGATTCTCGGATTGTAGAACTAGAACAAAGAGTTGAGTTGCTAGAACAAAAGCTAGCCCAATTAGAGTCGCTTTTAAACTAATTAACGCTTTCCAAAACAGGTTAAGCAAGGAAAAGTATATGGACCGTACCGCATCTCCATCGTCATTAACTCATATTTGGTTATTAGCCAAATATGAGTTAACCAAACGTTTTACTAACAAAAGCGGTATGATTTCATTAATCGCCTTTATGCTAATTTGGGCAATTTTATTGCTGTACCCTATCAAGAGTGCATCTGAATTTATTATGCAGCCTAACTTCAAAGACTTTACTGAAGCCCTCTTTGGGCCAGGGAGTTTACGCCATCTATTTGAATGGCCCGTCGAAGAGTTTGCTGTGTTTTGGTTAGCTGCACTGTACCTTTTCCCCATGTTCAGTATTTTTATTGCCGCAGACCAATTTAGTTCAGATAAACAACGTGGTAGTTTGCGATTTCTAACCTTAAGAGTCAGTCGTTCCAGTTTGTTTTTTGGTCGTTTCTTAGGGCAAATGTTTATCCAATTGATGTTGATCATCTTAACGTTATTGGCAACCATCGCATTAGCATTATCACGTGATATATCTTTGTTATTGCCATCAATAACAACTAGCTTAATCGTAATGGTTAATCTAGTGATCGTATTATTACCCTACACTGCTGCTATGGCGGTGCTGTCATTACATGCAAACTCAGCAAGACAAGCCAGTATATTTGCGGTTATCTTGTGGGCTGTAGTATCAATATTTATTGCATTAATTAATATGAATTTCCCACAATTAAGCTGGTTAAACTGGATACTGCCTGGTTCGCAAATAGGTAATTTGATCAATACTCAAGGATTAGGTTCATTCGTATACGCTCCCATTCCTTTACTGCAAACTGCGGTTATTTTATTTGCTGGTAAAGTCTTAATGAGTAGGAGTGCGCTATGAGTATCATTCAATGTGACAACCTTTCTAAACAATACGGTAATAAACTTGCGCTCGACACTGTATCGTTAACGCTTACACAAGGTGCTCCCATTGCATTAGTGGGTCCAAATGGTGCCGGTAAAACAACGCTATTTAGTTTATTATGCGGTTTTATTCAACCCACCAATGGCTGTATTAGCATTTTAGGCCATAAACCCGGTAGCAAAGCGTTACAAGGACTATTGTCGGCATTGCCACAAGATGCAGCATTGGATCCTAATTTTAGTATTGTGTCGCAACTCCAGTTTTTTGCCCAATTACAAGGCATGACAGCAGCGGCAGCAAAACAAGAAGCATTAAGAGTTCTCGCCCTTGTCGACTTAAGTGACTCAGCAGAGGCGAAACCTAAAAGTTTAAGTCATGGTATGAGTAAACGAGTCTCTATTGCCCAAGCCCTCATGGGTTCTCCTAAGATTGTGTTACTCGACGAACCGACAGCGGGACTTGATCCTGCCAATGCGAAAAAAATTCGTCAAATTGTCAAAGATTTATCCGACCATACGACTTTTGTGATCAGCTCACATAACCTTGATGAACTTGAAAAGTTATGCGACCAAGTTGTCTATCTCGAACATGGCAAATTACAGCAATCGGTATCAATTAAAGCCAGCCAAGCGACAGACTTTATCACGCTGACAATGAAGCAATGTGACATGGACAGCCTCCATCAGCAGTTATTAGGCCTTAACGATATCATTGAAGTAAGGCGTATCGGTGATGAGCAATATGTTATCGAGTACCAAAAGCAATCCGGCTTTGCCATTGAAATGCAGTTGTTTGAGCTGTTTACTGCTCACCAGTGGCAATATAAAGCATTACTTAAAGGCCGTACCTTAGAAGAAACCTTGTTTTCTTAACTCACCGCCAATGGTTAAATGAACCTTTAATGCTGACTAAAATCGGTTTGCGTAAAAAGGCTTAACAACAAACGTCATAAGCATCAGTCTCTAATGCCATCGTTTATTAATTAGTGATAACTCACCATATTAATAAACCATGGCATTTTTTAATATATTATTTACGTATCAGGTCGATATAATGAAAATTTAATTGCTTAAAAAACCACATCAAATGAGGTACGTTAAAGTGTCTTCAATCGCTCACCCCTCTTCTACAGCGACTCTAAAACAGCAAATACTCTACATTCAAAATAACGACTAAATGCTAAGAAATCAGTCTAAATGACTAGACCCTTAAGTAAAGAAGCCTTCCCAGCAACCTCAATGCAATGCAATTAACTCAGCGTCCTTCAGTTAGTGAGCTCAACGCTAAAATCTGTTAAAGGGTTCTAAAATAGACAACATAAATAGGCAAAATTAATAATGATAATAATTTCATAAGCTTAGGCTTAAACACACCCATTGCTGACGTGTATTTTAATGCGCTAATAACCTGTCGTTACAACTAATACAATCCAGATATTCAATAAGCAACGGCTGAATGAGCGTTTATAACGATGAATTCGTTGTGTATTAGTTCTGAATCTGCTCTGTATTGTCACTAAATGGCAAACAAGCCATTGCTGTTATTGTGCTTATAATACTCAACAGTTTTGGCTGTTAATGTATTTACATAACAAAGACAAACTAATAATCCTCAATTCTAGTCATCTTATTAAGCTGGCTTTATGTGATGACCGTTTATGAGTGAGCCACCTTGTTCTTTAGAAAAGCTAAATCTTAAGTGACGGTACAGCATATAGGGATACGCGGGTCGACCGTATAGCGTCGACAGAAGAACGGTTTTTATCATCTTTGAATGAGTTTCTGGAGTCATTTTGAACTGATAAATGATTTGATGCGCATAACAATATTTCTATGTGTATTAATGATATGAGAGAGATAAATAGATTAATGATATACAACATATGATTAGACGATTAGACGATTAGACGATTAGACGATTAGACGATTAGACGATTAGACGATTAGCATGATGACAATACACAATAAAAAAGCAAAAAAAACTGCAGCAATAAATTGCTACAGTTTTAAATCTTTTAACACTTAGCCGAAGCTAAATACTAAACGATTGAAACGTTCTCAGCTTGAGGACCTTTCTGACCTTGAGTCACAGTGAAAGAAACTTTCTGACCTTCGTCAAGAGTTTTGAAACCGTCTGAGTTGATAGCACGGAAATGAACGAATACGTCTGGACCAGACTCTTGCTCAATAAATCCGAAACCTTTATCAGAGTTAAACCACTTAACAACACCAGTAACTTGAGACATAATATAAATCCTGTAAAAAAAAATAGTTAAAGCCTTAACGGCAGTAAAGCTGGAAAATGCCGGTATTACTTATGTTTACAGGACGAAACTGTTCGTATTGATAAATATAAGCCCAACCTTCAAGCTGAGTAAACTATAAACCATTTTCAGGATAAGTCAACAAACATCAACCAAACAATGGTATTTAATTAGTCTCATTTCAAAAAGGTTTATCTTTGAGCATCAAATAGTTATTTATATCAATTATCTGATTGTTTATTGTTCTCGTTGATGAATTTCGATTTTAAAATCTATCTCACACTCGAGCCCTTGCTCTATTATCTGAGACTTCTGTGAATCACTCAATTTCCATGCGTAAGGAGTCATGTTAAGAAAGTGATCAATGTCTTCCGCACGAGTTAATGTTAATGAATAAGCTAATGCTTGGTGTGCTAAGTAAGTAAAGCCATCTAACACCATAGGTTCTTGTGGATGTTGTTTGGGTTCACTATAAATTTTCTTTTTTAACGCATAGTGATGCATCGGCCCAGGAGAAACGGTAATGAGTATTCCGGTCGGTTTTATCACCCGCTGTAACTCTTCAACTTTAGACGGCGCATAAATACGTATCGCTAAATCAAAACTGTCATCAGCAAAAGGCATTTCAAATGCACTTGCCACACAAAAATGTAATCCACTATAGCGTTTGGCAGCATAACGAATTGCAGACTTAGAAATATCTAAACCATAAAACTCACAATGGGGTTTAACCACAGACTGCAACGTTTCAAATAACCGATGACTGTAATACCCTTCGCCACACCCTATATCGAGCACCTTAGTGGCATCTCCTCCAGCAAACTCTAGCGCTAACTGATTTACTTTGTCGCTTAACGGTTGATAAAAGCCTTGATTAAGAAACTCTCGTCTGGCAATCATCATTTCTTTGTTATCACCAGGATCTTTTGTTTTCTTTTTTTGTACAGGCAATAAATTAACGTAACCTTCTTTAGCACAATCAAATTGATGGCGCTGTTCACATTGCCAAGAATGTTGTTGTTGTACTAATGGCGCGCTACAAATAGGGCAAATATAAGACATGGGTGGGCTCTAGAGTTACTGAAAAGTTAAAGATCGTCATCACACAGCTTATTGACCATTTCCGACACGTCTTTAGGGGCTAAAAGTTCAAAACAATCCAATTTACGCTGTAATTGTTCATTATTATAAAATTGTTCATTAGACGAGCGGCCGAAGTTGGAACGCTCTAATGACTGATGATAGGTCCGTAACAACCATTGATGCTTATTTTGCAATAAATGATCGAGTTTTAGTAGCTCAGTTGAGACACCTGGGTGGATTTTGCCCGACTCGCCTCGGAGGTAATCACGTAATTCTCGTCGAACTTGCTCTAATTCACTTATATGAACCGCAAGCATGGTAGAAGGCTCATCATAATCAAACTTACGTCCTAATATCGCTTTAGCCATAACTAGAGCTTGAGGTTCACTCAAAATCCGTAAGTCATTCTCTAACGTCACTAGTTCAAAACGAGCTTCAGCCGCTACACTAAAGTGCACATCTTCATCAGCGTGAATATTAATCGTCACCCCATTTCTGAGTTGTTCAATACACACACGTGGAGCTACCCCCATTGAAGGATATAACTTAATCCCCTGCCCTACGAGCCTTGGCTGAGTAGGCATTTCAATCATTGTTTGTGTATGTTCAAAAGCAAAAGTCAAAAAAGGTTGAATACGTAAAATGAGTGTCGTTTGTTTATGCTCAACTTGGCTAACCACAAACTCAACTAAAGGATTACTCATCGTTGAAAGTACTAATAAATCACTCACACTATCCGGTAAACGAAGTGTCAACGCAGTCGGTTGAGTTATTTCACTGACGCATGGTTGAGTAAATACATGATGATGCATACAATATTCCTTTACTACTTCACTAAATTGTAACCAGCAAATCCACATTAGTCACCAGTAAACAAGGTTATATTAGAAAAATCATATTGAAGGTTACCTCATTATCATTTTTTTATGCTGATAAATGTTAACATGTTTTTAATCGCGAAAAGGATCTTATACTTACTATGGCTAACGCAATTCAACCCACCTTATTCTGGCACGATTATGAAACATTCGGGGCAAACCCAAGCAAAGATCGTCCGTCTCAGTTTGCGGGTATTCGAACCGATTTAGAACTCAACATTATCGGTGAGCCTGAAACCTTTTATTGCAAACTCGCGCCTGACTATTTACCGTCTCCCGAAGCCATATTAATTACGGGGATAACCCCACAACTGGCCAACCTTAAGGGCGTACCAGAAGCTGAGTTTATGAAACGTATTAATACGCTGTTTAGCCAACCCAGCACCTGTGTTGTGGGCTATAACTCATTACGTTTTGATGATGAGGTCAGTCGCTATGGTTTCTATCGTAATTTTATAGACCCTTACGCGCGAGAATGGCAAAACGGTAATTCTCGTTGGGATATCATTGATTTAGTTCGAGCTTGCTATGCATTTCGTCCAGACGGAATAAATTGGCCGAAGAAAGAAGATGGCTCACCGAGTTTCAAGCTAGAGTTACTCACCCAAGCGAATGGTTTAAGTCATGAAAAAGCCCATGATGCTATGTCAGACGTTTATGCCACGATTGCTATGGCTAAACTGATAAAGCAGACACAACCCAAGCTGTACGAATATTATTTTAATTTAAGGCGTAAACAAGCGGTTGCGGATCATATTGATGTCCTTAAAATGCAGCCTTTGGTTCATGTCAGTTCAAAAATTAGTGCGCTGCAAGGCTGTACTACGTTAATCGCGCCAGTGGCATATCACCCAACTAATAAAAATGCGGTGATATGCGTTAATTTGGCCATGGATATCTCGCCAATATTAGAATTATCTGCTCAAGAAATAAACGACCGTATGTATACGTCTCGTCAAAACTTAGCTGAAAATGAGCTCGCAATACCACTCAAACAAATCCACCTTAACAAGTGTCCCTTTATCGGATCGCCAAAATTACTTGACGACGAGGTAGCTGAAAAATTACAGTTCGATAAAGCATTTGCACGTGAGCAATATAAACGCTTAAAAAACCACCCAGAATTGCGCGAAAAGCTTAACCAAGTATTTGAACTTGAATCAGATCGTAAACCGATCACCGATCCTGATTTAATGCTATATAGCGGTGGATTTTTCAGCCATGCTGATAAAACAAAAATGGACATTATTTGCCATACTGCACCACATAATTTAGCAGCTTTGGCATTGCAATTTGATGATCCGCGGATCAATGAAATGTTGTTTCGTTTTCGGGCACGTAATTATCCAGAAACATTAAGCGACAGTGAAGTCCGTAAATGGCGTGATTTCTGTCAACAACGCTTATCGGATGCCGATTATGTGATTAAACTCGAGAACCTGGTCGAAGAAACCAGCGAGAATGAACACAAACAAAAGCTATTAAAAGCCCTATATCAATATTTACAGTCACTATAGTAAATTTTATTTTTACCCAATTTATTTCATCTAAGGATTAAGGGAATGCAAAATCGTTTTTTAGAAAGCATTACTCAACTAGACAAACCTCTGGCCAATGCGCTTGTGCCATTATTACACGAGCAATTTTGCGGTCATATTGATGCAAGTCAATTTGCAGGCCTAGTTAACGCAAGCGGTAAAACAGAGCAACAAGTGCTCATGGATTTATTACCTATTGCCGCAGCACTCGCTAACCCACCGATAAGCGAATTTTATGTCGGTGCTATTGCAAAAGGTGGCAGTGGCGACTTGTACATGGGTGCTAATTTAGAATTACCCGGAGAAGCGTTATTTCACAGTGTTCATGCTGAACAAAGTGCCATCAGTCATGCATGGTTAAGTGGTGAAACAGAAATTGTTGATATCATTGTAAACTTCAGTCCTTGTGGTCATTGTCGCCAATTTATGAACGAACTAGTCAATGGCAGTAAGATAAATATTCACCTGCCTAATCAACCAACCCAAACATTAGCGCATTATTTACCTTATGCGTTTGGGCCGGCAGACTTAGATATAACCGTGCCACTATTATGTAAGCGCGAGCAAGAATTTAATTGTGATTCAGATGACCCAATGATCATCGAAGCCATTGATCAAATGGGCCTCAGTTACGCGCCATATACTAATAGCAATGCCGCTGTTGTATTAGAAACTAACGACGGCGCCACTTTCTGTGGTCGTTATGCTGAAAGTGCGGCATTTAATCCATCAATGCAACCGATGCAAATGGCATTATCCAATTTAATCCGCCATAACCGTCAATACAGCGAAATAAAGCGCGCGGTATTAGTCGAATCATCAGTAGGCAAAATTACCTTGGTCGGCGCTGCTATGGATGCTCTGCATGCAATCGCACCGATTGAGCTTCAACATATGGTTGTAGAACCATTGCTGGGATAAATAACAGCAAACTTACTATGTTAAATATTCAGATAGATGGAAGGCGCTAATAAGCGCCTTTTTTTATTTGGATTAACACTACATTAAACCTAGATTAATAATGTATTATATTTTAACAATCTACTGCTGATACCATGCTAAGCTAATTGACATTTTTAGCATGGATAATATTAATTTAGCATGGATAATATTAAATTATCGGTGTACACATCGTTAAACAAACAACTGTTTATTGCTATTTTAATTATTTACTGGCTAATAATTTTCATCTAATGCAGCGTTTAATCAACAACAGTCTGTAGATAATTTATCTCCTTTAATGGCAGATAATGAGTAGGATTATTACCATGGCCGATATTAATCAATCTTATAGCCAAATTCAGATAATAACTGCAACATTATTAACGGGCACATCGTTATCAATGAACAAACAAATGTAAAGCGAGTCACTATTGCGCATATCGAGCCTTAGCAAAGTTTTACTCTTTATGCTGTTTTGTACAGTCGCTTTAGTATGGGCCATTATCGAAAATGCCAAACCTCTTACGGTCAAAATACTCAACAACTTATTAGCCGACAACCACATAGAAGTGCTTAATTTTGATGCCGAATATGTCTCATTTAATCATATTCGGATCCCCAGGTTAGTCCTAAAAATTGAAGACAGTCATATCGCTATCCAAGAGTTCAATCTTGAGCTGCGTGACAGCCTGCAAATTCTTAAAAACCAACAAATCAACGCCGACGATATCGTTAGCATCAAAACCCAGAGTGTCTATGTTGATTTGGGCGACAGTTTTTTCATTCGTCAATCACAACAAACTGAAGAATCTCCAGCGGCAATGCAACTCAACCTCGCAAAATTACCCACTATTGAGCTAGGTGAAATAAACATTAAGCTACCAGTGCTGGATAAAGATCTCCCACAGCAACACACTTTAAAGATGGACCAGCTTACGTTGACCCAAAAAGGTCAACTAAATACCTTGTGGCGATTTAATGACTTCCCGCTATTTAGCCTAGATGCCAGCTTAGACAAACGTGCTTGGCAATTTAACACCCTTGTTGATTTAGGGTTAAGCTATCAAGGGCTTGATTCATTAGAACAATATTTAAGCTTATTAAACAATAAACAACAGTCACAACAAGCGCAAAGCAACAATATGCTTCATGGTTTGCATACGCAGCTATCACAACTTCTACAACCCATTCGTCAACAGCAAGTCACCATAGAAGGCCAATGGACAGCCAACAGTAAAATTAACTTAATCAGCGGCGAGATGAGCAGTCAGCAATCGATAGACGGATTATCTTTGCACTCGCCACTTTGGCCTAGTGTCTATTTTTCGCCGCAACAACCCATTAAGGCGATGCTTAATTTGGGCAATTACCCGCTACAGGCCTCACTAGACAACAGTAAAACCATCGATGCCTTCGCGCTAAAACTTGATATTGCCCCGCTACACTACCAACTGTCGCCCTCACAAGACGACAGAAATAAATTAATTGCATTGTTAGCCGATGATCACGCCAATCAAATAGTTCATATCATTGAACAGTTAACCCCTAAATCACCTTCTCAGCTAGCCAGTATCGATGTAGGCATGGCCTATCCCGTTGAAGTCGTTATCCCGCTGCAAAATGATGCTCTACCTCTGCAGGTGTCAATTCCTGACCTAAGCGTCAGCATTGAAGGGTTATTGCTCCAAAGCAAATTAAAACTGGCGCACACCACATTCAATAGTCATCAACAATTTAACAGTCATTTCGATTGGGGTATGGCATTGTCGACCCCGGAAGCAACAGCCAAGACACAACAACAGCCAGTTAACACACTCACCACAGCCAACACAACCGTAACCGTTAGTGAAAATATATCCGAACCAACATCAGCACCAGTAACCGCGATGGCTCCAAGTCTAATTGATATAAAAGCCTTATTCCCTGAGATCCCGTTAGAGCAGCTGTCACTTTCTAATGCGAAAGTGAATCTAGTCGGTCAAATATCGCAGTGGCAACAAAATCAACTCGAACTGTCATTGCTGCCAAGCTCCAGCGTAGCCGTCAACAACACAAGTATATTGCGCAGTATTACCAGTGAGAATGAACAACATACCAAGCAGACCAAAAAATCTTCTGCACTATTAGGGTCATTCGGACTTGTGCTTAACGACACCTCGACCATGTCATTCAAACGAAATAATACTCAACTCAATCTATCTCCGTTTACACTGCAAATTGGCCAATTGATTGTTCAGCAAGCAACCCAAGTGGACAACAGTAAACTATCAACCACACTGGCCTCGGTTAACAAAGCCGATATTGCCATCAATCAAGGTATAATCTTGGCGTTACATCAAGATGAGCCCATCGACAAGTCGCTAGAACGTTGGTTACAAAACCCTGCAACCAACGACATAGCTTGGCGTATCAATAAACTCGATATCACCAAGCAACTGGGCAAAAGTCGCCGACAACCACTACTTGCACTTGATAATATTACGGTTACTCAGCAGCTCAATTTATCCAAAGGATTACTGGTTGGTAGCGAACAATGGCAACTCGATACCCTTAACTTAAGCAGTTATCACTTACTTAAATTTGCCGATAAAAAAAGCCCATTATCATTAGCTGGCCAATGGACTTTTGATACCGACATTGAAATAGCACTGAAGACATTACAAAAAGTCCAACCCCTGCCAGATAACTTTACAATTCAAGGCCACAGCAAACTAATCGCAGGTTTTGCATTAAGCGAAATAGGCAACACCAGTCAGTTTGAAATGAAAATTCAACAACAGTTGTCATCTTTGTCAGGTCAATGGGAAGATAAAACCTTTAATGGCGGTGACGTGTTTGCCCAATGCCAATTTAACTGGCAGCAAACTCACGATGGTCCTAATACTCCTGCGGCTGAAAAACACTTTGCTCACAGTCAATTAGTCTGCCCACAAACCGCAATCAGTTTACAGCAAGCTAAACTTGGTTTATCGCTAACAAACTTGAATTTGAATGCCGATATCGAACTCAATAAAGACGGCAATAAAACGCCGACCAATTGGTTACAGCAAGTTACAGGGTTAAGCGAGACCAACATCAACCTTACCGCCAGCGGCGACATGCTTGATGGACGCTTTTTATTACCTGAGTTTGTACTAAAACTGCATGATAAATCTTATGGATACTTATTATTACAAGGGTTGAGCCTAGAAAAATTCTTAGAAGAGCAACCGCAAGTGGGTGTTAAAGCCAATGGCTTATTTGATGGCGTATTACCCGCGGTACTGGTTGATGGCAAAGTGACTGTTACTGGTGGCAAACTGGCTGCGCGAGCACCTGGAGGATTAATTGAAGTTGCCGGAAATCCTGCAATGGATCAGCTAGAATTATCTCAGCCTTATCTTGGATTAGTCTTTACCGCACTTGAGCATCTTAACTATACTGAATTGTCGAGCTCCTTTGACATGATACCCAACGGCGATGCACAGATTAATATTGCAGTAAAAGGTAACAGCCGTGACATTGAGCGCCCTGTTCACCTTAATTACTCTCACCAAGAAAACTTAATTCAGTTATACAAAAGTACTCAGATCGGTAATCAGCTACAAAGCAAAATTGAAGCAAAAGTCCAATAGCAGCATAAAAGGATCGTCCACGTGAAATATTCATCGACATATTTAGTCAGTATCAGCACCATAATGGCATCGTTATGGTTATCAGCTTGTACGCCTACCGTAAAGATAGAGCCACCTGACAAGCCAATTGTCATTAACTTAAATGTTAAAATTGAGCATGAAATTAGAATTAAAGTGGAAAAAGAACTCAATAATTTACTTGAGAATGACGAGTTATTTTAAGCAGAGGTTATCAAGATGAAATCTAGATTCGTTTTAGCCACTGCCGTATGCTTAACCAGTTTATTATGGTGTGCCACTGCTTGGGCAATGACATTGCAACAAGCCAAAACGGCCAGACTAGTAGGTGAGCAAACAAACGGTTATTTAGGTGTTGTCATTCAATCAAAAGAAACACAACAGCTAGTACTCACGGTTAATACCAAACGCAAACACTATTATCAACTCATCGCTGAGAGAAATAAAATTAGCCTAGATAAAATTGCCACTCTTGCGGCTCAAAAAGCGATTGAAGCAGCGGAACCTGGGCATATGATCCAAACGCCACAAGGGCAATGGCTAAAAAAATAACCACGAGAGTTGCCTCTACGTGGTTATGTCTATATCTAACAAACCATTACATGGTCGCCATAACCCAATAATCTAAGCGCTTCTGTGGGTCTGTGACAATCGATTTGCAAGAGTCTTTGTATTTTGACATCAATGCGCCTAAGTTATTCGACCCAGCTAATTTATCAATTTGCTTTTGTTTAGCAGCAACAACATCTTTTTCAACTTGCTCTGGGGCACGGTACTTACCCGCTATCGCCACGGCATCAATTGCAGAGGTTTTTAAACGATCACCCACCGCTTTCATTTGTGGGGCATTCATCGCAGCAATCGCTTCCGAGCTAATTTGATAATACGCTGCACATTCAAGTAGTTCATCAGTGAATGCTTTTTCTGCAGCATCTTCTGCGTGTGCAGTTACACTCATGCATATAGCCGACACAGTAAAAACCCACATAGCAGATTTGTTCATGGTTGTTTCCCTTCGTTTTTAGAAATTTGGAGATAAAGTTAACGATTGATAATGCGCTAAACGAGATGTTAAAAATTGTTCAACTTGAGGCCATTCGGTTTCAATAATCGAAAACACCACAGTGTCACGAATAGTCCCGTCAGCTTGAATTTTATGATTGCGTATAATGCCATCTTGCTTAGCACCCAACCGTGCGATAGCGTTTCGAGAGGCATGATTATGCCAATGCGTCCTGAATTCGACCGCGATAGCATCTAAGGTATTAAATGCATAGCGGAGTAATAATAACTTGGACTCAGTATTAATAGCACTACGTTGATAAGATTTAGCGTACCAAGTGTAGCCTATTTCGAGTCTACGATTAGGTTGGTCCCAGTGGCAAATTCGAGTACAACCAATAATATTGCCAGAGACTTTATCACGCACCGCAAACGCGACCGCTTCGCCTTTGTTTTCACGAGCTAAAGCATGCTCGACATACGCTTTCATACCATCGGCATTAGGAATTTGCGTAAACCATAATGTCCACAAATCGCCATCACTGGCAGCCACAGTTAATCCAGGAACGTGATCGAAAGACAGTGGCTCTAGGATAACATGTTCGCCCATTAAGCAATCTTGTCTATTAATCCAGCTCAAATTAACGCTCCTTATAGTAAAAGGTTACATTACCTTAACTGCATATAGATTTACAGCCAGCAACTACAATGTTTTTATCTATCGCGTAAAAACATTGTTTTGCTGTTGCTACAACCAATCACTAAAGACGGATCCCTTGCCAACGGTAGAATTAAAAACCGTGATTCGCGTTACTCACCCTAAACCAGCCGGCAATACTATTACGGGTTTTTGTGGTCGGCCTGACTTCATGCGGAAAGCGTTCACTTAAAAACAATACCAAGGTACCAATTTTAGGATTAACGACTTCTAAAGGTGCATCAAACTCATCATAAATGATCAATTCGCCACCATCGCTGTGTTGCCAATCTGGATTCAAGAAAAATACTGTCGATAAAATACGATTTTGGCTGCCATGCAACGCATCAACATGTTTTTTATAAAAAGCACCAGGCTCATAAACAGCATAGTGACTTTCAAAGTCAAACAGCCCCATAAACAAACGACGATTTAACCCGTCTTTCAATTGGCTCATAATCGATAAATATTCACGGTCAATATGATCTTGATTGTCTAACCAGCTAATTTTATCCGAGCGAATTTCAGTATTGATTTGTTGTTCAATCCCTCGACCAATGGCGGCTTTTTTAAAATCAATATCTTGCTGAGCTTGCACTTTTTCAAGCAAGGCTAAACTTACATAATCAGGAATGATATCAGATAAAAGGATATACCCTTTATCGACTAACGCATCTGCGATCACATCCAGCATTGCTTCACTTACTTGCGAAACCATATATGCCACATCCAACAGAAAGACTACGCTTTTTACTTTACTCAAGGGCACAGAAAGGAAATTAAGGGCCTGATTTTCGAGGGGGCGTCATTACAAAGTATGATTGCCATACCTTGGTTATTTTCGGCGATTTTATAGAATAAAACCGCCATGAACAACATTTATTAAAATCTTTAAAATTCATAAACTTAAACCAAGCTAACACACAGTACCAGCTAAACCTAATGGTTAAATTTGACTATGTGTTAATACGGCCTCGGTTGAATCATCGCTATGACTATCATCAAGCTTTTGTGCTTCACACGCTGCAACATGACTTTGTTGCATTTTTAAGGCGAGATATAAATCTGAGCGAATAGTAATACCTTCTTCGCCAGACACCATATCTGTTTGTTCAAACCAGCTAATTAACTGCCGCTTACGCCCTGCCAACACTAAACTGACACCACGCTTTCTTAATAACACATCGATGTCGGTCAGCATTGCCATTACGCTTAGATCTAAATGAGTAAAGCAAGGTACCGCATCTATAATCACACATTCGACCGTTTCAAGTTGGTTCTGCCGAGCAAAGCGTTCCAGTAGACGGCGCTTAAAATAGGTGGCATTAAAATAGGTCAACGGAGAATTGAACCGATAAATAAACACACCAGGTACCGATGAGGCTTTGTCGCTGCTATCTAAGCTGCGAATAATGCCTTTAGCATCCAGTCCCAACACTTGATCCGTCGGTCGCATAACCGTACGAAGAAACTGAAACAATCCTAATAACACTGCAAGGGTGATCCCAGGGATCACGCCAATAAAAAGTACTGCGAGGAAAGTGGTTAAAGCTAAATAAAAGGCTTGGCGATCACGTAAACGTAAGCCCCAAATCGCTTTTAAGTCGATAAGGTGCACAGACGCTATCACTAATACTACCCCGAGCGCTGCGCTGGGAATAAACTCTAACGGCGCGGTTAAAAACACCGCCACTACGGCGATTAACACTGCAGCAATCACCGACACTAACTGAGTTTTACCGCCATTCGCATCGTTTACCGCAGTACGAGAATCGGCACCACTCACGGCAAAACCTTGCGATAATGCGGAAGCAATATTGGCTAAGCCCAAGGCTTTAAACTCTTTGTCAGCATCAATGTCGTAACCATTTTTAGCGGCAAAACTGCGCGCGGTCAGCATCATACTCACAAAACTGACCATGGCTAAGTTGAGTGCCGGCATCACTAATTCACGCGCAATACCAATGTTAAACACAGGAGCTTGAAATGATGGCAAGCCACCTGCCACGCTACCAATAACCGCCACATCATAATCGGTTAAATGAAAAGCCCACACCAATGCACCACCGACTGCAATAGCAAACATTGATGCTGGCCATGTCGGTTTTAACCGCTTCATCACAAAATAAACAACCACAGTGAGAATGGCCATCATCAATGTCGGTATGTGAGTTTGTGATAAATAACTTGGCGCACCGCCTAGGCGTTCAAGCAAGTATTTTTCATCAAAGGTAAAACCGAATATTTTTGAGAATTGCCCCACAATAATGGTAATGGCGACACCGTTAAGCAGCCCCATCAGAATGGGTTTGGATAAGAAATCGGCTAACACGCCTAATTTAAATCGACTTGCAATCAAGCACCAAAACCCTGTCATCACGGTCATGGTCATCACTAATTGCCAATGTTTTAGGCTATCGCCGGCCGCTAGAGGGGTCACAACGGCGGCAATTACCGCACATGTTGCAGCATCAGGGCCAACGATTAGTTGTCTTGAGGTGCCAAATAAGGCGTAGATGAGCATCGGCAACACGCATGAATACAAACCTACAGCTGCATTCACGCCCGTTAACTGCGCATACGCAATTGCCACGGGTAAAGCGACTGCAGCAACAGATAAACCAGCACGAACATCATCTTTAAGCCAGCTTCGCTCGTAACGAGAAAAGGTTTCTAAACCAGGCATAAATCCATATAACCGACTCAGTAACACAACAACCTCAATAATAATAAAGCAGGTTGTTATCATAGTTTTATTTCAAATTAATTACGACATATTCACCAACGATAAATAAAATTTCATCCAATAAAAAACGCCAAGCGAGTTAGACTTGGCGTTTTGAGTTACTAATTTGTGGCTAATATAAAATAGCCGTAATGATACAGAAGTAGCGATATCGTTACTGTAAACGTAATTGATATACCACAGTGGTGCCGCTGACTTCATTACCAATTAACAATAATGGCAATCCGGTAGGGCTGTATTGACTAGCAATAAACTTCATCCCCTCAGGACCTAAATCACCCGCTAAAGAGGCATCACCTTCTACTTCGCCAGTGTCGGTATCAATGGCAAAGTCGGCATCAAAATTACGATTACGAACATAATCGACAAACGATACGGCAAAAGGGTTAGTAATGTCGTAGATCATAAAACCACCGGTGCGTTCTAAACCAATAAAGGCATAAGTATGTGAACCTATTTGGCCAATAGCTAATGCCTCTGGCTCCGGGCCTTTGTCGTCGCTGCGGCTATCACCTTTGTTTTCATCGTTGTTGTTATTGAAGTTCATCGCTAATAACGCCGCGGTAATACGCTCGAAATCACTACCACTGTCAAAAACTTGTTGCCCTTCTGCAGTCCAAATCGAAAATGAACGGCCACCGTAAGCGACTATTTTATCCATTAAGCCATCATTATTCTCATCGCCCATACTCGTGGTGACTTTTAAGCGCCCAAGTTGGGTTTTATCTTGTGCGGCAGCAAACTGCGGATGGTTAGGATCTAAATTCAAATCTTCAGCTCGAGCTTCTTCAGAAAAACCGTCATAGTCGCGGGCATCACCTTCGTTGGCCGTTACGATAAAATCAGTATTATTCCATCGATAACTAGCAATAGTATCAGGTTGATACATACCATAAACACCTTCGTAAGTTTGTAAATTTATGGCATCGTCTTTGTCACTGGCATCAATTTTATTAGCGTCTAAACCAAAATCTTTAAGCCCTAATGCAATAATACGCTTTACCGTTGCTGTTGCTATATCAATCACAGCAATAGCATTGTTTTCTTGTAAACTGACATACGCAAATTGACTGTCAGCTGACACTGAAATGTACTCAGGTTCTAAATCTTGCGCCACACTCGCGCCAGGACCATTAATTTTAATCAATGGATTAAGCTCTGAATTACGCGTACCACCAATATTAAAATCTTTAAAATCAATGACAGTTGCCGTGGTTGCTGGCACACCACCCACAATGGCAATTAACGCAACAGAACCTTCAGGGTCAACATCATAAGCGCTATTAGGCTCACCTTCACCGGCAACTAACAACACACTACCGTCAGGGCTAAAAGTGACATTATCAGGTAATGCACCCACCTCAACAAACGACAAATAAACGGGTAATGCGCTTTCAGATAATCGATAGAACGCCACTATACCATTACCTTGAGTAGCGTTACCTAACGCATCGCCTCGCTCAACGGCTGCCGCTAACAAATTACCCGAGACACTGACACTGTTCACGGCGCCCAGTAAGGTTAACCCGGTATCGACGCTAATATTCAATTCGGTCTTTTTGGCAATATTATTTAAACTGTAGCCTGCTTCATCTTGAACGGCTGTTTGAGTTAATGTCGATAAATCGAGTACATCTACTTTGCCACTTTGAGCATTCACCACAAATGCGCTCTGACTCAACGGATGATAATCGACAATTTCTGCAGCACTTAAGCCATAAACACCAGACTGATAACGCCCCACTAAATCAACTGCCAAAGTATTTTGGGTAACATTACAAATCGTTTGAGTTTGGTTGCTATCAACCTCACTCATCTCTAATACGCCGTTACTATTAGTGTCTAATCCAGTGTCAATTTGCTGACCACCAAACGCGCACTGATCATGACCTACAGCAAGAGGGGTTACACTAACCAAAGCAGATAAACCATTATTACCACTGGCTCCATCTACGCCACTATCACCCTTTGAGCCCATTTGGCCGTCATCGCCATCGCACGCTGTTAGTAGCATGGTGGTCATTATTGCAGACACTAACAGTGCCGTTTTTCCTTGAACAAAGCGCATCATAAACTAAAGTTCCGAATAGAGGTTGGTAATCTAAAGCGAATAATCTAATCAAAAACAATGAAGCTTTAATGACAATAATGTTGCATTTATGTGCCATCAATAAAAATCAATATAATGAAAATGTAAGCACAATCTGTATATATTATTCATTACAAAATCAGCCGCAGTAAATGTCTAATATCGTGGTAAACTAGCGTTGATTAAATTAGCATCGTCTGCAACACCTAAAGCACATGAGGTTCACGTGGTATCGCCATCAAAATTCGACTCGTCTCCAGTCTCTGCGGGTATTCCCCACTTAGCGATGCTAATCCCTATGCTTGCCGCTATTGTCGCCATTACGCCTTTAGCCATAGACATGTACTTACCGGCAATGTCCATGCTGGCATTAGGTTTTGAGACCGACATCACCACAGTACAACAGTCTCTCAGTATTTATCTTGCAGGTTATGCCTTAGGCATGCTGATTTTTGGCCCCCTTGCCGATAAAATTGGTCGTCGACCACTGGTGATTTTTGGGTTGTTAGGTTTCACCATTATCAGCTTGTTAATTGCACTTAGTACCAGTATTGAACAGTTTTTAATATTGCGTTTTGCACAAGCTCTCATTGGCGCAGCGGCCACGGTTGTGGTGCCGGGTTATATTAAAGAGATCTATGGCGACAACACCGCCAAAGGTATGTCTTATGTAAGTCTTATCATGATGCTAGCACCATTGCTCGCCCCTACTTTGGGCAGTTTAATTATGGAGGTCGGTGATTGGCATCTTATCTTTTTAAGCCAAAGTTGTTATGCCATCACGTTATTGGTATTAGTATTATTTAAACTAAAAATGCCCAGCGATAAAGATCTTGGCAGTCGCAGTCAAAAGACATTTTTAGGCGGTTACTACACAGTCTTTGCTCGCAATGGCGTCAAACTGAATTTATCCAGCGGTGTATTAACGTCATTTGCTTTCTTTTGTTACTTAACCGCTTCGCCATTTATTTACATGGAAGTGTTTAATTTAGATAAATCGCTGTTTGCGATTTTATTTAGCACCAATGTGGGAGCCTTGATGCTCGCTAATATTGTTAACTCTAGAGTGGTAACCCGATTCGGCTCAAAACGGATGTTACACGTAGCAACATTCTTCGGCGTCATTGCCGCAACCGGCCTACTAGCGGTTAATTTACTTGATTTAAGTTATTATTTTACCGTGTTAATGCTTATCCCTTTAATGGGTTCGCTCGGGGTCATGTCGGTCAATGCAGACGCCATTGTATTAATGAAGTTCAAGCAAGAAACCGGCACCGCAACTGCCGTCATTGGTACGCTAAGATTTGGTTTTGGTGCAGTAGCAGGGCCACTGTTGGCGTACTTTTATGATGGTACTGCCGTGCCCTTTTCAGCGCTGATGCTTGGCGCAATATTGCTAGTCGGATTATGTCAGTTTTTTCAAAGTACCTTACCTAAAACTGAATAACGCAAAATATTTCTGAAATAACATTATGCAGAGACCACTATTTTAGTGGTCTTTTTATTGCCTTATTATTGGTGATAGACACTATCAATCCCCTTTCGCCGAGCAAATAGCAGCACTTAAACATCAAACTCATCACAACAACCAAAAAACAGCTCATAAACATGAAATGATTTCAACCTTGAAAAATAATTAACTAAAGGGGTTGCAGTAAAAATAAATTTACATAAGATGGAGGCTAGTTACTTGTTCAGTAACAATGAAATCAGCCATTGAATATTGCGACAGCAATTTCAATCTTCGAGTTTGGATTATCCTTCAAACTTATTTTTTAAAACGATTACCGTCGTTGTATACAAGATACTGTTTACCATACGGTAACTTAACAAGGATTCATTTCATGGAAAAGCTTTCTGGCGCGAGTATGATCGTGCGCTCATTAATAGATGAAGGTGTCAGCCATATCTTCGGTTATCCCGGTGGTTCGGTATTAGACATCTATGATTCTCTGCATAAAATATCTGGTATTGAACACATCCTAGTTCGTCATGAACAAGCCGCTGTGCACATGGCTGATGGTTATGCCCGTGCAACTGGCAAAGTTGGCGTCGTGTTAGTCACTTCAGGCCCTGGTGCTACCAATGCTATTACTGGTATTGCCACTGCTTACATGGATTCAATCCCACTGGTTGTGTTGTCTGGTCAAGTGCCGAGTAATTTGATTGGTAATGATGCCTTCCAAGAATGCGACATGATTGGTATTTCTCGCCCAATCGTTAAGCACAGTTTTTTAATAACAGATGCAAAAGACATTCCAGAAACGGTTAAAAAAGCCTTTTTCATTGCCGCTACCGGTCGCCCTGGCCCTGTGGTCATTGATTTGCCTAAAGACTGTTTAAGCCCAGATATACTGCATGATTATGTTTATCCGGACAGCGTTAAAATGCGTTCGTATAACCCCACTACATCGGGTCATAAAGGACAAATTCGTCGCGGTTTGCAAGCCCTGTTAGCGGCTAAAAAACCGGTATTATATGTCGGTGGTGGCGCGATTATTTCGGGTTGTGATGCACAAATACTTGCCCTTGCCGAACGTTTAAACATCCCTGTCGTGAGTACTTTGATGGGCTTAGGCGCGTTTCCTGGCACCCATAAGCAGAGTTTAGGCATGCTAGGAATGCATGGTTTATACGAAGCGAATATGGCAATGCACAACACCGATTTAATCTTTGGTATTGGGGTCCGTTTTGACGACCGCACCACCAACAATGTTGAAAAATATTGTCCTAACGCCACCATTTTACACATCGATATTGATCCATCTTCTATCTCTAAAACGGTTCGGGTCGATATTCCAATTGTTGGCTCTGCCGACAATATTTTAGACGGCATGTTAGATCTACTTGATGAATCCAAGGACACCAATGATGCTACTGCTATGGCAGCATGGTGGAGTGACATTGAAATTTGGCGTTCACGAAAGAGCTTAGAGTTCGATCGCACTACAGATAGAATCAAACCACAGCAAGTTATTGAAACATTATACAAACTCACCAATGGTGACGCTTATGTGGCGTCGGATGTCGGCCAACATCAAATGTTTGCCGCGTTATATTATCCGTTCGATAAACCACGCCGTTGGATTAACTCAGGTGGATTAGGCACCATGGGCTTTGGTTTGCCTGCGGCAATGGGCGTTAAAATGGCGTTCCCTGAAGCGACTGTAGTGTGCGTTACGGGTGATGGTTCTATCCAAATGAATATTCAGGAGCTTTCAACGGCACTGCAATATGATACTCCGGTTAAAATTATCAACTTAAACAACCGCTTCCTTGGCATGGTGAAACAGTGGCAGGACATGATTTATTCAGGTCGTCATTCCCATTCTTATATGGATTCTGTGCCTAACTTTGCCAAAATTGCTGAAGCCTATGGCCATGTGGGAATGAACATTAATCATCCAGATGAATTAGAATCTAAGCTGGCTGAAGCGTTGGCGATGAAAGACAAGTTAGTGTTTGTTGATATCAGCGTAGACGAGACTGAACATGTGTACCCAATGCTGATTCGCGGCGGCGCGATGAACGAAATGTGGCTAAGCAAAACGGAGAAAAGCTAATGCGTCGTATTATTTCTGTATTACTTGAAAACCAACCAGGCGCTTTGTCACGAGTGGTGGGATTATTTTCTCAACGCGGTTACAACATCGAAAGCTTAACCGTTGCGCCGACTGAAGATGTGACCTTGTCACGCTTAAATATTACCGTGATTGCTGATGCCAATATTCTTGAGCAAATTGAAAAACAATTGCATAAGCTTATCGATATTTTGAAAGTGGCTAACATTACCGAGTCGGCCTATATTGAACGTGAAATTGCCTTAGTTAAAGTGAAAGCTCAAGGCGATCAACGCGAAGAAGTCAAACGCACTGCTGATATTTTTCGTGGCCAAATCGTTGATGTTACCGCCAATATTTATACGATCCAAATGGTCGGAACCAGCGATAAAATTGATGCGTTTATCCATGCGATCACCGATATGACCAAAGTGATTGAAATATCGCGTTCTGGTGTGGTTGGTTTAGCCCGAGGTGAAAAATCAATGAGAGCCTAATTACAGGTTGTCTGACACAAAAAAGCAGAGTCCTATTGGGCTCTGCTTTTTTATTGCAATTAAGACAAGTGGCCATAAATAGCTAACTCACACTGTATCGCGGTTTTGTATCGATTGGTTTAGCTTCAACAATATAGCGATATTCGGCATTGCCACTCAGTTGGTCAAACGGATAACAGGTTATCAAGGTTAAATGACTTTCTGCTGTGGGAGCCAGCACATCTAAGTCGGTTTCATGCACCACATGCGTGGTAGTAATTTGATATAACACTCGCTCACCTGCAGTGCTATAAAGCTCAATCATGTCGCCAACCTTAACGTATTGTAAACGCATAAAATGACTGTCTCGATGGCCGGCAATTATCATATTGCCCTGCTCACCCAACGCCGCCCCCGCTAACATTAATCCAGGGCCAAAGGCTAAATTACGCCCAGAGGCCCCCGCTAATACGTACAAGTCACTGCCTAAAGGTTGCAAGCTATCATTGTGTTGTTGCAACACACGCATCTTAGCTACCGGATGAGTGTCTGCCCAAGACCAGGGTTTATGTGGTTGGCTATCTGCCAAGGTTTTTTCAAAAGCCCGTTCAATTAAAAACTGGGCAAAATGGGCTTTAGCTTGCATATAACCTCCCTGTAATAATAATGCACATCCCAGTACGCTTAGAAGCACAATCACAATCCAATGCTTGGTCGGTGATATTGTTCGCTGCATATTTCCGCTCCTGTTTAATCATGTGATTCAATCACTAACAATTGGCCTGGTAAGCGCTGCCTTAACCATAAATAGTGCAACAATCCTAAGCCAAGCAAACTAAAACCAATTAATAACCATAATCGACTAGCGGTACCGGTTTGTGGCAATACTTGCGACGACTGCGATGCATTTAATCCATGGGGCATATGCGGCTGTAACTGCACATCTATAGGGCTATCAATTAATGGGTTAACCGGTGTCACATCCACCGCAACTAAACTGGTTTGACTGGTCACTAAGTGATACAACAAGCCTAATGCTTCAACTTGCTTATTGACGCGGTCGCGGCTGGCATTGTCTTTATAAAGCTCAAGTGATGTTATTTGCGCATTTGCCCATAACAAATCAATCCCCTTAGCTGCTTGATTTTCTTCAAAATCAAGTTGTTGTTGCCAATATTGACCATTAATATTGCCAGACACTATGATGGGCTGTTGTTGGTGTGACGCCGATTTAATACTTACCCAAAGGGGTTCATTTTGGTATAAATCGCTAATGGTGGTCGGCCAATAATCCGGGACACTGCCATCAAGATAATACAAGCCAATATTGGTCAGCACGGGTTGCTCAATTTTATTAAGTAATTGTTCAATTTTTTGCTGCACTTCAGACTCATTGCCAATATAGGTAAATGTTCCTCGACCCATTGTTGCCGCTCGGCGCATAAAATCGGAATTCGGTGCAGAGCCAATTCCGACCGTGAATAATCGGCTGTCACCCAATTGATCATTAATAAGCTGATACAACTCATGTTCGTTGCCAACGGCACCGTCGGTCATAAAAATCACTTGGCGTAACATTTCGCTGTGAGCATCGGTTTGATCTGAATCTTGCTGTACGCTGTCCACCAGCGCAGTTTGTAATGCACTGCGCATTTCGGTGCCGCCATCAGCATCTAGTGACTGAATAAATCGGTTTGCTTTACCAATATTACGGCTATTAGCAGACAATGGCGTGGCAGATAACATTGTTACGTCACTATTAAATTCAATAATATTAAAGCTGTCGATGTCACGCAGTCCCGCTAGTGCGAACTGTAATGCTTGCTTGGCTTGAGTAATAGACTGGCCAGACATAGAACCAGACGTATCGATAACTAAAATCAGTTCTCTGGCAATAAGGTGTTGCTCGCTCACTTCCACACTCGGCGGCATTAACATCAAGAGCGAGTACATATTGTTATCAACCGGATTTGGTTGTCTTTGTGCTGTCTGTTCATGTCCAACGCTATTGTTTATCACATGGGTTTTACCGGTTTGATAAAACGTCGCGGCTTGTGGTAATGCCCCTACGTTAGCCTGCCATTGCAGCACAAAATCACGGTCAGCAATTTGCTTGCCGTCAAAGTTAACACTGTAATGATTACCGGCAATAGACTGTTTAATCGGATGATAAAGACTGTTTAATGAGGTTAGTTCAAAACCGGCATCAATGTTCACCTGCATCTTCACATTTAGTTCAGGTATTACTTGTTTAACAGATGTCGCCGTATTAGCGCTCGATGGCATGGCCAATGGCGGCTGCTCGGTAGTGCGATCTGCTTGCGGGTTATAACGCGGTGTTATCGCTAATGGAAAACGTAAACTAAACAGCCCATCACGATACTCAACCTTTTGTTGATAACTAATTTCTACCACGAGTTGCTCGTGTGGCCCTAAATTGGCCACATCTGAGGTAAACAAATTGCGTCGTTGTTGCTGTAACAAACTCGCTTGTTTACCTTGTTTCTTGGCAGTTTCAAAAGTCTGTAATGCTTGTTTTTTAGGTTGTATTTGTCCTGCTATGACTTTGTCGCCAATGCGTAACTGCATGCTATCGACAGCTGCAGTTTCAGGTAACGGAAATAGGTATCGCCCATTCACCCATTGATCAGAATCATTGATAAACACTTGCTTAACGGTGACCCGATTGAGTAATCCCGACACATCCATGCTCACTTGTGTATCTAGCGCAAAAGCTTGTATCACTTGATTTTGTTGAAAGTACTCTAATGTTCCTTGAGTGATATCGTCTTCTTGATACCCAGACGGTGATGCAAATGCCGTTGTAATACTGGCATAAATGACAAACAACAAACCAAAACACAGCGATTTACAAACAGGTTTAATAGACAAATGTGAGATTAAAAACAACGGGCGCATACTCGCTCCTCACCCATTTAGGCTACAACATCAATGTTTGCGCCTAGATGGGTAATATTCAAAACAAAAAGGAAAATCGACGTGTAAATTTAGTTAGCAGCAAGTTCAGCACCTGGGGCTAATAACTTGAGCGTCACCCGACGATCAAAAAAGTCGTTTTCAAAATTTTGTTCCTGGTGCATTGGCAACGTTGAACCATAAGCCTGTCCATGCAAACGCTCGCGGGCAATGCCTTGGGTAACTAAGTATTGTGTCACTTCAGCTAAACGCTGTTCAGACAAGGCTTGGTTGAAATCATTATCGCCACGGCGGTCGGCATAACCGGTTAAATCTACGGTCAATTCTGGTGACAAGCTCATCATGTAAGCCACATTATCTAATTGTTGTTCAAATAACGGCTCAATATGGCTCGAACCGGTTTTAAACTGCACATTCATTCCAATGGTTAACTCATTAAGCGTTTGTTGTTGATTCGCTTTTTGTTCAGCCAAGTTAGACTGTAATTGATAATATTTCTCCGACACTTGCTCCAACGATTGCTGCTTAGTGCTAAATGCCATTAATTGCTCGTTAGTTTGCGTTAATTTTTGTTCTTGCTGCACTAATTGTTGTTTCTGGACGCTGAGTTCTGCTTCATCGCCAACCGACTTACCAATAAACGTACCGGTAAATGCACCAATAATGGCACCCACTGGGCCGCCGATAACAGCACCGAGTAAAATCCCAGAGCTCAAACCCACTAGCTCTTCTGTGTGTTCGCGCTCTTCGCTCATGCCATGGTCATTATCATTGTCATTGTCATTGTCATTTGCCCAACTGACGTTTGAAATCATCATGGTAGAAATAATTGTTGCGGCAATAAGTTGCTTTTTCATAAAGAATCCCTTTTAGCGGTTGTTTAAAGTGGTTGTTTAAAAAATGATGGTTATCATCAATACATGAGTTAATGCGTTGCTGATTAACTCTATGTCGCTATTAAACACCTCATAGGTGGCTTTATTGGGGAGCAAAAATGGCAATGTGGCGATCAAATGTGGCAACAATATGGCAATTGCCGTCAACGGCTTTTTTGGTCGATAAAATCCTGTATAGTCAGTACTGTATCTAATTATCAGCCTATTAATTGAAATCATCCCATGAAACGAATTGCCATTGTTGAAGACGAAGCCGCTATCCGCGAAAACTACAAAGATGTCCTGCAACAGCAAGGGTATAGTGTTCAAGCCTATGCAAATCGCCCCGCAGCCATGCTCGCCTTTAATGCCCGCTTACCAGACCTAGCCATTATTGATATTGGCTTAGAACATGAAATAGACGGCGGTTTTACCCTATGCCAGGCACTGCGTGCAATGTCGAGCAGCCTACCAATCATCTTTTTAACCGCACGCGACAGTGACTTTGACACCGTGTGTGGTCTGCGTTTAGGGGCCGATGATTATTTAACAAAAGAAGTCAGTTTCCCCCATTTAATGGCCCGTATTGCCGCCCTGTTTCGCCGTTCAGAATTAATCGGTTCAAGCCCAATAGAAGACAACTTACTTGAGCGCGGCCACCTCACCATCGATGGCAATCGCATTCAGGTATATTGGAAATCGCAACCCATTGAACTGACCGTGACCGAGTTTTGGATGGTTCATGCCATGGCCAAACATCCAGGACATGTGCGTAGCCGTCAGGATTTAATGCAAGAAGCTAAAATTTACGTCGACGACAGCACGATCACCTCGCACGTTAAGCGCATTAGGAAAAAGTTTATCGTTATCGACGCTGAGTTTGACTGTATCGATACCGTTTATGGCATGGGCTACCGCTGGGACAATATCTAACAGATGAATTTACCGATAGGGCTGCGTGCCAAGGTCGTCATTTTGTCGCTGTTTTTACTCTGCCTACCATGGCTTGGGTATGAATATGTGTGGGAAATGGAGAAGTACCTGCGTTATGGCCAAGAAAAAACCCTTGAAGGCACCACTCAAGCGCTTGCTACGGCGCTACATGAGCGACCAAAATTATTTGATAACCAAGCCAGCTTTTTAAACCAAGTTGAAAAAGGCCGCGACTTATACGCCTACCCGTTAGCTGGGCCCATTCAACTCGACGGTAAACTGAGTGACTGGGACTTATACCAACATCGCACCCTCAACTATTCAGACAAACATGTTATTTATCAGCGCAGCGAAACTGAGCCAATCGATATTAGCTTTAGCCATATGGTGGGCAAATACGGCGGCTATTTATACGGATTTTTCAACGTCAATGACCCGAACCTGATTTTCCGTAACCGTAAAAGCTTACGCATTGATAGAAACGATCACTTAGTCATGGCGACTCAATCACCAGACGGCCAGTTCAGGCGTTATATTATTGCCAATACTAAAAGTGGTTGGCTTAGTGCGTTTGAATTACCCGCCGACCCCAGCCAATCAATGCCCGTTACCCCCGAGTCACGTATTCAAGGCCAGTGGTTAAAAACAGACAAGGGATACAATATTGAATTTAGACTGCCACTTGAAATGGTAGGCAGTAAATTAGGTTTTGCGATTCATAATGTAAACGATACAAAAACACGTCAATTAGTGAATGTTATTGGTACCTCAGCCACAGATTCAGTAGCCAGTTTAGGCACGGTGTTAGTGCCCTCGCCTGAAATTGAAAATATCATTAAAGGCATGAGCCACAACAGCTCACGTATTTGGGTCGTCGATAATCATGGCCGCGTGCTGGCAAAATCAGGTGATATTCGTTCATCGTCCAACACCTGGGCAGATGATATCGAGGTCAATCAACCTGAGTCGTTTTGGCTGCACTTTAAGCAGCAATATATTCTGCCGTTATACTACAAAATATTAACTCGACCGCCACAAGACTTTATCGATTCACTGCAAGATTCAACTGAACTCACTGGCAGCCATATTGAAAAAGCCTTAAGCGGCAAACAAGGCTCTACATGGCGCTTAACCCCAGACAACAAAGCCGTAGTATTAGCCGCAGCAAGCCCTATATGGATTGACGATAAAGTCATGGGGGTAGTTATTGCAGAAGAAACCACTCACGGCATTCGCAGCCTGCGTAACCGCGCCCTGGAAAAACTGTTTAACGTCATATTAACTATTATGAGCATGGGCACATTAGCCTTGTTTATTTTTGCCTCGAGTATTTCAAGCCGCATTCGCCGTTTACGTGATCAGGCTGAACTCGCCATCGACAGCCAGGGCCGAGTAAGACAGCAGATTGTGGCATCAAAAAACCGAGATGAAATCGGTGATTTGTCACGCAGCTTTTCAAGTATTGTCAGCCGCCTTGGGCAATACACTCATTATTTAGAAAACATGTCGTCGCGTTTATCGCACGAACTTCGAACCCCTGTTGCCGTGGTGCGCAGCTCACTTGAACACTTAGGCTTGCAACAACTGGACGAGCAATCACAAAAATATGTTAGCCGTGCCCAAGAAGGTGTCAGCCGCCTACACCTTATTTTAAATAACTTAAGCGAAGCAACTCGCTTGGAAGCCAGTTTAACCCAAGCTGAAAGCTGTCGTTTTTCATTAAAGAAAGTGATTAGCGGTTGTATGCAAGGCTATCAAATGACTTATCCAGACCAACTGTTTGCTGTTCACATTGAAGATAAAGCCATGTCTTGTGACGGTGTACCGGAATACATCGCCCAATTAATGGATAAACTGATCAACAACGCCATTGAATTTCATCAGCCCGACAGCGCCATCACCGTCAGCCTGACCCAATATCATAAACAGGCAATATTAAAAGTCAGTAACATTGGTCCTTTACTGCCAAAAGACATGAACAGCCAAATTTTTGAATCTATGGTGTCTATCAGGCCTCAAGGTATTAATGGTAAGCCTCATCTTGGTTTAGGCTTATACATTGCCCGATTAGTTACCGACTTTCACCATGGCAGCATTAAAGCAACCAACATAATAGAGAACGACATTGAAGGGGTTGAAATATGCCTGACGTTACCCTTGAGTGATGAAAAATAGTCAACCACAGCATTTAGGCGCTTTTATTTAGGTTTGTTGGTGCTAGGATGATGAACATCAGTAGATCATTCACCGTAGCGCATTTATCCATGTCATTGATATTTGCTAATAAACATTAGCTAAAACATAAACCATGGACTCTACACATAATGGAAATAACAACATGAGCAAAGACGATAAACTGGCCACCCAAATTGTTAACGTTGGCCGCGACAAAAAGTTCACTAAAGGCATTATTAATCCGCCAGTATTTAGAGCCTCTACCGTGGTGTTCGACACCATGGATGAGATGCGTTTTGCGATTAAAAACAAAACCAACGGTGAAATGTTTTACGGTCGTCGCGGCACCCCAACCCATTTTTCATTTCAACAAGCCATATGCGAACTTGAAGGTGGCGCTGGCACGGCGTTATACCCTTCTGGTGCGGGCGCGATCAGCAGCGCTTTGTTATCATTTTTAAAAAGTGGCGACCATTTATTAATGGTCGACACAGCCTATGAACCAACGCGCGATTTATGCAATAAAATGCTCGCGGGCTTTGGTATCGAAACCACCTATTACGACCCAATGATTGGCGCAGGCATTCGTGAGTTAATTCGTCCTAACACCAAGGTATTATTTTTAGAATCACCAGGTTCTATCACCATGGAAGTGCAGGATGTACCATCGCTTTGCCGTATCGCTCACGAACATGATGTCATTGTAATGCTGGATAATACCTGGGCTTCACCGATTAATTCTCGTCCATTTGATATGGGGGTCGACATCTCTATTCAAGCCGCCACCAAGTACATTGTCGGCCATTCAGATGTGATGATGGGTACCGCCACTGCCAATGAACAACATTGGGAACAACTGCGCGAAAATAGTTACTTAATGGGCCAAACTACCTCGCCAGATGACGTGTATTTAGCCGCGCGAGGCTTACGTACCTTAGGAGTACGTATGGCACAACATAATAAAAATGCCTTAAAAGTGGCTAATTGGTTGGCGACTCGTGCAGAAGTGGATCATGTCCGTCATCCGGCGTTCGATACTTGCCCTGGTCACGAGTTTTTTAAGCGCGACTTTAGCGGCGGTAATGGTTTATTCTCGTTTGTACTCAAGCAAGGCGACTTAGCGTCAGTCACTGCTTTTGTTGAAAACATGGACCATTTTAAAATGGGCTTTTCATGGGGCGGTTTCGAAAGCTTAATTTTAGGGGTATTCGGTATTAACAATATCCGTACCGCTACTCAATGGGACAGCAGCAAACCATTAATACGCTTACACATTGGACTTGAAGATGCCGACGATTTAATTGCCGATCTCGATGCGGCCTTTAGCCGATATAATGCAATACTACAAAAGTAGCCTCTACTCAGCTGCTGAAACGTTTTGCAAAAAACGTTAATGGAATGTTCAAACAATAAGGGAATAAATGAATATCATCAAATTAGTCATACTCAGCCTGTGCATTAGCATTGGCTATTATGCATTAACTATCGTGGCAATTGGCCAGTCTGCTGCTGGTAACTTATTGTGGTGGTTTAATAGCAGTGAATATCCAATACTGGCTCACCTTGCACAGAACTTTGTTGGTATCGGCTTAGCCGCGTTAATCCCTGCGTTTCTAGTGAGAAGTTACGAGCCCGCAAGACAATGGATTGCCATTACCATTATGATTTTAGGCGCCATGTTATTACACGGTAATATCCATTACATGCCATGGGATCCTATGGGTATTGTAAGGTTTGTAAACAACACCTTGTTCTACGGTGATATCGGTGCAAAAGTGCTATTTTTCTATATCTTACTGCTCCCTGTATTGTGGTTGTTACTGCTTAAACGTATGGCACGTATTTAACAGAATCCGAATTTGAGCGCTAAACAAAAGCAAGGTGAGCATATCTTGCTAGTCAACATTGCCATCAATCTAAGCCTTGAGTCGTCATCGTCTCAGGGCTTTTTATTATCAATAATAGCTATAAAAACAAAGACTAAGCAGTTTGCCAAACGTTTAGTCAATAGTTGCCAAAACTATTAGCAATCATTTAGCAAAACAGTTGTTCAAAACATACTTTAGGGAATTATAGAAGTGATAAATATCTGAGCGTACTTATGTGATGATATCGCCCGCCAAATGTAAATTACGCCACAAATGAAATGTTATCTCACTCTTGTCGGTCTTATTAAGTACACCACCATTTGCCAACTAGAGTTTAACTATGTGTAGCACACCAAAAACCAATCTAGCCGCTGCCACACCCAAAGTTCCTTTTCGGAGCTTTATGGCCAGTATGACATTGGCACAAAGACAACAGTTCGCCGAAGTCGCGAACCGTGCTGATGAAAGGCGAAAAATAAGAGAAGATCGACTCAAAGGTCAATCTAATAGCAAAAGTGCGGCAAACACGGCTGTAAAACCAAACATGCCATTTATCAAAAGACTGCTTCAATTTTGTAAACAACATATTGTGATATAAGCCTGTATGCCTTTAATGGCTAAACGGCTTATTGCAGATTAGTCTTCTAATACTGAGATAAAAATTCTGTCTGCATTCCACAGTTCAATTATCTTGCGTGTCTTCTTTGAGTTCCAAAAACATTTTCCAAACAAAATAATCCCCGCACCTTCTAACTGACGCCCTTCCGATACATTGAAACGTTCTAATATTGCCGATTTAAATTTAGAGATAGGAATGCCAACATCAGTACAATCAGATGGATTTAACCAATCAAGTTCTTTGTCTAGATGCGAAATCGTACCCCAGTACATTTTAGGCTTTGCCTGTTTAGCATTATCGCTTGGCTCAGCCTCGGCAAAGTTAACAAATAAATTCTTCGCTTTGAATTTATAACCCGTATCAAGCTCAATCAAAGTACTCGACTCAGCTAAGTCGCTACCACGCATTAGGCTATTGAGTATTTTCTCCAGCCCTAGCACTTTGACCTTGGTTTGTTCATTGTTGCCATTGTGTTTACGACTGGCATTATCGATTTTTGGGAGGCTGCTTGAAATGAGGCTTGATGTAGAGGCAACAGTTTGCACCTCTGTAACTGGCTTTTTGGTGTTTGATAACATGAAATCAATGCTAATAATATCAGCATCTGAAATGACTTTATTCACTTCTACGCTATGCCGAGTCTCTCGGTCTCGTTGAGTTGAAAAATGACCTTCATCGCATTCTGCAACATGATATCTAGAGCCAAAACACGCCGCTTTACCGTCTGAGCTTCTCTTACGATAGTAAGCTTTTCCTTCGCACTCAGGGCATTGTAAAAACTGCCTAAATTTTTCAATTTCAGTTTCAGGTAACGCCTGAAATTTCAAAATTGAAAAAGTGTGCCTTTGCCCACCATAAGTACAAACCGCATCAATCATTTGCTATCCACATTTTCTATAAAAACGTACCTTTAAAATAAGCGATTAAAGGAACCTTAAAACCTAGTGAAACAATAGCAAGTTATTAATAAAAATCCTATTTTTCAATAATGCTAATCGCTGTCGCAGACTTTATAGGTTGAGCTTAACATGCTAGAAGCTGCTCAACAATTGAGCTATTAGTGGGTTGTGGTTTGATAAGAGATACTATTCATAATGGAGTGAATCTACCCGCGACTGACGATATGATTTGCTCACTATCTAAATCGTTTCGGGACAGAAGCGAGATAGTAACGAGCACAGTAAAAGGCGGAAAATAGTTTACTCAAACTTGCAATGAACGAACACAAGTCAGCTACTTTGCTTAATAGCCTTTATTAGATTTTCTGGATCGTTTGTACCCAGACAAACCGTTGTGCCATCTTTAAGTTTTAATTCAACAGCCGTTAGACCAGAAACGTTATATAACCATCCAGTTGAGATTAACCGGATGCCGAGCCCATAGTACCATTTGGTTCTTATCTCTTGTGTCGACTCAATTTCAGATATTTTTATTGATTTATTCCAAAATTTTGGACCAAAAAACCATTTCACTTTCCCACCTTCAACTTTGATTGTTAATGCTGAAAAAAGAATTGAAACCACACCTACAATTAAATACGCAAATCCGATCGGTTCGGTAGGTTGAGTTACCGAAGCAAAGATAAGCACTAATGTTACAATTCCCATAACTGAAAGCATCGCGATTCCAAGCTGAGTGTTTTTATACTGCATGACGAGCTCCTTTTACAGTTAATCGCTTATTATCCAGCCTCGGACAACTCCCTACCTATAATTAATTAACATCACTTCTTTAACTTGAAGTGCGATAGCTTCCGACACTATTAAAGTAAGGCATGCCTTCTAGACTAACGATAGTTTATCTTGGTCTGGCCATCTTTAATCATTATTTTAAAAGAGTAAATAAACTCTGCTTTATTTACCGAGCAATCTTGGGAGACCGTATTGCAGTACTTTGACACCCAAATAGTAGGAAATGCGCGGCATGGAATATTGAATAAAAGCGGCTTAAAATCTCTCCAGAAATACTTGACCATTACAGATTATTTAATTTGCTTCAAAGGGAATATTTAAGTTGAAAGTCATAATGACAAAAACAAGTAAGTATCAGAGATGAAGCTCCACGGCACCACGAAAGAGAATGGCGCTTTCTAACGATCATTTGTTACTTTTATTCTTTCCACTAAAAAGTCTACTGCCGCTTTTACTTTTGGGACTAAGTAGCGCTGTTTTTGATACAGCAAGTAAACCGCCATATCAGAATGTTGAGTGATAGCTAACTCATGCTCAAACTTAAGTTCTAGCAATTTACCAGACTCAAGATAAGACGCTAACGCCCATCGAGTTGACATTAAGATACCTTCCCCATCACAAGCCTTTTTCGCCAGCCAGGGTCCGTTATTTGAAATCGCCACCGCCGGTCCTGAAACGTCATGCCATTGACCGTTCATATTACATAACCAAGGCGTTGGCCCTGTTGGCGCTTTAAAATACAGGCCATTATGTTGCGTTAATTCCATCGCATTGTTAGGTATACCGTGTTTCTCTATGTAACTTGGTGACGCCACAGGAATAAAGCCATTGTCCATCAGTCTTATTGCTAACACGCGCTCATTGGGCGCGTAACCACCGCGAATAGCAATATCGACATCGTCACGTCCGAGTGTTGATAACTCGTCACTTAAACTGACATCTAAAACAATTTGAGGGTATAACGCGCTAAATTCATCTAACAACGGCAGTAATATCTTTTCACCAAAACCCACCATCGAACTGATCCGTAAACGCCCCATTGGCGTTGTTTGGTAACTACGAACCGTTTCATTACTTTGCGCTAGTTGATTCAATATTTGCTGTACATCGTTATAATAAATTTGCCCCACTTCGGTTAGTTTAACGATTCGGGTCGAACGCTTTAACAAGGTCGCCCCCAAACTCTTTTCTAAATCAGCAACTCGTCTAGACAAGGATGATGGCGGCACATTAAACGCACTCGCCGCTTTGGTAAAGCTGCCCGTTTCTACTACCTTACTGAAATACCGCATTGCACGTAGTTGATCCAACTTACTTCTCCATTAAATCTGAGTGCTTTGGCTTTATTGTTGTCTTAAAAGCAATAGTGATTAGCATTTTCCCTTATATATAACCAAATTAAAACAGGTAATAATACAGTTAACTTAAACATTGCAACCTTAACCCTGTTGCCGCGTATTAAAAACAGAGGTGTTAATTGCATTTTTCGGCAAGTAGCACCAGCCTTCACGTAAATGATGGACACTGACTTATGATTACTTTGCACGGTTTTGCAGCTAGCAACTATTACAACCTAGTGAAACATGTACTGCTATACAAACAACTGCCATTTCAAGAAAACCTTATTTACGGTGGTAGTGACGAGTTACTGAAAGTCAGTCCAGCTGGCAAAGTACCTGCTATCACAACGACTGAAGGACTGAATATTTCAGAGTCGAGTGTCATTTGCGACTTTATCGAAGAGACTTACCCTGCAACGTCGCTATACCCTGAAAATGCCGGAGAGCGTGCAGTTGTGCGTCAAATTATGAAAATGGCAGAGCTTTATTTTGAACTGCCAAGCAGACGACTTATACCTTATGCATTTTCTGGCACAGAAGTTCCTGAATCGGTTAACGCTGAGGTCCGCCAAGTGTTAACCCGTGGCATTACCGGCTTAAGTCGTTTGTGTCAGTTTTCACCTTGGATTGCCGGCGAACAATTCACCATGGCAGATATCTACGTTTATTACGTCAACACCATAGTCAGCGCGTTTGGCTCGAGCCAGCTTAACTGGGATGTACTGGCTGAAATACCAGGCATGAAACAGTGGAACGATGCCATGAGCCAAACGGTTATTGCCCAACAGGTGGAATCCGATCGCCTAGCAAACATGCCCGAATTTATGCAAAAAGTGAAAGCTCAAATCCAAGCGGCGAACGCTGGATAACACTTATTTATACGAAATGATATTAGCGATAAAAACAAGCAATACTGACGTTTGGCTTGAATTCAATTACAAACAGAACATAGCCAATACCATAAAGTGATTGGCTCAATGAATTAATTATTTTACAGGAGAGAATCCCAATGACAGATACCAATATCCAACTGACTTCATTGATCAGCGAAGACAATAAATTAACGCTTGCGTTAAAAAACATCGACATGCCACAACCAGGTGCCGATGAAGTGGTTATTCGCATTGAAGCTGCGCCATTAAATCCGTCTGATTTAGCCGTTCTGTTCAGCGCTGCAGATATGACTACTGCGACACAAGCAGGCACTGAACAAAGCCCCGCTATTATTGCGGATGTTCCGGCTAAATTTATGCCAGCGGTTAAAACCCGAGTCGGTAAAGCCATTCCTGTTGGTAATGAAGGTGCAGGAACCGTTGTCGCAGCAGGCTCATCGCCTGCAGCGCAAGCATTAATGGGTAAAACCGTTGCTGTCATTGGCGGTGGAACGTATCGTCAGTACCTCTGTGCCAATGTGCAAAGCTGCCTAGAATTGAAACAAGGCACTACCGCTAAAGAAGGTGCATCTTCTTTTGTTAATCCGCTTACAGCATTAGCAATGGTCGAAACAATGCGTGCTGAAGGCCATAAAGCCATTATTCATGCAGCAGCTGCGTCTAATCTTGGCCAAATGTTAAACCGTATTTGTATTGCCGATGGCGTCGATTTAATTAACATCGTCCGTAAAGCGGAACAAGAAACGCTATTACGTGACATGGGCGCAAAATACGTTGTTAACTCAAGCAGTGATACTTTCCTAGCTGACTTAACCGCAGCAATTATTGAAACAGGTGCAACGATTGCGTTTGACCCAATTGGTGGCGGTAAATTAACCAGTGACATTCTTAACTGTATGGAAGTGGCTGCATCGCGCGATATGAAAGAACACAGCGTTTATGGTTCTGACACTTTCAAGCAAGCTTATATTTATGGCGCATTAGACCGCGGCCCTATTACTCTAAATCGTAACTTCGGTTTTGCATGGGGTGTTAATGGCTTCTTATTATTCAATGCGCTAGCCAAGTTAGGCACGAAAACGGTTATGGCGATGCGTAAACGTGTTGCAGATGAAATCACCACCACATTTGCTAGCCACTACACCCATGAAGTGTCATTGGCTGAAGTATTACAATTAAAATCAATAGCGGGTTATTCTAAACATGCTACTGGTGAGAAGTACTTAATTACTCCACAAAAATAGTTAACCCTCAAAGGCCATAACAGCTTAATCGATTGATTTTTAAAGTAATAAAAAGCAGATACTGATTATAGTATCTGCTTTTTATTTGCCTGTTCATCATAGCAACAATCGTGGGTGGCCATGTTATCTTGTATCTTGGACGGATTTTTTTCGACCTTTTGCACATAAGATGACAGTTTCAGGAGTTCCAGCCGAAGGCGAGCATGCCTAACCTTGTTATGTGTATTTGCTTTTATCAACTTGAATCTCCTTAAAAGAGCCTGAAGAAACTAGTATTTTTGAAATCTGCTCGATTACTTTTTTATGATTGGTTTTAGGGATAATAAACAAGCCACCCCAATCATCATTTAATTCGAAGATCCCTCTCTCAAATTCGACTTCCCAAACATAATCATCAGTTACGTAGTCTTCCATTATAATTCTTGAAGGCTTGAGAGCATTTTTCAATATGTAAAGGACATCAGGAAAATCACCAGATCTGTGATCACCGCTAAACTCGATCAAATTATGATCTGATTTATAACCCAGACGGATAAAGAATGAATTCATATTATTTACCAACGCTTCACTCACCGGAACTTTGGGAGCGAAGCGAGAAAAATTCCGACTACAATGATTTGTTAGGCCAACTCTTGAATGCCATATTGACGTTCTATCTTCTCGAACAACAATCGTGGGTGGCCATGTTATCCTCTCTCACACCCGATTTATCAAACTTCGTTTGAATTAAGATCGCAAGGTTCCACCCTGCACGGGCCATAAGGGGATCTACAGCAATCCCCTATGGATCACCCCTGCCGTTCCGGCAACATTTTCGCTTTTTAACCAAACAACAGCAGCGAAAAAATTGCGACGGAAATTGATCGAGCTTCTGACAGCGTATGTAACCATCTTCGGCCTTACTCGAAAATGCTAGCGCTTTCGATGGTACATCCTGTACCGCGAAAGCTAGCCTGACGTCCTGTCAGGCTCACGCTATTTTCTTCAACGTTCTCAAGTTCAGAGTTGAATTTAGATATTTTCAAGCAGTAACTAGCTCGTTTTTGGACATTTTCGAGTTAGAACATTAATTCTAATTCGTGAATTTCAGGTTAAATTTTCTATGGGTAACGCTGAGTGAAGGGGCATTTTAGCTGCAAAGCAGCGCTTTAAAATGTCCCGCTTGCACGTTTTGTTAACCATCTTTGTGCAGGTTGACGTAACGCTCTTTAATAGAAGAATAGAAATCTTTACTTTGACTATACAAATGAAACATTGTCCAAATATTAAAGCCAACAACAGTAGACATTAAGTTGCCTCTCACACTGCCTGCTGAGAAATTTAACGCGCTATGGTGTTTATCAACGGAAGAACAAAGTGACAAGCTGTCAGCTACGTTTACCTGATTCACAAAGGTTTGAACAACATTTTCGTCACCCTGAATATGAAAAGGGACATTAATCCATAGGCTATCATTGATGCTTGATACTGCTGCTATTGCAGAATCAAGGCTCGACTTTAGCCCTGGGGCCGAAAGAAGCAATGTGCTATACCTTCCTTGAAACCCATGAACATCGATACCCATTGCGATAAGTCGTTGCCTTTTTTGTACAAATATTTGTCCTTGGTCACGATTATAAGTGGCTAGAAAGACTGCATTATCAACTGGGCAATTCTTTTGGATTTTATCAACGGCCTCAGCGAGAGCTGAAGCATATATTTTGCAGTCTGTGGCTAATTTAGAATATTCAGCAAAGAAAATATCTATTTCGTCAGCAGCTTGCAACTTTAGATTGGCCAATAACTGTCCCTTCCAATTAGCCGTTGCTGTTGCGTAAGCAAGCATGAACCCAATTACTGTGATAAAAGAACTAAGTATGGCTGTTTTTGTAGATTCGCTTTGTGAAACTATCCAGAACATCAGCTGATCCAAGCTATATGGGACGTTCCCAAATAAGGCTTCACCATTCAAATAGACGAATACCGATAGTAGAAAAATTCCATATATATTCCCGACAAAAAACCTGATCAGGTACATAGTTGTTATGAATCCATAAAACAATGGAACTGACAACTTTGGGGGGAGTTTAGAAAACATGATGTTCCTTCATGTGGTTAACGTTTTAGTATTTGTGCGTTGCGCTGTTTGCATGGCACAAACCGCTTGTTGGACTTGGCCGTTGCCGAGTCCAGGTTAATTGGTACGCTTTATGCTATAGGAATTTTCTTTTTTGATGCTGGCTCTGGGCTGCTGAGCAGTTTTGAACTGATAATATGGCTTGGTTTGTACGTATTTCATTGAAATTCCCTTGTCATTATGGTGTTCCATCACTTCTTTTTTAAGTCTAACTGATTCAATGAGGTTAATACACTCGATTGAGTCAGCATTTGGCTCCGCGCAGCGGCCTAGTTAAACGATTAAGCTAAGGGGCTGGCTTTAGCCAGTCCCAGTGAGCGAAGCGAGCGATTTGAGCGCCTTGTTATGCGATTTTACCGCGAGATCTTGCGAGTTCTTTCGTATAACCATCTTGAATTAGCCAAAGTATTTCAGATATGTATATGGGGGTGCTCAATGCCACTGCCAGCCATGGTGAAGCTTTTACAATAATTAGAAATGAGCCTGATACAAGCCACGTAGAATAAAGGCAGCAAATAATTATGAAAATTATAAAGTATGAGTTGGTTCTTGCGATTTGATAGTTAACGAGGCTTTGGTTGAATCGTGTGTTTTTTATTTTAATTGTC
Organism: Shewanella sp. TB7-MNA-CIBAN-0143; assembly: GCF_040310065.1. NCBI lineage: Bacteria > Pseudomonadati > Pseudomonadota > Gammaproteobacteria > Alteromonadales > Shewanellaceae > Shewanella > Shewanella sp. TB7-MNA-CIBAN-0143. Next base: position 133,831 of record NZ_JBEOPL010000014.1, read on the forward strand.
CGTCGAGTAATAACACCTTTGAGTAAGTTTTTTAGCACGTTAGGGATGTGGTGCGAAAATTTAGCAAGCAGCACACCCGCTACCGTGAAGAATATTCCTGTGAACCACCAGGATGGATCACCCAGATTATTTGTTATTGCTTCCATGCGGTTACTCCAAAAAGTGCATAACAGCTTATTGAAGGGCAAAAAAAATTAAAGTCGCCCTTTTAAGTTATTGATTAATATCATCCTACATTTACTATCTTCTTGATGTAAAGCAGTTTTATTTAACGCCACTGACAAATAAAAGCGAGGTTGCGCGTTAAAAGTGGACTCAATATTCAGCAGGAAATAAAAACACATTTATTTCAATGTATTACAAAATAAACAAATTATTTATCGTACTACTTTAATTTACTTATTAGCCGATTTAACTTAAAAAAACACTAAAAACCATTACAACTGTTTTTGTATACAGTACACACAACATAAAGGTGGGAAATATTCCTTACACAGGATACTTATTCGATATTTATAAGCCAGATACTGATGAAGTGTTAAGTAGTACGATCCCCATCGAAAATTATGCACTTTTTAGCATTTTTCGTCTGGAATGATGTGGCCACAGGTTCATATTTGAAACAAACTTTGGGTCATAAATGAGTTAGTTTTCTTGACTTGGAAATGGTGTGATTCAACTCTGGACTTGAGCACGTTGAAGAAAATAGCGTGAGCCTGACAGGACGTCAGGCTAGCTTTCGTTGGCCAGGGATGGCCTATCGGAAGCGTTAGCATTTTCGAATAAGGGCGAAGCTGGATTCAAATGAAGTTAAAAGCTGGATCTACCCCATGGCGACCTTTTCGCAGCTGTTGTTTCGTAAATAGCGAAAATGTTGCGGGGCGGCTGGGTGATCCAAGAGGGAACAGCCGTTGGTTTCCTCTTGGTCTGGTGTGGGCGAAGCACCACGACGTTAGTGGCCGTAGGCCATAGCCCAAACAAATTTTGGGGCAAAAACGAGTTAGTTTTCTTGACTTGGAAATGGTGTGATTCAACTCTGGACTTGAGCACGTTGAAGACTCTTTATAAAAGAATACGTGAGCTGGCCATGGATGGTGAGCTTAGCTTTCGCGGTACAGGATGTACCATAGGAAGCGTTAGCATTTTCATTCTTTACTATAAAGAGTTGACCGAAGAAGGATTCAAACGAGGCCAAAAGCTAGATTAATTTCCGTCGCGACATTTTCGCTGTTCAGAAAATGTTGCCGGAACGCTGAGGGTTTGCAAAGGGGTACAAGCGCTTTACCCATTTGCTCTGGTGTGGGTGAAGCGCCACGACGTTAGTGGCCGCAGGCCATAGCCTAACCAACTTTGGGGCATACATAAGTTAAAGATTTTACTTTCAAAAGGTGTGATTCAACTCTGAACTTGAGGCCGTTGAAAACTCTTTATACAAGAATGCGTGAAGCTCACATGGCCTTTCTCGCACCAAATTGCTGAAATGGACGTTGACGAGAACCTCAGTCAGCATGTGAATGAGGTTTCGTCGGATTTGTTCGGCTGCGCCTCATATCAATACCAAATATGTTGATTATCCTTAGCACGTCAGTAATAGCGCCTATGAATCTCGCAATTCTCGACGTAAGATCTTGCCAACATTTGATTTTGGCAATTCATCTCTAAATTCAATTATCCTTGGGTTTTTATAACCGGTAAGATATTTTCTACAATGTTTTTTTATTTCATCAACGGTCACATTACCTTTGCGTACAATAAATAATTTAACTATCTCTCCTGTGACGTCATCAGGAATGCCAATGGCCGCAGCTTCGATGATGTGAGGGTGAAGGGTTGCAACTTCTTCAATTTCAGTTGGAAAAACATTAAATCCCGATACTAGAATCATATCTTTTTTACGGTCTTCAATATAAAAAACCCCATCGTCATCCATTCTTCCTATATCGCCAGAGCTTAACCAACCTCCTGTATGCATTACAGTATTAGTTTCGGCTTCTTGTTGCCAATAGCCTTTCATCACTTGGGGCCCTCTAATTTGAATTTCACCAATTTGGTTAGGACCTAAAGGTTCATGTTCATCATTAACGATACGAAGTTCAGTGCTGGGTAAAGGGACACCAATTGAAGAAATAAATGATTGTTGTTGATGAGTACCTGCTGCGACTACCGGGGAACATTCAGTTAAGCCATAACCTTCTATGACAGGCATTCCAGTGAGCTGTTGCCAACGATCAGCAATATGTTTCTGCGTCGGCATTCCACCTGCAATAGTAAAACGAGCGTGACTAAAATCTAATTTTTGAAAACCAGCATGATTGTTTAGACCATTAAAAAGTGTATTTAAACCAAAAACCATTGTGAATGGATATTTACTTAAATCTACTACGAAACCATCTATATCTCTTGGGTTGGTAATGAGTAAATTGGTTGCACCGAGAAAGAGCATAAACATCATACTCACTGAGTTGGCAAAAATGTGATAAAGCGGAAGTGGGGTTACTGCATATTCCTTATCATATAAGGTTCTTGGGCTAAAATGAGCATGAACCTGTAGAACATTAGAAATAATATTACTATGAGTCAGCATTGCCCCTTTCGCAGGACCCGTCGTTCCACCTGTATATTGGAGATATGCTAAATCATCTACTGTTATTTGGGGATCAATAAAGGGAAGTTTTTTGCCTTCGGTTAATGCTCTACGCAATGAAATAGCGTCGGGAATATGATATTTAGGCACTATTTTTTTGACATGTTTGATAAGAAAGTTAACCAATGTACGCTTGTGCATAGCTAACTCATCTCCGATTTTGGTTAACATAACATGCTTAATGTTAGTCTCATGCAGTATTTGCTGAAGGTTATTACCAAAATTTGTTACGGCAACAATAGCACTGGCCCCTGAGTCTCGTAATTGATGCTTTAATTCTCGAGGGGTATAAAGTGGATTAACATTGACAATAATGAGTCCTGCTTTTAATGCTCCTAAAATAGTGATGGGATATTGCAATAAATTAGGCATCATCAAGGCGATTCGTTCGCCTTTTTTCATTTTTAGTTCAGATTGTAGATAAGCAGCAAAAGCGTTACTTTTACTTTCGAGATCTTGGTAGGATAAGCTATGTCCCATATTAATATATGCTGCTTTTTTAGCATGCACACTAAAAGACTCTTTAAACAAATCATTGATATTGTTATACATACTTGAATCTATTTTTGCGGGCACATCCTCAGGATATTGTGTTAGCCACGGTTTATCATTTGTCATTATAGCCATCATTAATGTTGTTTAAACATCACTATTGTAAATTAATTTACCTAATCAGTATAAAAATAATAGACTGAATTCAATGAATTAACTACTGTTCTAGGGGGTTATCAGTAGTTAATCTCTCGGAGTGTGACTCATCCCTGCTTTTATCGCTTTTCCGCCTAACTCTATCTTTATTCATCAATAAAAAAACATTCAGCTACTGCATTATCATGACAGTTTCTACTGTGGCAAATACATGTATCAGAGGTTGTTGTTAAAGTAAGCTTCGTTAGTCAGACACATGAACAAAAAAGCAGGATAAATCGCCATGGCGACTTTTCCATATCTGTTGTTTAAGTCAATAGAGAAAATGTTGCGGAGTGGCTGGGCCGTTTCTCTTGATCTGGTGTGACGCGCCAGGACGTTAGTGGCCGCAGCCATATCGACAACAGCAAACGCTATAATCAATATCCCCTACTCCTCAACCTGCAACCTGCAACCTGCAACCTGCAACCAATATCTCCAACTCTCAAAGAGTAAATCAATCACCTAACAGGCATTTTTTATATTTAATCGTTGTTTTCTGAATTGAATTAGCATTAGATGTAAGCAGGTTGTATTTGAAGGAAGAAATGACTGAATGAAAAATATTATTTGCGATATTGATGGTGTGCTACTGCATGACAACAAGCTAATCCCTGGAAGCGACAAGTTTATTCACCGCGTACTTGAACAAGGTAATCCGCTGGTTATCCTCACTAATTATCCCGTTCAAACTGGCAAAGACTTACAAAATCGACTCGGCGCTGCAGGTATTAATGTACCAGAAACCTGTTTTTATACCTCAGCCATGGCTACGGCAGACTTTCTAAAACACCAAACCGGCAATAAAGCCTATGTAATTGGCGAAGGTGCGCTTACACACGAACTTTACAATGCCGGTTTCACCATAACGGATATTAATCCAGACTTTGTCATTGTCGGTGAAACCCGCTCTTACAACTGGGATATGATCCATAAAGCATCTCGTTTTGTTGCTGGCGGTGCACGCTTTATTGCCACCAACCCAGACACCCACGGCCCTGCATTTAGCCCAGCATGTGGCGCATTATGTGCAGCCATTGAGCGTATCACAGGTAAGATGCCATTTTATGTGGGTAAGCCTAGCTCGTGGATTATCCGCTCGGCGTTGAATCATATACAGGGACATTCTGAAAACACCGTTATTATTGGCGATAACATGCGCACCGATATTCTGGCTGGCTTCCAAGCGGGTCTAGAAACGATTCTGGTGACGACTGGCGTAAGCCAAATGAGTGATATAGACAAAGAACCTTTCAGACCAAATCATGTGTTTGCCTGCGCTGGCGATATCGACGTCGTTTAATTAGCACCAGTTAATGTCCGCCAGTTAATAAGCTGAGCACCCAAGACACAATTTACATTAGGTAACACAATTCCAAGCCAGTGAACTTGTTTTCAAGCACTGGCTTGCTTCATTATGCTTGTCTGAAATAAAAACGAATAACAATAACAGGACATAGCATGAAACGATTGTTTCCTTTTTGCGCCATTGCCTTACTGTCAGCATGTAACGGCGATGATGCTAAACACGCTGCAACCGACGATATTATTCCGGCTAAAGTGACTGCGGTAACCTTTGACGAACAACGCTTTAGAACCGATATAGAAACATTATCGTCGGATAAGTTTGAAGGTCGCGCGCCAACAACCCAAGGCGAAAAGCTCACCATAGAGTATTTGTCTGCCGCCTTCACCCAAATGGGGCTTAAAGGCGCTTATAAAGGCAGTTTTTTGCAACCGGTTCCAATGGTGAGCTACACCGCTAGCGAACAACAGCAGGTTACTTTAGCGGGGTTGGATTTACAGTACCGCCAAGATATCGTGTTAAGCAGTCGTCACGATAGTAGCCAGGTGAGTATTAAAGATGCGCCATTAGTGTTTGTTGGTTACGGTATTAATGCGCCTGAATATGGCTGGAATGATTACCAAGATCTCAACATGAAAGGCAAAATTGCCATCATTTTAGTCAATGATCCAGGCTTTGCACATCCTGAAGGTGCCAAGTTTAATGGTAAGGCGATGACTTACTATGGTCGTTGGAGCTATAAATTTGAAGAAGCCAGTCGCCAAGGCGCGTTAGGCGCAATTATTATTCATGATACCGAACCTGCCTCTTACCCTTGGTCGGTAGTTGAAAACAGCTGGACCGGTGCTCAACAAGATTTAGTTCAAAGCAAAGCAGAACAAGATCAGCGGGTCCAAGTTGAAGGTTGGTTAACCTTAGACAGTGCTACGGCCTTATTCGATAAAGCGGGCTTGTCATTAACGTCATTAATGGATCGCGCCGCTACCAATTCACTCAATGTCGATTTAGCCCAAACAGCCAGCATTGAATTTGCCAATAAAGCGGAATATGCCGACAGTTATAATGTGGTTGCAACATTAGCTGGCAGCAAACAAGCTGATGAGCAGATTTTATTTACTGCCCATTGGGATCATATCGGTACCGATGAAACCAAAGACGGCGACCAAATTTATAATGGTGCGTTAGATAATGCCACTGGTACCGCCGGTATTTTAGAAATTGCCCGCCAGTTTGCCCAGCAAGCTAAACAAGGGCATGGCTTAGCCCGTTCATTAACCTTTATTGCCACTACGGGTGAAGAACAAGGCTTATTAGGCTCACGTTATTATGCTGCAAACCCAATTTATCCAATTGATAAAACCGTGGCTGTATTTAACCTCGACAGCACCAATATTTATGGTAAAACCAAAGATTACACGATTGTCGGTAAAGGCCAGTCTGAGTTAGAAAACTATTTAGACCGCGCTGTCGCTAAACAAAATCGTACCAGCCAAGGTGAGCTAAACCCTGCATCAGGCGGCTTTTTCCGTTCAGATCACTTCAGCTTTGCTAAATTAGGCGTGCCAGCAGTATTTGCCGGTGGTGGTAACGAACCGCTTGATGAAGCTACCGCACAATACAAAACGGCAATGCTGGTCAAAATGAAGGGTTGTTACCATAACGTTTGCGATCATTATCGTCCTGAATGGGATTTATCCGGTTCATTACAAGATTTAGGCGTGTACTACCAAGCCGCTGCTGAGTTAGGTAATAACCAAGATTGGCCAGGATACTTTGCCGGTTCTGAATTTAATCAATTACGTCCTGCAGATTAGTACCGCACCACCCTATTCCTTCCCCCCAAGGATTGGCCCATCATGTATTTGATGGGCTTTTTTTATTGGCATTTGGTTAGTACTGGCTATTAGCATCTGTGTCATTAATCTTTGTGTTATGAGTATCTAAGCTAAGCCTCTAGATAACCTGACTTACACTTTACTAAATTCATTTAGCGCTTCGATGGCTAAAGCCGCCTTTTCTGTTTGCACAAAAATATGGTCATGATAATAAGCGGCAATAACATTAGCGCTAATGCCTTTTTCGGTGAGTTTATTGGCCACTGCAGCCGTTAAACCAACGGCATCCAGACTAGAGTGTACCGTTAAGGTAATGCCTTTAAATACTGATTCAAAAGACAAGCCGCCCTCTATAGCAGCCGCTTTGGTTAATACTAATGTCAGCCCTTCAGATTCGCGAAACGTCGCGAGTGGCGATAAAGTTTGATAATCGCCATATTGGCCGCCCGGCACTGAGCAAAAAACGTATTCGTCATCTAATAATACCGGTGACATCGATGCAAGTAATGCCGTTAAATTTGTTTCACCTACCATACTTTTTTCCTTAAATATGTTTCCGTTATAAAGCGATTTTATGGATCACGCTCTTGTGTTGCAATAAAAAGCGCCAGCCTTAATAAAATGTGGCTTAACGTAAATGCAGCTTTGCTGCCTGCTACACATAAGTGACCAATATAAGTGACTAACAGAAGTGACTAACAGAAGTGACTAACAGAAGTGATCAACATAACCCTATCCAGTATTAAAACACTTAACAAGTTTAGCGCTGCTTGGTTGACTATCACCGAGTGAATTGAAGCCCCATTATCGCGCATCAACATGCCACGTAGGCACGATTATGGCTACGTTAAAGGCGTTAAATGACCATTAAGCCCCACTTTTGTTCAAATAAACATCATACGCACAGCATTAGTGCAATTATGGCTTTTAGTGGTATTTGATTATGAAATCTTAAAAAAAATAGCCATAATCACGATAAAAATAAAGATATCTCAATAAAAATGACACTTAACAAAACATTGCTCAAATAAAAAGATATTTAAAAGAGATAAAATCATTAAAATAGCTATATTTATGATGTTATCTCAAAAAACAAGCTTGGCAGTTAACCAAAATACTGGCAAAGTAGGAACCAGATAAAGATTAGCCAACGCTGCTGGAGCCGTATTATGTGTTCAATATTTTCAATTTTAGACATCAAAACTGATGCAAGCAAACTTCGCCAAGTGGCGTTAGAAATGTCAAAACTGCTGCGTCACCGCGGCCCAGATTGGTCTGGCATATATGCTGATGACAAAGCCATTTTAGCGCATGAACGTTTATCGATTGTTGACGTTGACCACGGAGCGCAGCCACTTATCAGCCTTGATGGCAACATAGTGTTAGCCGTAAACGGTGAAATTTATAACCACAAGCAGTTAAAAGCTCAGCTAGGTGACAAATACCAGTATCAAACTAACTCAGATTGCGAAGTGATCTTATCACTGTACCAAGAATACGGTTGTGACTTTTTAGACAAACTGAACGGTATCTTCGCATTCGTACTGTATGACAAAGCCAAAGGCACGTACTTAATCGGTCGCGACCACATGGGCATTATCCCACTTTATACAGGTCTAGATGCATCTGGTAACTTCTACGTTGCTTCTGAAATGAAAGCATTAATGCCAGTATGTAAAACGGTTGCTGAGTTTTACCCAGGACAGTATTTATATTCTGCAGACGGTAAACCAACCCAGTATTATCACCGTGAATGGCGCGATTTTGATGCCGTTAAAGATAACCCAGCTAGCATTGAAGAATTACGTGAAGCATTAGAAGCCGCGGTAAAACGCCAGTTAATGTCTGATGTTCCTTACGGAGTATTATTGTCTGGTGGCCTAGATTCATCAGTGATTTCTGCCATTACACAAACATATGCAAAACACCGTATTGAAAACGACGGCGAAACCGGCGCATGGTGGCCACAACTGCATTCATTTGCCGTAGGGTTAGCTGAGTCTCCAGATTTAGTCGCAGCGCAAAAAGTGGCAGATGCCATTGGCACAATTCATCACCCTATTGTGTATACCTTCCAAGAAGGCTTAGATGCAATTAAAGAAGTGATTTATCACTTAGAAACGTACGACGTAACCACTATCCGTGCCGCTACGCCAATGTATTTAATGGCACGTAAAATTAAAGCCATGGGCATTAAAATGGTGTTGTCTGGCGAAGGTGCTGACGAACTATTTGGTGGCTACCTGTATTTCCATAAAGCGCCTAACGCCCAAGCGTTCCATGAAGAATTAGTCCGTAAGCTTGATAAGCTGCATTTATTTGATTGCTTGCGTGCCAACAAAGCTATGGCAGCATGGGGACTTGAAGCACGTGTGCCTTTCTTAGATAAAGAGTTTATTGACGTAGCAATGCGCATTAACCCTGAAGCGAAGATGTCTAAAGATGGTCGTATCGAGAAGCACATTTTACGTCAAGCGTTTGAGCACAAATTACCTAAAGAAGTGGTATGGCGCCAAAAAGAGCAGTTCAGTGACGGCGTAGGTTACTCGTGGATTGATGGCTTAAAAGCTCATGCGGCAGAAAACGTAGATGACGTGCAATTTGCTAACGCAAAATTCCGTTTCCCATACAACACGCCAGAGTCGAAAGAAGCCTATTTTTACCGCAGCTTCTTTGAAGAGTTTTTCCCATTAGCCAGTGCCGCTGAAACAGTGCCAGGTGGAAAAACAGTTGCCTGTTCAACCCCTGAAGCACTATTGTGGGATGTAAGTTTACAAGGGCTTAACGACCCATCGGGCCGTGCAGTTAAAAACGTTCACGCTAGCGCATATTAGCATTACGTGCTCTGCTCTTAAAATGTAAACGCATTTTAAGAGCAGATGGCATTAACAGAAAAGCACACCCATTAATGGTGTGCTTTTTATTGTAAAAAATTACGATCTAAAACCATTCATATAAAACTAGTCATTTTCTGACATTTTTTTATTGAGATGAATAGTGCCAGTTTCTTTTCTCTTTTTGATTTTTATGTTGATAAGTTCCACCGTTAACGAGAATGCCATTGCAAAATAGATGTATCCCTTTGGTACATGGAAATCGAGTCCCTCAGCAACTAAAGTGAATCCGATTAACAATAAAAATGACAATGCGAGCATTTTAATCGTCGGATTTTCTTCAACAAATATACTGATTGGTTTGGCGGCGAACAACATCACAATGACAGATAAAACGATAGCAATAACCATAATCGATATATTATCAACCAAGCCAACAGCAGTAATGACTGAATCTAATGAAAATACAATATCGAGAATCGCGATTTGAATTAACACTGAGTAAAAGCCAACTTGTGCAACACCATGAGTTGATTCAGTCGGAATATCAAAGCTCGTATGAATTTCATGAGTTGATTTGGCTAATAAAAATAAACCGCCAAAAATTAAAATCAAATCACGGCCTGAAATAGCATTATCTAGCAAGGTGAAAATAGGCTCTACGAGTCCCATGATCCAAAATAAACTTAATAGTAGACCTAACCTAGCTACCATCGCTAAACCTATCCCGATAAGTCTTGCTTTATCTCTTTGATGAACAGGTAACTTTCCAACCACAATCGAGATAAAAATAATATTATCGATACCTAGTACAATCTCGAGTGCTATCAGGGTTAAAAGTGCCACCCATGCTTGCGGATCTGCTATCCATTCGAACATATACTACCTCTATAATTGAATTACATTGCCATAGGTTACTCTCGCAGAGAATCTACATTAGCCAAAAATTAACCACAATAGACAACATTTGTTTTGTGAAAATATATTTTTTCTAAGCATTTATTTTAAATTTGCTATGAATGATTTTAAAAGTTAGTTTTAAGAAATAAACTTTATTTATATTGAGATACCATGACAGACATCAGCATTTTTAATCTTGAGATGACCGACCGCAGTCAATTAAAACCTAAACATGATGCCAACGGCTTAACCGTGGTTGAGGTGAAAATAAAACAATATCAATTCAATCGTTTTTTATATCAATTTGTGGGTGCTGCGTGGGAGTGGACAGATAAATTAGCCTTGTCCGATAGCCAATGGCAGGAATACAGCGAAGCGGATAATTTGCATTTGTTTGTCGCGTATAAAGACGGTGCACCAGCGGGTTACTTTGAGTTGCAGCAACAAGGTGACGCGACTGTCGAGATTATGTATTTTGGTTTAAGTGAACGCTTTATCGGTAAAGGCTTTGGCGGCTATTTACTGACTCAAGCTATTGAACAAGCGTGGTCGCTACCTAACACCCGCCGTGTTTGGGTGCATACTTGCTCATTAGATCACCCAAGCGCTTTACAAAACTACCAAGCTCGCGGGTTTAGCTTATTTAGAACCGATACCGAACCGAGAACCAACCCAACTGCGGTGTAGCTCAATACGATATTTGTAGTGCTCAACAATTATAGATTAGCGGCCTACTAGCGTTTTTTACGCGCGATAGCGCGTTGTTGTAACGTTTCCAGCAATGCGCTTTTTTGTTGTTGGTCCATTGTATGCCAAGCCAGAATCTCATCGAGCGAGCGATGGCAACCTAAACAGATATCCTGTTGATCTAAACAACATTGCCTCACACAAGGTGAGGCAATTTGATTGTCTTTATTCTGACCAGACGGCATATTCGTTACCATTAACGTCGGTAAAATGGAAACGTCTACCGCCAGGAAAACTGAATACAGCTTTGGTGATGAGTCCACCAGCCTGAATAATTTTAGCTTCTGTGGCGGCTAAATCTTGGCTATAAAGCACAATTAACGGACTGCCGTTTGCTAAGGTGAATTGAGAGTCTGCTTGATAAAAGCCACCATCAATTCCGACCTGCAAAAAACAACTGTATTGAGGACCATAGTCTTGAAACTGCCAACCAAAAACCTGAGTAAAAAAGGCTTTGGTTGCGATGAGGTCTCTCACGGGTATTTCTAAATAATTAATACTATGATGTTGACTCATACTCACCTCTGTTACTCTGTTATTTGGCTGACAATATTATATGGCAGACAATATCATATGGCAGACAACGCCATGAAAATAATACGTTTTTGGGGTTAACTGTATTGCTGCAGCAATGCCGCTACGGCACCAATAATACCGCCGAACACACCACCCCACACAACTAACCAACCCAAATGGGTTTTAATCATGTCTTGAATGATTTGTTTCACTAATTCTGGCGTAAGTTCATTTAAACGCTGTTCAACAATATTGGCCACTTTAGCTTGCATATCTGCGATAACATCTGGCTTTTCAAGCTCATTGACTAAAATAGCATTGAACTCTTCACTTTGAGCCAGTTCAACTAACGACAGTTTCATTTTTTCAATAAATGGCTCTTTCAGTGGGATCAACGCCTCGGTTCCACCAAACATCGCTAACATGCCACCAAATGATGACTTTTCGATAGTCGACACTAATGCATCAAATGATGGCGCTAAATCAATTTTTTCAATCACAGGGGTTAAATCAATACTACTGGCACTACTGGTTGTCAAAAAGCGATCGATATTCTCTTGAGTAAAAAATTGCTGCATCATTAAATGTTTAATGCCCGCTTTAAACTCTTCAAATCGTGATGGAACCACACCGGAACCATACAAACCGGGGACTTTTTCAAACAACATATGGATTGCTAACCAGTTGGTTAATGCACCCGACAACGCAAATAACCCTATTGTCATGACAATTTGTTGTTGTAACACATACCCAACCAGCATAAAGACAGCCGCGATAAGGTTGGTTAATACGCTCTTATTCAATCTCTTTTCCTTAACATCTATGATGATAAAATAATAAAAAACCTCAGCTATTTTATCAGAAATAACTGAGGTCTACATAATTCATCGTTCATCTCATCACAGACTTAATTACCATGGTTAATGGTAAGCAAATAATACTGATCAATTTACGCCGTACAACTTAAGGATTCAGGTTCGATAGGCACTTGGGAATCATGGTGGTTAATCAATAATACCCCAGTACTTTGTGCCAACAACTGAGCCTTTTGGTACATTTGGCTAACAACATCCTGCTGCTGATATTGAGGTTTTACAAACACATCTTCCAAATACCACACAGGAGCAAGGCGCAATGAAGAAAACGACGGGTATAATTGAATAAAGCCCACCATTTCATCGTCTCTGATGGAGACAAAAATCATCGAATCATTTTCGGCCAAGCGATGCTTCAAAAAATGATGACACGCTGGATAGTCAGAGGGCTGTTGTAGTTGCTGCCGATATAGATCAAATAGCAGGCTCAATGGTTCTAAATCGATGCTCGAAGCTAGACGTATTTGCATTTCTCATCCTTGAAAAGAGGATTAAATACCGCGTATGAATATCGCAGATATCATGCCTATTAAGTAATGGCATCAAGCCATCAGGTTAAAACAATATGTCACTGTAAGTGTTTAACGCACAAAACAAAATGAACCTATATAAAAAAGACAAATAGAAAAATCTATTAATTACATAAGCTTAAATATAAAGTTAACATCAATAAACATAAATGTAAATTAATCTATTATCCTGACAAAATAATCATTCGTTACGATTGTTTTTTTGGTAAAATAGTCAGCTGTTGCCACTGTTTTGTATCAAGATTACCTCTTATGACCTCGTTTTTTGCGCAATTGCGCTCAGCGGTTACACCGCGCTCTCGTATTCTAAAATTTGCCCTTTATGGATTAACTGTTTATCTATTGGGTTGTGCTGTTCTCGGCGGATTGATTCCATATATTGCCAAACAACAAGCACCAACGATATTAACCGAGCAATTAGGCAGAAACGTTACCCTACAAGACATTAGTATCAACCCATTTACGTTAGAACTAGCGGTATCGGGTTTTGAAATCAACGAACTTGATAGCCCGAAAACGTTTGCGTCATTCGCCGCGGCCTATGGCAACATTCAATTATGGCAATCGATCTCATCTTGGGCGATAGTGATTGAAGATATCCGTCTACAACAACCCACCTTTAGAGTGGCGCGTACTGAAACGGCAAATCAACAAGTTGTATTTAACTTCAGTGACATTATTACTCGCCTAAGCCAAAATAGTCAGCCAACACCAATGAGTACTGAACCGAGTGTTATACCGGCGATAAACATTGCTAATATTCAGATCCAACAAGGCGTGTTTACCCTAGACGACAACGTCACAGATACCCACATTAATTATCCCAACATCAATGTGTCATTGGCACAATTCAATAGCTTGAGTAGTGCGTTAAACGACAAGCAAGACCAAGTAAATCGTTATAACTTACGCATAGAAGATCAATTCAAAGGCTCGGTCGCATTGCAAGGGCAATTCCAATTAGCGCCCCTGGCAATAAAAGGCGATGTTAAGGTGACTGGAATTGATTTATCACGTTACTGGTCTTTTATTGATCAACTGTTTGCGATTAACTTAGCTGAAGGCACGCTGAGCCTAAACGGACAGTATGACGTGATATTGCAAGACAAAAACTTAGCACCAATAAGCCATATCAATGTCACCAAAGCACAGATAGTGATTAAACGTTTTAAAGCGTTACATCAGCAAGATGAAAAAATCGCCATTGATGTCTTAGCATTAAATAATATCAATTTAGACAGCCACAAAAAACGCGTTAGCATTGGTGAGTTCCATACCGAAAAAGGTAATATCAAACTCAATATCACTCCTACTGGTGCTGATTTGGTTGCTTTATTGCTGCCTAAAGACACTGAGTTAACAACTACCGTAGATACCTCAGATTTATCTTCTACAGCCTCAACGACTACCGAGTCTGCTATTACCGAATCAGCTATTACCGAATCAGCTACTACAGACACGATAGATTCAGAGACTGCAGATTTAGGCACTATAGATATAGAGAAAGCTAACTCAGATGAGCAAAAAGCTGACAGCACAAATGTGGCTGATACCATTACTGATAAAGCCATCGCGACCGTTAAACAAGTCACCACTGATCTCAACACAAAAGCAGCTAGCGATACAACTGCAAAAACAGATACAGAAACAGATGCAGAACCACTATTAGCGCAGCAATCACCACCATCAGCGACACAAGATGCTACGAAAGAAACGACAGTTGAGACAGACTCACAAACGACTCAACAAAAAACAGCAGTAACGTCTAACGCCATCGATGCTGACTCCCCTTGGTTAGTCACACTAGACAAAATCAGTATCGTGCAGTATCAAGTTAAACTGGGTGAAGGCATTGCCAGTGATAAGATTATTCTTTGGCAAATCGGCCCGATTGACCTCACTACTGGGGTAATAAAATCAGATCTATCCAGCCCGATTGATTATCAATTTTCGGCAGGAATTAATCAACAAAGCTTATTAACGTCAACAGGACAAGTTGATGCATTAGCGCAAACAGTGAATGCTGAAATCGACTTTAGTAATATGTTGCTGTCACGTTTACAACCTTATATTGCTCCTTACATCAATATCACTATTGAAGATGGCATGTTTTCCACTAAGGGTGTTTTGCATGCAGACGCTAAAGACACGCTAACCTACTCTGGCAGTGCAAACATCAGTCAATTACACATTAACGATAACGTGTTAAAACAACCTTTGCTGACATGGCAAACCATGGACATCAACCAATTATCGTTTGATCGCCAACAAGCTAACATTGATATTGATGAAATAAACTTCGATAAGCTGTTTAGTCGCCTGATTATCTCACCCGACCGCAGCACCAATATTAGCGAGTTGATCAATACTCCTGCAGACGTAAAACAAACCACTGCTAGTGTCGAGACAGATAGTGTTGAGACAGATAAAGTTGCTGTTAGTCCAAGTAAAGCTGAACAAGCGACCTTATCGACAGGCAATGAGCAATCCACCACCGATGCGCCACAAATGAAGCTCAACATTAATAAGATTGGCTTTAAAGACAGCTCGGCCTTCTTTGCGGATAATTCGTTAACGCCCAATTTTGCTTCGGGCATTGAAATGCTTAACGGCCAGATCACCAACTTATCATCAAATCCAGAAACCACTGCATCAGTTGATTTAGCGGGAAAAATAGACAAATACGCACCGGTGACGTTAAAAGGTGATGTTAACCCGTTATTAGCACAACCTTATCTTGACCTTAATTTGAACTTTGACAAAGTAGAGCTCACCTCGGTTAACCCTTACTCGGGCACTTATGCTGGTTATTATATTGATAAAGGTCAGTTGTCACTGGATCTAAACTATCAGCTTAAAAACAATGAATTAGTTGGCAGTAATCATGTAGTGATTGATCAACTCGAATTAGGTAAACGCAGTAACAGCAGTTTAGCAACCAGCCTACCGGTGACATTAGCGATAGCATTATTGCAAGACCGACATGGCGTAATTGATTTAGGCGTTGATGTGTCTGGGGATATTGATTCTCCTAGCTTTAGTTTTGGTAGCATCATCATTAATGCACTAGGCAATATCATAACCAAAGCGGTGACCTCACCGTTTTCATTCTTAGCTGGTCTTGTGGGCAGTGATGAACAAATAGATAAAATCAGTTTTGAGTATGGACGCAGCAACATCTCACTTAAACAAAAAAGCACCTTAGACAAACTGGCTAAAGCGTTAATAGACAGGCCGCTGCTTAATCTAAATATTAAAGGCAGTATCGACATAATTAACGATAAACAAGCATTAGCAGAAACCAAACTGCATAAGCAACTGGCTAACGCTGCGGGGATAAAATTCAAAGATTTCCCCAAAAGTGTCTCTGCCAGCAAATACCCTGTTACGGGGCCATTAGCAGATGCATTGTATCAATTGGTTGAGCAAGAGTTATCGCAGGATCCATTAGACATCAAGCAAAAATTACAGCAGAAAAAACCAAAACTGACTGAAGCAGAGCTGATCACGCGTTGGCACATTGGTTTGTACAATATGCTTAAAAATCACCAACAGTTTACTGCAGATGAATTTGGCCTTTTAGCCCAAGAGCGCGCTAAAGCGGTTAAAGCCTATTTAATTGCTCAAGCAGGAATTGATGCAGGTAAAATATTTGTGCTTGAAAGCCGTATCAACACCGCAGAAGATGCCGCAGAAGCATTGCTTGAACTACAAGTAAAATAACCTGTCTGTGGCTGTTAACCGCTATCTACATCGGGTAGACTGCGCATACATTGCAAACGAGTAATCACAAACGTTTGTAATCATGATGTATCATTAATATTGTTAAGATTGAGGTTATCTATGTTTATCGTTCGCTGGATTTTAGGTCGAATTATTTTGTTGTTAAATTTTGTGTTTGCTCCTAAAAAGCGCCAACGTCCACAAGATCAACAAGCTATTGTCGATCAACAAACTCAATCATTGGCATTGTATCAATACGCCGCCTGCCCTTTTTGTGTCAAGGTTCGTCGTGATATGCGTCGCCAAAATTTAACCATTAACTTAGTCGACGCCAAACAAGATGACAACAAAAGCGTGTTAGTAAGCCAAGGTGGCAAGCTACAAGTGCCTTGTTTACGTATCGAACAAGACGGCAACACCCAATGGTTATATGAGTCAAAAGCCATTACCAGCTACCTCAACGAACGTTTCGCATAAAGCACTGGTTATGTCATGTCGCCACAGTTTATCTCAACACTGTGGCTAACATATTGCTGTAGAAATATTTTTACCCTGGCCATGCTTGTATCAATAAAGGTCATGATAATATATTGCAGCATTTATTCGAGTTTCATTTAACATAAGAACGAATGAGGTAATGAGTGTCAAAAATAAGCTTAATCATCTGCAGTCTCATACTGCTTAGCGCCTGTAGCGCAAGCGAACCTGATCCTATGGACTTTGCGGGGCAGTTTCGCGATGCATTCAGTACTCAAATTAAAGGTAATGGGATTAAGTTGTTTGTCTATAAAGCAAAATTAGCTACCGCCCTTGACCGCAGCATTCCTGGTGATTCCCCGCTAGAAAGAAGAATTCGCAGTAAACAAGATGCACAGAGTTATTTAATTGAACAACGTAACGCAGAGAATCGCCTCGAACTATGGCATCAACAAATTGATCTGGGTCTTAGAAAAACCATCGAAATGAATGGTTATTGTAAAGCCGGTTTTATTGAATTAAGTCGTTATGTTGAAACTGAGCGCGGTGAAATTCGTGGCGAATGTAATGATGGTGCTACCGCTGAAGATATTAAAAAATTCGGCGCCTAATTGCCAAGCCGATGCAGCTTTAACTGACTTAATAGGTTAATTATTGTCGCTGACGGATAAAACACTATATCCAGCTAAGCAATTAAGCTAAAATTAGCATCCAAATTTTCTCGTGATGTTGCCGTAGGCTCCAAGACCAGTGTCATCACGCTCCGATAAGCCGTGTATCGTCTAGAATGATATTAATAGTTTGTCGTTTACAAAGTAAGAAATCAGATGAATAGAAAGCAAGAGATGATCAAAAAATTGGCCAAACGTGCCAAGGCTCGCCAAAATAAAGTGGTGCCGGCTAACCCAAGTAACAAGCCTGTTGAGCGTTATATCTCTAAAGCTGAACGTGAGAAAATTGCGTTAGCGGAAGCGGCTGAACAAACAGTTGCCACAGAAGCCAGCACAGAAACTGACAAAGACTAACACCCATTTACAAGGTGTCAGTATCAAAAAGCCCCTATTATTGGTCAAGGCCAAAAATAGGGGCTTTTTATTATCAGCTCTGTGGGCATTAGCCAGAGATTAAATATCTATCATAGCATCACGTCTCGATCCCAATCACATGTAAACTCTATCGCATATACACAGAATCACATCTACACTGAATCACATCTTCACTAAGTCACATCTACACTGAGTCTCATCTTCACTGAGTCTCATCTTCACTGAGTCTCATCTTCACTGAGTCTCATCTTCACTGAGTCTCATCTTCACTGAGTCTCAT